>JBKECE010000221.1:0-36463 GCA_047974325.1 Dysgonomonas sp. | reverse complement strand
GGATAGGCTTGGACACTTATGCAGCCTATATGGAAGGACAAGATCAGGACTATGAATCCGAAATCAACACTGTATTGTTTGATGCGAGCGGAAATCCAAATGGTGTCACTACCAGCGTTGTGGGCAAGAACACAACACCGAGCAGATACAAATATCTGGGATCACAATGGCAGACTTATAATTTTGTAGGACAAGCCGATTACGATAATACATTCGAAAAATCGAATATCAAAGCGTCGTTGATTGCTGCCGTTAATCAATCTGTCAATCCCGGACAATACAATACTTACAACAGACTTCGTCTGGCCGCTTATATGCATTATGGATATGACGACAAGTATTTTGTAGATGGAGTGTTCACTGTCAACGGAAGTAATCTTTTGCCCGAAAGCAACCGATATGGCTATTTCCCTTCATTGTCGGCCGGATGGATAGCTTCCAACGAAGCATTCCTGAAAGATGTGAAGGCGGTCAATCTGCTTAAAATCAGAGCATCGGCAGGCATCACAGGCAATGATATGCTACCGTCAGGAGCGCACAATCTTGAAACCCAATATTTTGGAGGAAAAGGCGGTGCTATCTTCGGTGATTCGTATTCAGGATATGGCGGTTTGGGAGAACTGCGTCTCCAATCCAGCAATCTGACTTATGAGAAAACGTACAAATACAATGTAGGTGTAGATGCAAGTCTGCTGAATATGTTTGATGTTACTGTCGATGTATTTATGCACAAAACCCGTGATATTTTGGTGAACACATCCGGCACAACATCTGCGGTGTTGGGTTTGACTCCGGATTATTACAATCTGGATCAGTTCTTACCTTATGAAAATATTGGTGCGGTAGATAATAAAGGAATCGAATTGGGATTGAATTTCCACAAAACAATTAATGAGCTGACAATGTCGGCTGGAGGTAATTTCACATTCACAAGGAATAAAATCATTGAAATGGGTGAAGGGTATTATCCGAACGAAGCTGCCAAGCAAACAGGTAAATCAGTGGGACAACCGATAGGTTATCAGGTGTTAGGCTTGTTCAAGGATGCAGCGGAAATAGCGGGAAGCCCTACTCAGATTTTGTATCCTGTTGTGCCCGGTGATTTTAAATATGCAAACACATACGGCAACGATGCTGTTGTAGACTCATACGACCGTGTGGCTTTGGGTTATAGCACACTCATACCTGAAATAAATTACTCATTCAATGTAGGAGCCGAATACAAAGGTTTTGGCATTGATGCAATGTTTCAGGGCGTTGGCAATTACAGCGCATATCTGCTCAACAATAGCCAATACAAACCTTTGGTCAATAATGGAAACCTGTCGCAACTCTATTATGAAAATCGTTGGACTGCCGAGAATCCGGATGCAAAATATCCGAGGTTGACAATGAACACCAATGATAACAACTATGTGGTGAATTCTACGTGGATCGCAGATGCTTCGTTTCTCAAGTTGAGGCATTGCGAGGTCTATTACAAAATGCCACAGTCATGGCTCAGTTCCATCAAACTTGAGGCTGTGAAACTATACCTGCGAGGCACAGATCTGTTGACTATAGACAAGATAAAAGACGTAGACCCAGAAAGTTTCAGAACCAGTAGTCTCTATCCGTCAATATCGTCTATAAACATTGGAGCTAAGATTGATTTCTAATAGCAAAGGATTAAATAATAATATGTTATGGAACAAATATCCGAAATATTCGAAACGTCCGAAAAAACGGAAGCTTTAGAGGGTGGAGTTTCATATACACTAAAATAAAAAACAAACAATCGTATGAAAACCAAATTGCTTTTAATGGCTTTATTAGCCGCAGCCTTAGTTTCGTGTAACGATTTTCTCAATTATGATGAAAATTCGGACTACACAAAAAAAGGTGCATTTGATACCTACAGCAGAGCTTTTCAGACAGCGACATATGTATACAGTTATTTGCCGAGTGATTATCTGGCCACAAGCTCTTCTGACAATTTGCTGGGAGGTGCATCTCGGTCGGCGGGTTGCGACGAAGCTGAATATGTATGGCCTACATCTTCAGTGCATACTTTCTACAATGGCACATGGAGTGCAACAAACACGGTTGACGACCAGTGGGGAAGGATGTATGCCGGAATAAGGGCTGCAAATGTATTTCTGGAAAACGGCGTAGGCTTAACTTTTCCGGAAGAACAGTATGCGCAGGACTATAAATTGAATATGCGCATCTACAACAATTTGCAGTGGGAAATGAGGTTCCTGCGTGCCTATTATCACTTTGAACTTCTGAAACGGTACAATAATATTCCCGTGGTGGAAAAGGTGATGACACCCGAAGAAGCAAACAATGTGGAGCAAGTTCCTTTCGACAGCGTGGTCGAGTTTATTGTGAAAGAATGCGACATCGCAAAACAACACTTACCCATTGTCTATGATAGCTTGTATTCGTTAGAAACCGGCAGAGCAACCAAGGCGGCGGCAATGGCTCTCAAATCGAGGGTTCTATTATATGCGGCAAGTAAATTGCACAATCCGGAACATGATCAGCAAAAATGGATAAGGGCGGCTCAGGCTGCAAAAGCATTGATAGATTCAGCTGCAATTTTCGGTGTGTCCTCATTACCTGCATATGCATCTGTGGCTTCTACTGACAATTTTGCTCTGGCAGAAGTTATATTTGCAGCGCGTCGCGACAATTCCAATTCGCCAGAGAGATACAATTTCCCAATCGGGTTCGAAGGTGGCAACACCGGAAACTGTCCGACTCAGAATCTGGCTGACTGCTATGGAATGATGAGAGGAAAGGTCTATGATCCTCAGAATCCTTTCACATCGGAACGTGACCCCCGGCTTATGTTGAATGTGGTTGCTGACGGAACTTTGTTTTGCTACAATTCCAAGGTAGATATTTCAGAAGGTTCGCCCAATGGTCTGCCAACGAATGGAGCGACAAAAACAGGTTACTATCTGAAAAAATTTCTCAACAAGGATGTGAGCCTTACATCAGCATCGACAACCAGCTCGCGTCATACTTTCCCGTTGTTCCGTTTTGCCGAAGTTTATTTGAACTATGCCGAAGCCATGGTTGAGGCCTATGGTGATTGGAACACAACAGACAATAATCTTGGTTTGAATATGACCGCATTGGCTTCCCTGAACAAGGTTCGTGCCCGTGGAGGGCTCGGATTGGCAGGGTATTTGGCCGCAGATGTTACAAGTGTGGATGATT
Organism: Dysgonomonas sp.; assembly: GCA_047974325.1. Lineage (GTDB taxonomy): Bacteria > Bacteroidota > Bacteroidia > Bacteroidales > Dysgonomonadaceae > QVMP01. The sequence goes on along the minus strand of JBKECE010000221.1, from coordinate 33,253 downwards.
TCACCGCCAAGTTACGCAAAGAACGAATGGCTGAACTGGCTTTCGAAGATCATCGTTTCTGGGATATCAGACGCTGGAAGATCGGACCTGAAACAACAAAAATAATCCGGTTGAAAATTGTGAAAGATGCAGCTACGAATAAAAATAAATATTCTACATACGAAACCAATGACAGGGTATGGGAAGACAGAATGTATTTTTATCCGATTCCTCAGACCGAAATATTCAAAAATCCGAAATTGAAACAAAATCCGGGTTGGTAAGAAAACATCAGACCTTATAAAATCAAAAAAATACATATATATGAAAAAAAGTAAAAACATATTCGTATTAGTCGGTCTATGCTCAGCAATGGGTTTGCAGGCACAGATGGCTGCATGGCAACCCGGATCGACATCCTCGAATGTTATCTATAATCCGGAATCGGGACTTCCGTCAAGTACAACACCTCAATGGTCGGACTTTTATAAATCGCCCGAAAAAAGTTCGGTCAAGGTTCAAAACGGCAAGTTGAACATCAAATCTGTTGATAATTCTATTTATGGTTACCTGCTCAAAGGAACTGATTTTGTGCCTCAGGACAAATTTAGTTTCGATATTCATGGCGAGCAACTCACCGATACGGCAGCATTTGGATTAGATCTTCGTTTCAATGGAGGCAAGCAAATAAAACTTAACATCAAAAACGGAGAAGTTATAGATGTAAACCGCAATACGACAGTTGCTGCGACGTCAGTCTCTGCGATGAATAAATACCGTATTGTGGTAGATGGCAATGATGCTGCCTTATACAAGAATTTTGATTTGGTAGCGCCACTGAGCATTCAACCGACAGATACCATTACGGACGGCGGTTTTGAACGTATCAGTTCGGATGAAGCAGGTATTCTGTGGGGTCACGACGGTTACACGGGTGTTTCTGTGGTATCGACCAACAAGCATTCGGGCAGCAAATCCATGAAATGGGAAAATGGTTGGAACGGGCGTTTTATGGGAGTCATAAAAGTGCAACCCAATTCAACTTATACTCTCAAATATTGGGCTAGTCTGGAAATCGTTAGTGCTTGGGGACAGAAACAAATGAACGGTGGGGTCTGGGTAGATGGTATTCAGGTCGGAAACCTTCCGGTGACAGAAGGCTGGAAAGAATATACCTGCACATTCACAACCAGTGCAACCACTAATGATATATCTCTTTATTATCATAATGGATGGACAAGTGACGGAAATTTTACAATCTATTTTGATGATATTCGCCTCACACGCACTGCCGGAGATCCTTATGTTCAATTTGGTAATTTGTATTCGGCGAACACTTCGGACGTCAATTTAGGAAAAATCTCTTTCTTAAATGGTAGTGCTTATAAACCGGTGTTGGGTACAGACCTTACAACACTGATAAACACAGCAACAACAAAGAATAACGCAGCACAGGTTGGTTCAGCAAACGGTGAATATCCGCAATATGCAAAAGATCTGTTCACTGCCATAATCAATGAAGTGAGTGTCGTTGCAAGCAACTATATCACAGACCCTGACAGTGTGGATTTGGCTTATGCCAGACTTCAGCAGAGCATTGATCTGTTTGACCGATCAATGATAACCAATGCCAGTGTGGTGCTTCAAAGCATACAAGCCATAACGGCAGATGCTAATCTGAAGACTCATAAAACGGCACAGATAAATGTAACAGGAAAACTTTCGGACAATTCGAATGCTGATTTGAGCATTGCCAATATAGTGTACACATCGCTGACTCCGTCTTACCTATCGGTGGATGCATCAGGTTTGGCAGAAGCTTTACAGCCGGGAAGCGGTAAAGTCGAAGTTGTTGTGCAACTCAACACAGTGACACTGAAAGATACAGTCGATTTCAATCTGATAGAATACAATCTGGCAAGTATAGATGCCGGTGCATATAGTCCGACCATATTGGCCGGAGAAGCTGCAGGCTCAAAGCTCACTGTCAAAATGAGTGATAATACAAATCCTGATAGCAAAGATTTGGCAATTGCCTACACAAGTTTGTCGCCTGAAAAAGTGCAGGTGAATGCAAACGGAACCATCCTTGGCAAAGCTTCAGGGGTGGCAGAAGTGGAAGTTGCAGCAACTGTATTTGGAAAAACGTTGAAAGATACGGTAACAGTCACTGTCATCGACTTGGAAAGTATAGTTTTGACTCCATTGCAAACAACTTTGACGCCGAATACCAAATCGACTTATGTGTTCACGGTTAAATATACGGACGGAAGCTATGCTGTGATTGATGGTCACGATGCCGTGATCTGGAGCAACAACAGAAATGCCGTGAAAATAGATGATAAAGGCAATCTCAAAGCAGATTCCATCGGGACGGCTGTTGTTGAACTAATCGTTAAGAAAGGAACTATCACCAAAAAAGTGTCAGCTACAATTACAGTATCGGCAAGTTTAAACAGCATTGACGGCAATGGAGCCGACAGAGTTGTCTGCATAGCGTATCCATCGGCATTTGTGGATATGCTCACAGTGAGTGCACCCAAAGCTATGGAACAATTGACGCTGGTCGATCTTGCAGGAAAAACAGTTTACAAAGCATCGGTCAATGGTGAAACCTCCAAAATATTGTCTCTGGCAATGCTGAACAGAGGAGTCTATTTGCTTAACATTTCTTTTGAAGACGGTGGATCGTCTGCTTTGCGTGTATTGAAAAAATAAACCGGGATTTTATTAAAAACAAAACAAAATGAAAAAAATATATTTAGTAACAATCTTTTTGCAACTGGTGCTTCTGCTCAATGCACAGACTGCAGACGTTATTTTGCCCCGTTTCTTTGCGAATGGAATGGTGTTGCAACGCGAAACAATAGCACCTTTTTGGGGATGGTCTACTCCGGGCAGTAAAGTCGTGATCACCACCTCGTGGAATAATGCAACCAAGGAAGTGACTGCCAATGCCAAAGGTAAATGGATTGCTGATCTGGCTACACCTCAGGCCGGAGGTCCGTATACGATTCAGGTGAATACAAAAACAATCAGCGATGTCAAAATTGGAGAGGTCTGGATCTGCTCCGGACAGTCCAATATGAAACTCCGTCTTGGCGAAGCAGATATGTGGAATGTGAGTGGTGACAACAATAGCAATATTCATTTCTTTGAAGTGCCACAAGTGCGAAACTCTGCTGCGCAGGATTCAATATCGGGCGGTGAATGGAAGCAAGGTGTTATTCCTGATAATATGCAGCATATTTCTGCTGTTGGCTACTATTTTGCACGCAAGCTACAGACCGAACTTAATATTCCCATCGGAATAATAGGTGTATACGAAGGAGGAACTGCCGCAGAAGAGTGGACTAGTCCCAGTGTTTTCAAATCATTGTCATCAAGTGTGCAGAATGCCTATGGAACACCTTCAGGCAGGGAGGCCGGATGCTTGTATAACGCAATGGTGTATCCTCTGCTACCATACAAAGTTGCCGGATTCATTTGGTATCAGGGCGAAAACAATGTGGGGCATCAAGACACTTATAGTACTTTGCTGAAAGCAATGGTCAAAGGATGGCGTACCGATTTCAAAAACGACTATTTGCCTTTCTACATTGTTCAGTTGACAAGTTATTCCGATACTTGGACACGTTTCAGGGAAATACAACAAAGCATCAGTAACGAACTTTCAAATTCGGGTTTGGCTGTGACAATTGACTGTGGCGAAGAATCTAATATACATCCAAAGGCAAAATTTCCGGTTGGAAACAGGCTTGGTGACATTGCATTGGCTAAAATATATGGATTGAATAAAACGTATGCCAGTCCCACATATCGGTCTATGGTTGTGGAAGGCAATAAAATCCGCGTCTATTTTGATCATGCCGAAAACGGACTGAAAATATCGTCTGGCGATGCACCTCAGCTATTTGAAATTGCCGGTGCGGATGGCACCTATTACAATGCTAATGCACAGATAGAAGGAAACACTATACTTCTTTGGTCAGACAATGTGGCTGTTCCTGTTGCAGCCCGTTATTTCTGGAAAAACTATGCTGTTCCAAACACTTTCTCGACAGACGACTATCCTTTAGCACCTTTCAGAACAAATATTCAATAAAATCTTAACCTATACCATTATGAAAAAAGTAACATTTATCTCATTTTGCCTTATCATGGCAGTGGTTCTTAATCTGCAGGCAGCATTTACGCCTGTGGCTGGAGAAAAGTATTACATTGTACAGAATCTGACTACAACTCAGAATGTTATTGGAGCTGTGGGAACACAGCCCACAGTCAGCAATGCCGATTATGTGAATTCTCAATTATTTGAGTTTGTTTCGACCGGCACAGCTGACACATATTACATAAAAAATGCGGATGGGAAGTATCTGAATAAATCGACTTCTGATGCATGGACTACGATCTATCAGGATGCAATCAATGGAACCAGTTCCACATGGGTTATTTCGGGTTCCACTTTTGATAATATCCGCCTATCGGTGACAGCAAGCGCTTATTTGGCATCAGATGCTACAGCGAATGGATCGGCTCTTTATTGCAATAAAGCTAATAATGCAGCCAATGGTTTGTTCAAACTCGTGAAAGCCTCTGATGTATATCAAAATAATTTTGTTGATGGTAGTTTTGAATCTGCAAGAGTGGGTGCTATGCCGTTGGGAACTTGGGTTAACGATAAATCGGCATCCATGGGTGGAGGAGCTGGTTCACGTATTTTGTCGAACGGAATGCAGACAGTAGGAAACAATTGTTTCTACCTACGTTTCAGAACGGGAACTTATGGATATAACTCCATCAGCACACATGTATCGGGACTGAAAGCAGGAGCCACTTATCAGTTCAGCTTTGATTATAAGCAAGACGGAGCACTCACTGCTGCCGACATTGCAAAAGTATTTGCTGCTGCAACAGCCAACGCTTCTGTTTCTTCTGCAATAAGCAATGCCGTGTACACAACAGAAACAACATCAGACATCACAACGACACAGCCTGTTAAGACCGGGACATTTAGTTTCGTGGCTTCGGCAACTGACTGTTATATCGTTTTTGCAAATAACAATGCAAATGTTTCCGCCGAATTTAATATGTATATTGACAATTTACGTTTGGTTAAAACAGCGGAACCTCAGCCGGCCATCATAACATCTGTGGGTGCACTGACTTTCGATTCTTTCAAGCGCACACAAAAAATTTCTGTATCGGGAACAGAACTGACCGACCCAATCACCATAGCAGCACCTCTTGGAATTACGGTAGACCCTGCAACCTTGCCTGCAACAGCCAATGGAGCAGCGGTTACGGTCACTTTCACCGAGTTTGCCTCAATTTCAGATAACATTGTATTTACGAGTGGTTCAGCAGCAAAGAATCTGCCAGTTACAGCAACTTTCGCAGCTCCTTCGTTGACTGAAAAAGAAATGGAAACTGTTGCCGGTGATGTTATTTCTGCATCTGCAACAACAAACATAACGTCTGCAACAGATGCCAGGAATGTTACAAAAATAGATCTTGCTACAATGCCTACCGAATATTCGATTGAGGTGAAAGCCAAAGTGAACAGTTCTGCCGGTCGTGGATTGGATATAGAAGCCCGTGATGCGAGCAAGAATGGATTTCGCATTGCTGCCAACACAACAAATCTGTCTGACTATGCATTGGCAAACGCTCCTGCGTCTTATGTGACTCAAAATCCTATTGGAACAGATTTCCATGTATATCGTTATGCAGTGAAAGATGGTAAAGTGAATATTTATATAGATAAAGAATATGTAGCAACCAAAGATCTCACTGCCGGAATGAAGAAAAATAATATGATCGACAACGGAGGTTTTGAAGATGGAACATCCACCGGTTGGACAAGCCCTACAGGATGGGGAGTGGCCGTCATAGACAATGCCGCTAACACAGGAACACATTCTTTGCAATTAGGTGCATGGCATGGACAGGTATTAGTGACACAATATCAAACAAATGTTGATGCTGGTAATTATGAATTTAAATTTAAACACATCAAACTTGGTGGAAGCAATTATCGTTGGGGTCTTTCTTTAGATAATAATGCAACTTATCTGGCTGGGCCATGGGATGCACTTGCTTCTACAACATGGGCTGATAAGAGTGTTAGTTTTACAGCTCCAACAGATGGAACTCCGGTTCTGTTTAGTGCATGGGAGTGGAATAATGGTACTACTGTTGCTCTGGACGATGTGGAATTGACCGAAGCCGAAGATGCCACTATTTTGCCATATCTGAGCTTTGGAAAAGCATTCGGAAAAGGAGATGCAAACATAGACGTTGAATATGTCAATTATGACTTGTCTGGTGCTTATGCTCCATTCAAATCGCCTCTCAGCATCACCACTCCAAGTGCATCTGCATCATCTGTTTATTACGCAAACGGACAACTGACTGTGGAAAATGCTCAAAACCAATTGTTGCAAGTATATTCAGTGACAGGAGCATTGCTGAAATCCATTCATGTGAACGGAACACAATCATATCCGGTGAATCTAAACAAAGGTGCTTATATTGCCAAAATAGGTAGCCGGAACATCAAATTCTTAGTTAAATAATTCTTTGAACGTAATATTATAGTTTTCAGCACAACTCTTTAGACATCGCACTGAAGGGTTGTGCTACCTTAAAAAGAGAAGGGTCACGACTGAAAATAAAAAAGGGAAAACAATGAAAAAATCTTATATATGTCTGTCTTTATTATTTGTTGCCAATGTGTTCAATCTCTTTGCAGATATAGATCCTTATGCAGCCGATCCCAATCCTCCAGCAGAACAGGAAGGCTATTCATTGGTTTGGTCTGATGAGTTCAATATAGGAGCAAAACCCAATACAGCAGATTGGTATTACGAAACAGGCTTTGTGAGGAACGAAGAGATGCAATGGTATCAATCGGATAATACGAGTTGTGCAAATGGGCTTTTGCAAATAGAAGGGCGTAAAGAAACATTCAATAATCCGAACTACAATTCCTCAAGTTCCGATTGGCGGCAGAATCGTCAGTTTGTGAATTATACATCATCGTCGATCAATACTTCCCAATCTCATTCATGGCTTTTTGGACGGTTCGAGATTCGGGCAAAGATTCCGGTTTTTCAAGGTTCATGGCCTGCCATCTGGACACTCGGAATTGACCGCGAATGGCCATCATGCGGAGAAATCGACATAATGGAATATTATGCAAATTCTATTCTGGCCAATGCAGCTTGGGGCACAGACCGAAGGTGGGTTGCCAAATGGAAATCGAGCCAGACACCGATGTCGCATTTCATTGCAAAAGATGCAGATTGGGCGAATAAATTTCATATTTGGCGTATGGACTGGACTGAAGATTATATAAAACTTTATCTTGACGACGAATTGCTGAACAGTATTGATTTGTCTGTCACAATCAATGCTGACGGCTCTAATCCTTTTCACCAACCTCACTATTTGCTGCTCAACTTGGCGCTGGGAGGAATCAATGGTGGAACGATAGACGACACCAAATTTCCGGCAACTTATTATGTCGATTATGCACGTGTTTACCAGAAAAATGGAGCATCTGTCAGTGGAGTAGTACCAGAAAGTCAAAATATAAAACAAATAGGGAATATCCTTTATTTTGGGAATGCATCAGAAAATGCTTTCGATGTGAAGATATACCAATCGACGGGAGAGATCATACTTGCCAAGAAGGTTGATCGCAGTAATGCCCAACTCAATCTGTCATCACTCAGCAATGGTGTATATTTTGTCCAGACAAAACAAAACAACACCAAGCAGGTATCCAAAATATTTATCAATCAATAAAAACGTACTAATGAGATTTCTATTTGCAATAACTTCCCTTTTATTCTTAAACATCAGTTTCGGACAAGGCAAACTGCAATCTTTTCATCCCGGGCAGCTATGGAGTGATAATAATGGCAGTCACATCAATGCACATGGAGGTGGAGTACTCTATCATGACGGCACTTATTATTGGTTTGGTGAGTCAAAGTCGGATACGACCAATTCGGCTATGGTGGGTGTGAGTTGCTATACGTCGGATGATCTGTATAACTGGAAAAACCGTGGCACAGCTCTGTCCGTGTCGCGTGATGAAAAATCAGATATTGTGCAGGGCTGTATCATAGAGCGTCCCAAGGTTATTTATAATACAAAGACAAAAACATTTGTGATGTGGTTCCACCTCGAATTGAAAGGTCAGGGCTATGGTGCGGCTAGAGTGGGCGTTGCCACGAGCAAAAAGGCCGAAGGGCCTTACAAATATATCCGCTCGTTTCGTCCCAATGCAAATATATATCCCCTGAATATGCCGGATCTGGATAAGAATATCTCATCGAAAACTGTTTTAGAGCATTGGTGGACACCGGCATGGTATGAGGCTGTGGAAAATGGAATCTTTGTCCGCCGTGACTTGGAAACGGGACAAATGTCGCGTGATATGACTCTCTTTGTGGACGATGATGGCACGGCTTATCATATCTATTCGTCGGAAGAAAATCTGACTCTGCATATAGCCCGCCTTACGGACGACTACATGTCCCATATAGGGCAATACATCCGAATATTTCCTGGAGGGCACAACGAAGCTCCGGCAATTTTCAAGAAAGATGGAAGGTATTTTATGATAACATCCGGTTGCACAGGCTGGGATCCCAATGCTGCACGGCTGTTTGCTGCCGATTCTATTATGGGAGCGTGGACAAGTTATGGCAATCCTTGCAAAGGTAAAGATGCCGATCTGACCTTTCATAGCCAGAGCACTTATATTCTGCCTGTTGAGGGAAAAAAAGATGCCTTCATCTTTATGGCCGACCGTTGGACTCCACAAAAACCCAGCGATGGACGCTATATCTGGCTACCATTGCACTTTGATGGTGAAGGTCTGCCGTATTTGAAATGGAAAAATGAGTGGAATCTCAGCATTTTTGATAAAAATTAGAAGGTTGAGGAGGTATGATGACGAATGAATACTTTTTTGTTAAAATATATTAAATATTTAATAGTTGTTGTAGATTAAATGACTGTATTACAGATTATTATAATTAAATTAATATAAACATGAAGCACAAATTATTGTTTTTGCTGTTTCTTTTGGCTTTTTGGTGTGGAGCTTCGCAAGCAGCGATAGTTGCACCCAATCTGGAAGTGAAAGGAACTAATTTTGAAATTGCAGCTTTGACCGAAGGTGCGCAAACTTTTCTGAATCGTCCGGCAATGTTACTCAAGACGATACCGACTGATTTTGCAGGATGGAAATTTACGCGTATCAATGGGAATTCCACTTATTTGCCCGGGCCGTTGCCGACCTTGTCTGTGAAAAGTGCGACAGCCGGAGACATTTATGTTATGGTGTCTAATTTGGAAAAACCGGATATCTGCGCACAATGGGCCACAACCAACGGCTGGACTTTGGTCGATGGTTATAGCTTGACTTATGGCACAAATGCACAGGAAAAATTTGCATTCTATAAAAAGACCGTGGCGGCGAATACGTGGGTGAGCATTGTTCAGCCGAATGTGTTTTCGGGAGCAGTTGTTATTGCACCGAATCTCACTATTGAGGGTCAAACTCCGATTCAGGCTGTATCTGTATCAATCGAATCTATTGGTTCCATGACCACTGATATTTTGAAAACAGGAGCCTTGGCATACAACAACAGAACTTATGTTTACGGAACCATTCCGGCAGCCATAAGCGGAAATATGTTTACCCGTTACAACGGTGGAGCAGCTCCGGCGTTGCAGGTGACACCTCAGGCAGATGGTGATCTTTATATTGCCGTATCGAGTGAAGATAAATATTTTGATGTATCTGAATGGACAAAGATCGATGGTATCACCTTCGGATATAACGATCCCACAAGCACGACTTTCACTCTGTATAAAAAAGCTGTAGTAAAAGATCAGGTGATCAGCCTCAAAACCACATCTTGGCAAGGAATATTGGTGATATCGCCCAGCATCACATACACCACAATTACAGATTTCGTTCCGCCTCCCGGAGTGGTAATACACAACTCAAAAGCGGCAACGAAAATATATATCGGATCACCTAGTATTGTAGTGATGGCAGACGGTACATATCTGGCTTCGCACGACTATTTCGGCACACGCACCGAAACATTTGTCTATAAATCGACTGACAGAGGCAAAACATGGACAGGTATTGCAGAGATATTGGATCTTAAATGGTCTACCATATTCCGCAGAGGCAATGAAGTGTATTTGTTAGGTGTGCGTGTGAACGGAACAGAATATGGTAATACGGTGATTTTGAAATCGCTCGATGCCGGTGTGACGTGGACTGATCCTACCGACAGCAGCACAGGATTGTTGTTGCAGGGATATTATCACTGCGCTCCTGTGCCTGTGACCATACACAATGGAAAATATTGGCGGGCAATGGAAGAAAGAGGCGAACCAAACGGATCGTGGGGAAATTTCAAAGCCTTTATGATGTCGGTCGATGAAAATGCCGACTTGCTGAATGCTGCAAACTGGACGTTTTCTAACAGAGTGGTTTTTGATGCAGGTCCCGGCAATTATGGCAATGCATGGCTCGAAGGCAATGCTGTTGTCGCAAAAGACGGCTCAATGAAGGACATTCTCCGTGTCAATTATTCACCCGACAACATAGCAGCCATCGTGGATGTTGCTCCCGATGGAAAAACTGCCAGCTTCAATTCTTCGGCAGGCTTTGTTTCACTTCCCGGTGCGCTGAAAAAATTTACGATCCGCTACGATAGCATCAGCAATAAATATTGGACATTGAGTAACTTTGTCCTAGATGAATCAAAAGCATTGAGTTCCAACAATGAACGTATCCGAAACACTATTGTTTTGTCTTGGTCGGACGATCTGAGAACGTGGAACATCAAAGACACTTTGCTGCATCATCCGGATGTGAACACACACGGCTTCCAATATCTGGACTGGCTGTTTGACGGCAACGACATCATCGCTGTTTCGCGTACGGCTTGGGAAGACGAAACAGGACAGGCCGACAGTCAGCATAACGCCAATTATGTCACTTTTCACCGTTTCAGAAATTTCCGATTCGAACGCATCGGCAGCAGTTCCGAAGCGAGTGTGAAAAAATGGTATAACAATGTCAAATCTGCCATTGCACTCACTTTCGACGATGGTTTCAAGGCACACTATGACTATGCCTATCCCATCTTGCAGGCGAATGACATTCCCGCCACGTTCTTTGTCAACTCGGGCAATCTGGTGAACAAAGGGCAGACGCAGAAAGAGCGGTACGGCTATTGGGAAGACTTCAAAACTATGTCAGACAACGGCTACGAAGTGGCTTCGCATTCACTCACACACCCGAACCTGACCACCGCAAGCTATGACGTGCTGATCAATGAATTGAAAAAAGACAAGCAGAACATCGAAACCAACATTGGTAAGCCGTGTTTGACACATGCTTATCCCAGTTGCCTGCACAATGAAACTGTAGATAATGTGGCGGCATCGCTGTTCATTGCCGGACGTCAATGCGGCGGATTGTCCAATGCAGCTTCCCTGAGTGGAACGCAGTGGTTTTCTGTGAACTCCGATTTGCTCACTTGGACATATCCCCGATCTATCGACAATGAAAATGCCAGCATCGCCGATTTTAAAACACAGGTCGATAATGATCTCATTGCGAACAACAATTTTGGCGTAGCCTGTATACACGAAGTGTTGCCCTTTGACCTTCTGTCCACATCTTCGACATACGAAATTGCAACCACCGAATGGTTGAATGCTGTCTGTGCATATTTGAAGGATAAAAAAGCTACCGGAGAAATCTGGCCGACCACTTTCTCGAACGTAGTGCGTTATGCACAGGAAAGAGACAATTTGCGTTTGGAGATAAAAGTGCTGGAGGATGGAAGCCGTCAATATACCTTTGGTGACAATCTGGAAGATTCTATTTTCAATGTGCCTGTCACAGTAGACATCGTGTTGCCAACAGAAACCGACAGCGTGAAGTGTACCGTCTATGACGGAAACGTGATTCTGTCTGAAGTAAATTATCCGTCATCAGCCGGAAAAGTGACTTTGAATATCGTTCCTGACAAATATACTGTTGTCTTGAAGGCTTTGGAATATTCGGGCATTGAAATTAACAGTCAAGCGGGGTGGAGATGTTATCCCAATCCGGTGAAAGATGTTTTGTATGTTGAATCAGATGGTTCATTGTCCGGGCTATGCACTATTGTGGATCCGGCAGGCAGACTGATGGCGAAAAAGCAACTCCGGTTTGTTGGAGCAGGTCTTGCTTCGATAGACATGAAAGGATACGCAAACGGATTGTATATCGTGAATTTCAAAACAAATGACGGCAAAACATATTCATCTAAAATAGTAAAAAAATAGATTTCTTTTATCTGAAAAAAAGCAATGTTGCATCTTGGTGCAACGTTGCTTTTTTGATTTCAGCATGATGGAGATATTACGTATAATTTGTATATTTACTGCTAAACCGTTATGAACCTTAAATTTAAAAACTAAAATAAAAAAATGAAAAAACGATTCACTTTCTGCAGTTTGTCAGCTATCCTCGCCTTATGTCTTCTGGCAGGTTGCAGAACCGTAAAAGAAACGCAACCCACGCAGGTCTACCTGTTTTCTTATTTCATAAATAATGGTGAAGATGGGCTACATCTGGCTTATAGCACGGACGGTCAAAAATGGAATGCGATGAACAATGGGCAGTCTTATCTGGCTCCCCGCTTGGGCAAAGACATGCTGATGCGTGATCCAAGTATCGTACAGGACGACAAAGGAGTGTTCCACATGGTGTGGACAACCGGCTGGTGGGATCAGGGCATTGGCTATGCTTCGTCAAAAGACCTGAAAAACTGGTCGCAACAAAAAGAAATTCCGGTGATGGAATCGTTCAAAGGCACAAAAAACGCTTGGGCTCCCGAGCTATTCTACGATAGGGACACTAAAATGTTTTATATTTTCTGGGCTTCTACCATTCCCGGAGCTTTCCCTGATATAAAAGATTCCAAGACAGAAAAAGACCTCAATCATCGGCAATACTATGTGACGACAAAAGATTTTGTCACATTCAGCGATACGAAACTCTATTTTGAACCGGGTTTTAGTGTGATTGACGGCAGCATTCTCAAAAAAGACAAGACCTATTATCTGTTTTTGAAGAACGAAACTCCTGAGCCTGCCGAAAAAAACATTCGTGTGACCTCAAACAATAAGCCGTATGATTTTCCGACCAAGGTATCAGCTCCCATCACCGGAAACTATTGGGCAGAAGGGCCATCTCCGCTGCAAGTCGGAGAATATGTTTATGTCTATTTCGATAAATACATTGATCATAAATACGGTGCGGTGAGGTCAAAAGACCTGAAAACATGGGAAGATGTTTCTGATCTGGTTTCTTTTCCTTCGGGCACACGTCATGGAACAGCATTTGCTGTTTCGCAAAATTTCTTCGACCAACTGATCGGTAAATGATATAAAACAAACGAATATATATTTAAACAAAAAGCTGACCCGAAAAGGCCAGCTTTTTTTGTTTGCTTTGATGCTGTGATACGACTTATTTCTTGATAAATTTAGAGGAAAAAGTTTCTTTATCTTTACTTTTCAGCTTGAGAATGTATATTCCCGGAGCCAATTGTCCGACGTTCACAGATGGTGTGCTCAGAGCTGTTCTTATCTTGCAAATGCCTTGAGCATCATATATTTCGCAAGTCGCATTGACAGAGATTCCGCCTTTCAGAGACAAGATATCGTGGACAGGATTCGGGTATATTTCTATTTTGGGTGATGTTTCGCTCGATCCGATCGATGAATTATCTTCTTTCGTTATTGTCAATATATGCTTGTCGGGTATTATGTCGAGAGTGACGATCCCATTTTTTGGAGTATATATCGAATCTTGTATCTGGCTGTCATTGAAATGGCATTTCACACGCTCCCATCCGCCGGGTATTGTTACATCGACTGTCACGGGAAGATTGAAAATTGAGGGATCGAGCCAAGTTGTGAAATCATAGGTTATGAGATCTTCCGTATCGGCTAGTTTCAGAATGCGCAGATTGTCACGCTCCTGTGCATAGCGCACAACGTTCGAGAAAGTGGTCGGCCAAATATCTCCCGATGCTCTTTTGGTGACAAGGTATTCGCACATTTCGGTCAGCCATTCGGTGGTTGCAATTTCGTATGTCGAAGATGTGGACAAGAGATCAAAGGGTAACACTTCGTGAATGCACAACACTCCGAATTTGCGGTTTGCCCGCACTTCTGACTCTATTTTTGCTTTTAGACTGGTTGCGCTGGCATGCTCATTGTCTAGCGAGCGAGGATATGTCCACGACAAAATATCCGAATTCACGGCATACCATTCAGTGCCATTCAGGGAAGCTGCGTTAGATAATTCACCGCATTGACGTCCGGCAATGAATAACGATGCCGCCACATTGTCGACATCAGTGTTTCTCAAACAACTAGGATAAGCCGTAGTGTAGCACGATTTGCCGATGTTGGTTTCGATATTCTGCTTATCAATCGTCAGTTCGTCAATCAGCACATCGTAGCTTGCGGTGGTCAGGTTCGGGTGTGTGAGTGAATGCGAAGCCACCTCATAACCGTTGTCCGACATAGTTTTGAAGTCTTCCCAATAGCCGTAACGCTCTTTCTGTGTCTGCCCTTTGTTCACCAGATTGCCCGAGTTGACAAAGAACGTGGCGGGAATGTCGTTCGCCTGCAAGATGGGATAGGCATAGTCATAGTGTGCCTTGAAACCATCGTCGAAAGTGAGTGCAATGGCAGATTTGGCGTTTTTGAACCAGCGTTTGGGGACTATTCCGTTGTTGGCGGATGTAGACGTTTCATATCTGAAGTTTTTGAATCGGTGGAAAGTCAGATAATTGGCGTTGTGCTGACTGTCGGCCTGTCCTGTTTCGTCATCCGATGCTGTGCGCGAAACGGCAATGATGTCGTTGCCGTCAAACAGCCAGTCCAGATATTGAAAACCGTGGTGAGTGATGTCCGAATTATGTAGCATGATGTCTTTGATGGTCCAGTTGATGAGATCTTCCGACCATGCCAATACGATTGTATTTCTCACTCTTTCGAGGGTTATACCCTTAGTTCTGTCTTCAGGGAGAACATAACTGCTCAGTGTCCAGTATCTGTTGCTGATGCTGTCATAATTGATTGTGAATTTCTTCAAAGCACCTGGCAGGTTAGAAATTCCGGTCTGTGGATCGAATGTCGCAGTTGTACCATCATCCGAAATTTTTATAATGCCGGCTTTGTCATCCGCGTCATAATGTAGGCGGAGAATATCGACGATAGATCCATCTTTAGCTATCACGGCGTTGCCTTCGAGCCATGTCCATGCGTCCACAGCACCTTTCACGTATTGCAATTCATTGCTGAAAGTCCAATTGGCAGCATTCATCAGATCGGCATTTTCATCGACCGACATCATAAAAGCTCCGAAAGGTCCCCATCCGCCTACAGTTCCCTGGTTTTCCATGGCTTTCCATATTTTGCCTTTATGAAAGAGAACCGGAGTCGGAGCACAAGTGTAATATCCGTTCATAAGTAAGCCGTTGGTGCTGTTGGTCGGTGTTGTCCAAGTATATCCTCCATCATCCGATCGGAGAATTACGACGTTTCCGTAGCCCATTGTTCCTTTGGGAGCAACTCCCAGCAGATAAAGTTCATTACCTCTTGTGAATAGTTTTGCCCAATTCAGAGTCTTTATTTCGGCAATGCGCGACCATGATTTGCCTTTATCTGTCGATTTGTATACGAAAGCATCGGAAATGATGCCTCCGAAGTAGTCGTGCGATGCAAGATATGTTCCGTCATTCAGAACGACGATGCTGGGCGAACCCACAAATTTTTTGGTCACGGCTTTCGAATTGTGTATCACCACTCCGGGAGGAGGCGTGAAGTTGACCATATTGGTATATTCTATATTGGAAGACAGAACGAGAACGCCTTGCCAACTGCTGGTGGAGATGGATAGTATTTCATCTTGTGCCACAGTTTTTGTATAGACCGTAAATGTTGTGGTTGTGGGATCATTATAGCTGAAATTCAAGCCGTCTACTTTTGTCCATCCGTTGTCTTCACCTTTATAACCCGTTTCGGCATTCGATATGGCAATATACATGTTGCCTGCACTTTTTGCCTTTATCCGTAGTTTGGGCGGAGTGCCTCCGTTATATCGTGTAACGTATAGCCCTGCGATTTCACTTTTGACGGACGAGAATACATACGACCTGTTTGCATAAGCTACAGTCCCGTTGCTCAACAAACTGGTTTCCATCCAACCGAATGCTTCGATGTTCACAGGAACGGCATCGAATCTGCTGGCTAAATTGGCATCGGTGATTTCGGGCGCTATGATTATTGCTCCACTAAAAGTGGCCGGCTGAACAATGTCTACCCAGACATCCGCAACACACGATTTACGATATACATAGAGTTTTGCTGCGTCTGTGCTGCCATAAGACAACACCTGATCAGACATCAACTCCCATCCGTTATCTGTCGCCCACTGTGTGCAGACAGCCGGCTTTTCATAGTTTGCAACCATGGCATAAATGTATCCTGCTGCATTGGCTTTCACTTTGAGTGAAGGCAGAGGACCGGGCAGATAAGACGAATTGGCATTTGTTTTTGTATATTTCCATCCGGTGTAGGCTGAAGGAATATCATCAAAAAACATGTTGGTTCTGTTAGAAAACACCTGTGCGTTCTTCACTAACGCTTCGATGGTGTAATTCTCTCCCTTGATGCTCAGATTTGGAACTGAGGCGGTGCTGTTTTTGGTAGTGAGCGAAGACGATGATGTAGAAGCCATCGAATTTATGCAGACGCACAAAAAAAACAGGATGTGTGTGATAAAAGATTTTTTCATGAGATGATAATGTTACTATTGTTTTTCTGAGAATACTATTTTTTTCGAATGCTATATATGTATAAATCGTTTAACAGAACTATCAAAACAAAAAAGAGAGTGATTCTTTTGTCTTGTTTTGGTAGTAACTTATAAAGTATACGCCTTTGCAAGATAATGGTATAAAGATCTGATCGGCATTTTTTTCGGGTTTTATATGTCGTATGCGCCCTGTAATATCGATGAGCGAGAGTTTATTTATGTCTTTTTCCAAAAAACGGAGAGTCACTCCGTTGCTTTCGTGCACTATTGATAAAGATTTGGAACTGTTCTGTTCAATAATACCTGTCCACTCGTTCGGATTGGGCTGCGAGCAACCGTAATATTCGCAATCTTCACCCCAGATTTCCCCTCTGGGACGCATTTCATCACTGAAAATTATATTGTCCAGATAATAAGTGTAATAATCGGCCTGTGTACCGATTTGTTTGTTTCGATCGGGCAACAGCAGAAGATATTTAAAATCTTTTCCGGCATAGTTGCTCACAGGAATCACGATATCCGTCCATGTATTTTGAAGAAGATCTTTTGCCACATTCATCCAAAAATCGACTTTGTCGTCGTTCGGAATTACGCCGCTCACGTAGGCACTGTCTTTGTCACTTCCATAAAACCGGGCAGCGAACGATGTTGGTTTGTCTTTCCAGTTTACCATGACATGCATGAACTTCTTGCCTTTTGGAACTGCATTTTTCAGATATATCATGATTCCGGCCTCCCAATAATCGTTCTTGCTTCTCTTGATCATATACACGGAGTCACTTGTATTGATCCCCGATTTATTAGGGTTTTCGACAATCTGGAACGAACTGCTCAGGTTAGAATTTTGGCGAATATAATAATATCCGGCATTGGATCTGTTTTCAAAATCTTCTACAAACTGTGGTGAATTGTCGATAACCTCACTTGTGGGAGTAGAAAAATTCCTGAAATCATTCACACGATGAAAGGTTAGGAGATTGCTGTTGTGGCAATTGTCTGCACCTCCCATCCCATCGTAGTAAGAGGTGCGCACGGCGGCAGTCATATCATTGCCGTCAAACAACCAGTCCACATATTGGAATCCATCCAGAGCTATGTCCGAACCCTGAGCGACAATACCTTTTATTTTCCAGCATTTCAAATCGGGAGAACAGGACAGAGCCAATGTGTTGCGGCTTCGCTCAACATTGCCTCCTTCAAATTGCTTGGGTATATAATTACTCAATGTCCAATACATCTTGGAAACCGGATCATACTTTACGGTAAATTTCTTACAACCACCGGGAAAGTCAAAATAATCTTTTGCCGGATCGAAAGAGAGAGACGTGCAATCGTCACTCACTTCTATCAGAGCCGATTTCTCGGGAACATCCCTGTAGTCTACGCGAGGCATGATATATAATTTTCCGTTAGGTGCTGCTACTGCACATGGTTCCAGCCATCCACCATATTGCCATATTCCTTGCAGGTAATTTGTTTTTGTCCAGTTGTTTGCATCCAAAAGATCGGCATCCGCGGGAGCTGACATCATGAACACTTTATCTTTTCCCCAGCCTGTGGGAGCTGAGCCGACATCATTTAGGGCATACCAAATACGGTTGTTGTGTATCACTACATTTTGTGGTGCATTGCTGTATAGGTTTTGATTGAGGATGATTCCGTTTTGTGATGTTGTAGGGATGCTCCAGCTTGCACCATTGTCAGTCGATTTTCTGATGTGCATTTGTCCTGAACTTGCCGTAAATCCGATGGAGTAGAGCACATCCGAGACAACGAAGAGATTCATATTCGTGAAATTGTTCAGCTCGTAAAGAAAGTTCCATGTCAGGCCTTTGTCTGTCGATCTGTAGACATAAGATGAAGGATTGCTTTTCGATCCAAAATAGTTGTGGGTACTCAAATAATCTCCATTTGGGAGTATCACAATTGATGGAGCTCCGATGTATGCACCGGTTGATTTGGCACTATGAGCTATTACTTTGCCTCCTAAGGCTTCAATTTGAGAGATATTTAAGGTTTGTCCTCCAACATTGCTGTTCAAAAATGAGACTATTGCAATTGTTAAGAAGTACTTTAATAAATTCATATAATATTTACTATAATGTTTAAAGAAAAAGCATCAATTATATTGCTATCATATTTTGCTGTTATAAATAGCAAGTTACACTCATCTTGAAATGAGTGCAACTTACTATAAATTACAAAGTATATTTAGAAAGAAGAATCTGAAATTATGATCTTTCTGGTGTCTGAACTTCCATCGCTGTAAGCTGATTTCACGATGTAGATACCGTTTTTCAGGGTAGAAGCCTTTACGGAAATTTTTGTACCAGCAAGGGTATATATCGTTTCGTTGATTTTTGTTTTATTTACGGATACGTCGTTTATACCCACCGTTTCAACTTTGAAAGACGGAGCTATGATGGTTGCCCTACTGAATACGTCAGGAAACACCATGTCGTACCATGTGCTTGCCGATAATTCTTTTTTGTAGAAAGTGATCACTTTGTTCGGGTCGTTGGTTCCGTAAGATAGTGTGTATACAGGTACTAATTCCCATCCATTGGCACTTGCCCATGCTTCGGCGTTGCTTGTTTGTTCGTTTATGGCGAGCATTGCATAGACAGTGCCGTCACTGGCAGGTTTGATCTTGAAAGACGGTGCTTCTCCGTTTCCTATTGGGTTGTAGGTTGTTCTGGCACTTATTCTGGCAAATTTCCAGTTTGTGAAGTCGGCCGGAATGGTGGTGAGTTGCATTCCTGTTCTGTTTCTGAATATTTCTTTGCCGCTTTCCAGATCATTCAACTCATAGTATGAACCGTCAATGCTGATTTCGGGGAAGCTCTCGCTATCTTTTTTGAAATAAGCGTAATAAGACAGGTTTTTATCGGTGGTCAGACTCAACGTTTGCTGATAGTTTGCATCGGTGGAGACTTGTGTTCCGTCATGTAATGTCCAGAATGCGAACGTATATCCGGGATTGGCTGTTGCTGTAAGTGAGAGATTATTCCCTGCCTGATATATTCCGTTGCCACTAATGGTTCCTCCTATTGCGGGATAGGCTTGTGTGGTGACATTGATCGGAGTGGAGGTGTTATTCGATAATTCAAAATTGTCGAACATATACGTGGCTTCACCCCATCCTGTTCTTGGATCAGCCCAATTGCAACTGAAAATGAAAACAATGGAGCTGAGTTGCTGACCCAGATAAGGACCTAAGTCGGCAACAACGGTTTCCCACGTGCCGTCTTGACTGAGTTTGTTCATATAAACTTCTTTAGCCTGATCACCGTTGACTGCGATCCGGAAATTTTTGGGCTGTATGGAACGGTAAGCCGTGAATTTCAGAAAACGATTGTCGTTTGTGATTGTGACCGGAGCATCGAGGTTCAATTGTCCGAAATTTCCCCACCAGTCTGCATCGGCTATGTTCGTTGCCTTGTAAACTTTATTGGAGGTGTTAATACCTGCCTGTACGCTGTTGGTGCCAATCTCAGGTTCGGAAGAGAACAATGCTGCGTTGTATGTTGCATAATTCACCTTCGACAAATGATGTACGTCTGTGTCTTCAAATGTGTCCAAGATGGTGGAAATCGGCGAAACGGGTGTTCCTGTATATAGTTCTACAACTTGATCCATATTCAGCGCGGATTGGAATATCTGTATGTCGTCGAACAAAGATCCTCCACCGTGCGCCTGACCGTTGAAGCGGAGCTGTTTTAGTTCGGTATTTGCCAGATTGTATGCCGTGTTTTGAGCTTTCAACACAGAATTTACGTAAAGGCTCAGCGTTGTTCCTTTTTTCACGATCACATAGTTAGTCCAATTGTAAATAAAACTTGCAGGATCGAGATCTACATTCAGGTCTTTATCGGATCCGTCATTGAAACGGAGGCTGGGTTTGCTGCTGTTCCAGAATGCGATGTTACGGAACTGAAAAGCTCTTCCTGACGACATTGCATCGAAAAGCATCACTTGAGGAAAAGCGTTGATCCCGACCGGAGATGTTTGGGTTTTCACCTTTGTCCAGAAACTGATCGTATAGTCGCCTGTTCCAACAAGTGATGATGTGGAAACAATGCGCAAAGATCGGTAATATGCCGCACCGTCTCCTTTATTACTAGCATCGAGTGTGTTGGGCAAGAATAGAACATTTCCCCTTGTTGCATCATTTTCAATGGAGGCATCGTTCTTGTAAGACGTTGTGCTCTGTCCGTCTGTGATTACGGCGGTTATGCTTCCCGTTGCGGGAGTCACTTCATGCGAATTGGTGATGGCATTGCAGTTGTATTTCAGGCTTGGAACAGGTAAGAGACTTGTTTGAGCCTTTACATTCAGGAATGATCCCAGAATGGCAAATAAACAAAAAGTATAAATTTTTTTCATGAGGATAAATTGTAAAAAGGTTTAAGGATTGATATTTGTAGTAACTGATTTCATGATCTTGATTTTCATCCTCTGTTTTATGTGTTTTCAGAGTATTCTTTTTTCATGCTGCGATTGATTTAAAGGTATTCTTGGTTATAGCAAAAATATGCCTATGATTACCAAACGATGTGTAAATATTATTCAATTTATGACTATATTTTATGCTTTATGGAATATTTGACGGCTGTCTCCAGATTTTGGAAATGATGCTTGCAGGAGCTTATTTTTGGGGAGACTTTCCGTGTTATACTAACTTCGGCAACTTTGTGCAGTGTTTCTGTCACAGTGAGCATTTGGACGAGCAGGATTGGATTTGTGACTAAAAAACCGCCTCTTTTTGACTAATTATTAGACATGGGAATTCTTCGATAACCCTACTTTTACAAAATCATAAAACGAACCTAATTTCTAAAATCCATGAGAACAAAATCTACTCTTTTCTTCTTGTTTTGTATCTCTCTGTTTTGTAGGGCTGATGAAATCGCATTGGATCATTATCAGGATCAAAATGTAGAGATCCAAGCAAACACGGAGGTACATCTTACGGCAAAAAGCAATGCCATTGTGAATAGTACGGTCAATCTGAAAGACGAAACTTCATGGCTGTATTTTGACAATATCCGTCCGGCAGTGGTAGTGGCGGACTATCAAAGCCAGATATTCATTAACGGCGAGGCTCTCGATCCGGGTGTGAATGCTCGGGTGAGCATTTACAAATACGGAACGGTTATCATTCCGCACACTCCCGGTTATCAGCCGTTGGAGGTGTTCACGGAAAAAGGTTTTTCGGGGAACTCTATGAAAATTGGTCTCAGTGTATATAACAAAAATCTTGGTGATTTTAATAATGCGATAAAATCATTCAAACTGAAAAAAGGCTATATGGCAACATTTGCCAATAATGCCGACGGGACGGGATATAGCCGTGTATACATTGCCGACAAAGAAGATCTGTTGGTCGAAGAACTTCCTAAACTACTGAATGGCACGGTTTCTTTTATCCGCACTTTTGCTTGGGATTGGGTGACAAAAAAAGGCTGGTGCGGAGGAGATCCTGCATTGTCCGATATGCTCGATTGCACTTGGTATTATTCATGGAGTGCTGACAAAAATTCTACACTCAGCCATGAATACGTCCCCATCAGGCAGACCAGAGACTGGCCGTCGTGGAGCGAGATAAATGCAAACAATACGGCAACCCATTTGTTGGGCTACAACGAACCCGATCATACGGAACAGCATGGTGGTGAAATTATTCCGGTGGATTATGCTATTGCCGAATGGCCTAAAATGATGGAATCAGGCCTGCGTTTGGGTTCACCTGCAACAACAGATTTCAATTGGCTGTATGAGTTTATCCGCAAATGCGATTCTTTGAATTATAGGGTCGATTATGTTGCCATTCATGCTTATTGGAACAGCAAAAGTCCTGCGAACTGGTATAAAGACCTGAAAACCGTGTATGAAAAAACCGGAAGACCAATCTGGATAACCGAATGGAACAACGGTGCAAACTGGACACATGAATGGTGGCCCGACGGAGTGACCGATCAGCAGCAAAAACAACTGACAGACATCAAAGGCATCATGCAGGTGTTGGATACAGCCAGCTTTGTGGAACGTTATTCTATCTATAATTGGGTGGAAGACAAGCGGGCAATGATTCTGAACGGACAAATGACGCCTGCCGGAGAATTCTATAAGGCAAACCTGTCGGGTATGGCATTCAACAGAAATAAGGAAGTGATTCCTCACTGGAACATATTGAATGCGAACCTAAGCCTGAATTTGTCTTCCGAAAACAATGATCCGTTGCTGTCATGGATTGATCCAAACGAAGGTCTGACCGGAAAATATCAGATAATAAGACAAGAAGATGACAATCCTGCTGAGATCAAAACCGAGCTAGATGCTTCCCAGAGCAAATATGAAGACTTGGATGTGATGGGACATGTCGGTAAAATAAGCTATCAGGTAAGCCTTTTTCCGGCCGATGGAAGCAGTGCGATGTATTCCAATGTTGTGCCATACTTTCTATCGAGTGTGAACAGCAATCTTCAATACGGGCAGACATCAGCATCCGACAACAATTGGTATTTCCACAAGCTAAGGCAAAACTACGACCAGATACCGACCGTTCTTTTTGGCACTCCGTCCAACAATTCGATGACCCCGATGTCTATGCGTGTAAAATCTCTGTCGGCGAAGAATTTCCTGTTTCATTTCGACACATGGAAATATATAGAAGGAAGCACATTCAGCAAACAAGAGAAAATTGCTTATGCGGTTCTACCCGAAGGCTCTTATGATCTGGGAGGAATTAAACTCCAGACGGGAACAGTCAAAAGCGTCAGTGCAGGCTGGAAGAAAGTGGCTTTTGCACAACCTTTCGATGTGGTTCCGGTTGTGTTCACAACACAAACCACTGAACGGAGCGATTATGCAACATCCATTGCGGTGAGGAATGTGACGAAAGAAGGTTTCGAAGTTTCGCAACAGAAAGAAAGAACTCAAAACGACATTACCACCGTAACACCCAATACCAATATCTGTTATTGGGCGGCAACTCCCGGATCGGCATTGCTCAATGGACAAAAAATAAATGTGGGCGTCACAGCCGAAAATGCAGTGGGCGGCATCTATTCTTCAAAGAAGATAGAGTTCAACGAAACCATCAGCAACCCTTTGGTATTCTGCGGCATGCAAACTTCGAACGATTCAATAGCATCGACTTTGAAATACAACTCATTGACAGATAAAAGTGTGAATATCTTCAAGCAACGAGAAAACTCAAAAGGCGGAAATCCCAATTCGGCGGTGGGTGAAACCGTTGGATGGATGGTTCTGGAAAACAGCAGCCTATCGTCCATTGCCGTAAATGAAGCAGAGTCTTTGTATCGTATCTATCCGAATCCGGCAAAAGATATAGTAAACATTTCGGGTATATATGGCGATCCGTTGAAAGTGGTGGTGTATGATCTTGCAGGAAAAAAAGTTCTGGAACAGATGGTTTCCGGCCAGATAAACGTTGCATCATTGGCAAAAGGTTGTTACATACTTAACATAAACAATGCCGTGAAGATAAAATTGATCAAAGAATAGGGAACGATAAACAATATAATAACATTCTTTGCTTTGCCAGTCGGACTATGAAATTGTCTTGACTGGCAAAGCTGCGTAAATAATAGCATTGGAAAATAAAAGATCGACACAAACAAATTGTGAGCAAGACACCTGTTAGCGCTTGGCGTAAACAGACATCGGCGGCTGTCTTTGTTGCACGCAGGCAATGCTCAAACATATTTTTACATAGATCATGTTTTATGAAATGAATTTTCATTATTTCTGTATATTTGTAAGGTCTGGGGCACTAATTCAGTTAGATAAGGATCTTGATCGAAAATCACATATGAAAAAATACATCACACTATTTTCATTACTTACAATCCATATTGCATCCATATTCTGCCAAATTGATTTAAGAAAAAATGTTTCAACAATACTGAATACTAACAAAGGCTTGTCATCTAGTGAAGTCACTTGTTTCGAGCAAGATAATCAGGGGTTTATATGGATTGGAACAACGAACGGATTGTGTCGGTTTGACGGGTATGACATCAAAACCTACAAATCGAACTATCTGTCTATTGATTTTTTCACAGGTAACAATATCACTTGTCTGGCAAAAGACAACAAAGATCAGCTTTGGATTGGGACAACCTCCGGACTCAACATTCTCAGTCTCAGAACAGGTTTGACGAGTAAATATACGCTGACGGATTTAGGCTGCACTGTTATCAATGCTATTGCAATCGGTAAGAATGATGATGTATACATTGCATCGAACAGAGGTGTATTGGTCTTTAGTCAAATAACTCACAAAGCCACTGCGTTGATAGATTCGCAGGGAAAATCGGTCGATAACAAATATGTGCAGAGTGTATTCATTGACAGCAAGAATGTCTTATGGATAGGTCTTTGGCAAACAGGTTTTTGTGCCTATGATATAAATAAAAACAAGTTTCTTTTTTTCCTCGAGATCGGAGCTAAAGAATTGTCTGTAATGTCTTTTTTTGAAGACAAGGATGGATACGTCTGGGTTTCGACGTGGAATACAGATGGTTTATACAGGCTCAAAAAAACGGTAAATGAAAATTCTTTACAGATAAAAATCTATCCTGTGAAACCGAAAAACAAGACTGCCAAGTCACAACCTAGCATCTACAATGTTGTTCAGGACGATCAGACAGGACGGATTTGGATTGCGACATCCGAAGGATTGAAAAGGCTGAACAACATTGCTGATGCCGAGTCAATCGTCTCATGTGAGATCAGTGTCAATGAGAATGTTTCTGATGAGATATATACAGTCTATAAAGACCGCACGGGAATGATCTGGGTGTCAATGTTCGGAACGGGCTGCTATGCGTTGAATCTGAACAAGAAACATTTCTATGAATATTCTTTTCCCGAGATCAAAGGAAAAAATGAAATGAATGTTGTTTCGTCCATTTATGAGGACGACAATGAATTGCTGTGGATGGGTGTGAAAAGTAAGGTTTTAGTTCTTTTCGACAGAAAACACAACAGGGCGATCCCATATTCGGAACATCCCGTGTTGAAAAACATCAATGTGCGGGCAAATACGATAGTGTCTGTGATGCCGAACAAATCTAAAGACCGCTTGTGGCTGGCAACACGCTATTACGGTCTTTATATGGTGACGATGAAAAACGGCAATCCGCTTGCTGTGGAGCATTTTGACGAAACCAAACTGAAATCACCCAATGTGAATGTGATCATGAGAGGCCGAAACGACCGCATCTGGATCGGTTCCATCAAAGGAGTGAACTATATTTCTGGCGATGGTAGTGATGCCACCGTGTCATCCGATCCGCTGATAGATAAATTCATTGGCGAGAACAATATTAATACCATTTGGAACAATGGTCAGAATGAAATTTGGATTGGGACGCAGGACAATGGTCTGTTCAAAGCTACATTGGCTGGCGATGGTTCGGCATCGGCGATCACTCACTATACTTTGCAAAATAAGAAGATAAATAACAACAATATCATTTGCATTTATCGAGATCATAAAAACAGATTCTGGATTGGAACTCAAGGCGGAGGTCTAAGTTGCTACGATGTGCAGAAAGACAAGTTTGAAGCAATCTCTGTAATGTCTCAGATGCCCGATGATGTGATCTACTCCATACAAGAAGATACCTCCAATAATTTATGGTTGAGCACTGGTAAGGGACTTGTCCGATACAATCCCGACCTTTCTTTCGATCACAGAGTACGGATTTTCACGACGAACGACAATCTGGAGATAAACTCTTTTTTGAGAGGTGCTTCGTACAGATGTAAAAATGGAGAACTGATTTTTGGCGGAAACAATGGTGTTGTCTGGTTTGAACCTCAGACTTTTAAAGACAACATTTTTTCTCCTGTGCCCCAGATCACCGATATTCTGATTTCAAACATATCCATTATGGACATGTCGGAAGAAAACAGAAAAAAAATAACTGATGTGAATCCGTCTTACACGAAAAGAATAGAAATCTCGTATAAAGAAAATAGCCTGAGAATAGAGTTTGCATCGTTGAGTTTCGAGAATAGCAATTCTTGCCGGTATGCTTATCGGCTCGAAGGTATAGACAACAATTGGGTGTATACTTCCGCGAAAAACAATTTTGCTGTATACAACAATCTCAAAAAAGGGACATATAAATTCTATGTGAAAGCATACAATGAAGATGGATATTCCAGTAACGGAGCTGCAATGCTAGAGATAGAAAGGCTTCCGGCTCCTTGGGAAACCGTCTGGGCATATATTGTATACGCCTGCATTGTGCTGGGAATACTCTATATGACACTACGGATCATCATCAACAGGATGAATATGAAGCGGAAGTTGGAGATTGAACACATGGAGTTGATAAAATCGGAAGAAGTACATCAGGCTAAACTTCAGTTTTTCACGAATATATCACACGAACTGTTTACTCCTGTCACAGTCTTGTCGTGTTCGTTGGAAGACTTGGAAGAAGAATATCCCAAAGAAGCTTCACTTATCTACACCATGAAGATCAATCTTAATCGTTTGATGCGGTTGCTCCAACAGATAATGGAGTTCAGAAAAGCCGAAACCGGAAATCTCAAACTAAGGGTTTCCAATGGGAATATATACCGTTTCATAAAGGACATTTGCACCATTAGCTTCTATCCAATGATCAAGACTAAAGACATCCTGTTGGAGATTCATACCGAAACCCCCGATTTGTATGGATATTTCGATCCGGACAAATTGGATAAGATTATGTTCAATCTGTTATCGAATGCTTTTAAATACAGCAAAGCGAACGGACGCATCGATGTTTTTCTCCAAGAGAAACAAAAAGACGGAAAAAACTGCATTGAGATTTGTGTCTCAGATACGGGCAGCGGAATAGATTCCGAAAAATTGCCATATCTGTTTACGCGTTTCTATGAAGGGGATTATCGCCGTTTCAAAACCACCGGAACGGGTATAGGCTTGTCTTTGACAAAAGACCTTGTCTCTCTGCACAAAGGCGAGATCACGGTTGATAGCGAAAAAGGAAAAGGTACGCGGTTCACGGTAACTTTGCCGATTGACGAATCGGTATATACTGCTGATCAGATAGATAACCTGGAAGAAGTGGATCAGGTAATTAAACCGGCAAAGCCTGTTCCTCCGGCTCAGCGTGAGGCCACGAACAAAGAAAATACGAGGCTCCTATTGGTTGAAGACAACACTGATCTGCTCAATGTGATGTACAATATGTTGAGCAAGTCTTTTGACGTCTTGGTGGCTGGCAACGGGCAGGAGGCTTTGGTTGTACTCGAAAAGGAAGTTGTGGACATTGTTGTGACAGACGTGGTCATGCCCATGATGGATGGAATAGAATTGTGCAAGCAAATGAAGTCGAAGGTTGAACTGTCCCATATCCCGATTGTGATTCTGACAGCAAAACAAAATCAGGAAGATAAGGTACAAGGATTTGATGCTGGAGCAGATGCCTACATCACCAAACCTTTCGAGATGGGAGCATTGATGGCAAATGTGAAGAGCCTTGTCAGGAACAGGACGCAAAACTCCATTAAATTCCAGAAAGAAGACAAAATACAATTGTCCGAATATGTGTATAACGATGTAGACGAAGAATTCTTGCAGAAAGCGATTCAGGTAGTTGAAGAAAATCTGAAAATGAATGATTTCAGTACGGCAGATTTCTATCAGATCATGAATATGAGCCAACCCACACTTTATCGTAAGTTGAAATCGATAACTAACCTTTCTCCTAACGAATTTATTCGGAACATAAAATTCAAAATAGCTTGCAAACTGTTGACTGAGAGAAATCTCAATGTTTCAGAAACAGCATACGAATTGGGCTTTGTTGATCCGCGCTATTTCAGTTCAGTGTTTAAAAAAGAAATAGGAATATCTCCGACGGATTATGTGAAGATGTATGAAAAGAATAGGGATTATCCAAGTGATAATAAATTGAAATAATCGATAAAAAATAAAATAAGATATTTTCTCTGATCCGGATAGAAAATATTATCAAGATAAAAGGTTTTAGCATCATCAACGATGTTAAAACCTTTTGTTTATAGCCATCACAGCAACATTGAATAAATTGCACTCCCTAATTGAATAGATTTTATACAACGGAAAAATGCCTTGCACATAACTTTGTTATACAATTAATTTATGTGAAGAATCCAGCCTCTTCCCATGAGAGAATAACCGATGTTTCTTCAACTATTTATAACCTAAAAATAAAATTATCATGAAAAAATTATTTACTACGTGTGCGCTTTTGATATGCATGGGTGCAAGCATGCAGGCGCAGGTTTTGGCGACATTTGAAGACAGTTCTACCGATCTTCTGGTGAAAGGCGACAAATGGTATGAGCCATCCTTGTTTGAGGTGGAACCTGAAATTGGCACAAATGCAGACAAAAGCGGGTTGAATGTATCCAACACTTGCTTCAAAGCGGTGAATGTTGCCGATGCCGATTGGTGGGGCAATTTTGGAGAACTAAAACTAAAAACTCCGATCACTATAACCGAAAGCAATCATTATCTGAAATTTATGGCATACCGAAGCATTCAGCCGAAAAATTTCCGCATCGCTGTTAATGGAGATCAGGAAGCAGAGGTATATTACGGAAAATTGAGCACAGATGGCAAATGGCAAGGTGTGGTTGCTGACCTGAGTTCTCTCATCGGCAAAGAACTCACATCCATCGTGATTGTATATAGCTGCAACTGGGCTGATCCGAGAACAGGCTGGGGTGTTGCTACCTATATGTTCGACAACTTTGAATTGTCGAACGACGCTGTGCCTCCCGGCGAAACAGTGGTTGATCCGGCCGGATTCAACATCAATTTTGAAAGCCAGTCGCAGATGGACAAATGGGTCAACACTTTTGATATGCTGAACGAAGAAAACAGCTATCAGATCATAGACAATCCTTACAAGCAAGGTGTGGATTTGTCGGCAAAAGTGGTTCAATTCAACAAAAGCGGCAATGCAAGTTGGTGGCAAGGGTTCCGCATGGTCTACAATGGATTGCTGGATCTTGGGATCAACAAAGACAATAAATATCTGCATACGATGGTCTATATACCTCAGGCTGCACTCAAAGATCATAACGGAGTTGATCGCGAAGGAATCGATGTGATGCTGTGTGCCAAAGATTTTGCAGGTAAAGAAAATACCTATACACAAACTATATGGAACGATGAAGTGGATATGTGGATGGACTTGGTGATGGAAGTGAACCAAATCAGCTATTTGAAGGAGCTGACCATCCGTTTCGATGTTCTCAAGGATGTGAGCGGATGGATCAACTCTCCGGCAAATACATTCTATCTTGACGACATTGCTATAACGGATTCTTACGAACCTCGCACTGAAGTGCAGAATTCAGGAATCATCACTTCCGGCACAGCAGCTCCTTTTGTTATCAGAGGACTTGAAAATGTAGTTTACATCTCCGGTTCGGGCGAACAGGTTAATGCACAGATATACAATGTTAGTGGTGCGTTACTAAAAAATATCAGTTTCTCAACATCGGCTCAGATTCCTTTGCAGAAGGGCGCATATATCGTGAAGGTTAAATCCGGAAACGGTTTTACCGTACAAAAAGTTTTGGTGAAGTAATATAACATACAAATTAATTGGTAAGGCTGCTTCTCTTCAGACTATTCTTGAGTCTGTACAAGGCGGCAGCCTTGTTTCTCTAAATCGCAATGATACTATGACGAAAAAATATTTTTCTTTTCTACTGCTTTTGAGTTTTGCAATCTGTTTTGTTTCATGTAATGACGATGAAGATAGTGTTCAGGACAGGATTGTGGGCACTTGGCAATTGCAATCCATGCAAGAAGATGGACAAGCGGTCAGTATTATCGGACAAGACGATCTGGTGCAGTTCCAGTCAAATTCCATCTTTCTAAGATATAACAGTTCTGCGACCTCTGCCGTGAAAAGAGGCGGATGGAGTTATACCGGCGGAATGCTGAATATTTCTTTAGATCTTCCTGCTGCATATTATGTTCTCAATCTGAATGCAAATGAACTAAAAATCAAAAGATTGGATTTTGCTACTACAGGTTTGGTTAAAACAACCGAATTTGTGTACAACAAAGTTTCTGACGATCTGATCCCATGACCCGGAACAAGATTTTTTTTGAATCTTTCAATATTATGTGAAACACAGGAAACAACAGTTCGACGGAACAAGCAGATAGAAGGTTGTCCGTTAGCTTTTCGCGATGGGCAGAATGATGTTGTGACTGATAAAGCAATCAAAAAAATATATTTATGAAAAATGTAATAAGAAATATCTCTTTCTTTTTAATTCTGTTTACATATGTGCTTTTTTCTTCTTGCAGCGATGATGAGAAAAAGTCCGATCTTATTCCCGGCCTGTGGTTGACCGAGTCCATAACAGAAGATGGACAAACCATGACTTTGACCGAGAAAGAGCAAAATCTGAAAATGCTGATCGAACAGAATGGTGTTTATCGTACAAATGCCACAAGCGGCACAGACTCCGAATCTCACTATGGAGCATGGAGCACAACGGATGACAAGTGGCTCGAACTTACCGTTGATATGTGGCATCCGCAAAAAAATCCATTAGACATAAAAGACGTGAACAACAGATGGATCAGCAATCATCTGCTGACACGCTTCACAATTTTATCCGTAACAAATGACAAACTGGTTATTCGACTCAAAACATTTGTCGGGGAAAAGAAATATTCGTCTCTCTTTGTGGCAGGAACTCGCCCCGATATTGTAGAATCGAATGTGGACGATATAATCAATGAGTTTCAGAATGTCAAAACCTACATTTTCACATTCAAAAAACAGAACTAATTTTTTGAAATAACAAAAATGTTAATCTCTATATATCTATGAGAAAAATCACATTATTTATTTTTTTGACATTATTTTTTTTAATGCCAAACTCAATATTTGCGCAGGAGGGACTTTCTATAGACGGAATCGTTCAGGACGCAAAGACGCAGGAGCCGATGATCGGAGTCAGCATCTTCATTAAAGGTTCTTCAAAAGGAACTGTGACTGATTTTGATGGCAAATTTAAGATTACTGTTCCTAATGCCAATTCGGAACTCGAACTCAACTATATAGGATATAAGCCACTCAGCATTGCCCTGAAAGGGAAAACAAAATTGAAACTGGAGATGGAAGAAGACAAGCATTTGATTGATGAAGTGGTTGTGGTAGGATATGCCACACAAAAGCGCGAATCGATTGTCGGAGCCATTACTTCCATGGACAATTCCGAGATAGTTTCTCTGCCGGTTACGAACCTCACACAAGCTCTGGCCGGAAAACTTGCAGGTGTGCAGGTTGTGCAGCCATCGGGCGAGATAGGACGCGACGAGGCCGAAGTCTATATCCGTGGTATGGCCACATATAATAACAGTTCTCCATTGATTGTTGTTGATGGAATTGTCCGTCAAAGTTTTGCACAGATCGACCCCAATGAGGTGCAGTCTATCAGCGTACTCAAAGACGCTTCAGCGACTGCTGTATATGGTGTTAAAGGAGGTAATGGTGTCATCATCGTGACCACAAAACGAGGACAGATAAGTGAAAAACCTCAGGTTTCTTTTTCGGCACAGTTGGCAGTCACTCAGCCCACACGTATTCCTGATCCGCTAGGCTCTTATGAAGCATCAGCACTGAGAAATGTCAAAAACTTCGGAGAAAACAAAGCGGATGCTTACTCTGCCCTCGACATAATAAAATACCGTACCCATGCATCGCCCTACACTCATCCCGATACGCATTGGGTGGATGAGGTGATGAAAGATAATTCTTCCTTGCAGCAATATAACCTCAATGTGAACGGAGGAAATACTTTTGTAAGATATTTTGTATCGGGTGGATTTTTGACTCAGGACGGATTTTATAAACATGACGACAATACGAAATTTTCGCGCTATAATTTTCGTTCCAATCTCGATTTTACGATCACGCCACGTTTCACGGCTGCTTTCAACTTGGGTGCACGGATCGAAGAACGTGTCTATCCCGGAGGTTCGTATAACAATAGTTGGAACATCTATCGCGGAGCTTTCGCCACAGGTGGACGCCTCACACCGGTTTACAATCCGGACGGATCGTATGCCGGACTTAACAACCAGACAAACCTCATCGGAGTTATAAAAGATCAGGGTGTTTATCGTGAGAGCAAAAGTGTTGTTGAAATGGGTTTGAACCTAAAATATGATTTGAGCGATCTGCTGAAAGGTCTTTCCTGGAGAGGACAAATCGCTTATGATAACACAGGGTCTAACTCTAAGTTATGGAACAAAGGTTTTGCCGTATATCA
>JBKECE010000305.1:0-1756 GCA_047974325.1 Dysgonomonas sp. | reverse complement strand
GTAAGACAAGGAATATTTAAATATGTGGTTTCCTCCTGAATACCTCCTGAATCCGTCAGAGCAAAAGCCGATTTACTTACCAAATGAATAAACTGCAAATATCCCAGTGGTTCAATAAAATACAACTGAGGAAAACTATCAATAAGACTCTGCAATCCGAACTGTTGTATATTTTTATACGTGCGAGGATGAACTGGAAAAACCAATGGAATCATATTCGATATCTCGCCCCATAAGTTCACCAGATTCGTCAGACTTTCTTTTTCATCTACATTTCCCGGACGGTGAAAGGTTAATACGCCGTAACTTTTCTCTTTAAAATCCTCATTCAGGCGAATGACCTTATCCCTGTTCAAAAGTGTGAAACTCAAATCTGTTTTTTGAGCTTTCGGCAATTGTTCCACCAGCGAATCGATCATCAGGTTACCCAGCATGTGAATTTTTGCGGAAGGGATATTTTCCTTTTCCAGATTTTCATCGGCATCAACACTGGTTGTGATAAACACATCGCTGATAGCATCGGTTACCAAACGGTTTATTTCTTCGGGCATAGTTCGGTCGTTGCTCCGCAATCCGGCCTCGTAATGAATTGTTTTAATTCCCATTTTCGAAGCTACCAGCGTACAAGCCGCCGTGGAATTAACATCACCTACCACCAATCCAAAATCAGGTTGTTCGGCAATGCACACTTTTTCAAAACCTTCCATTATCCTCGCGGTTTGCACCGCATGGCTTGCCGACCCCACTTCCAGATTTATATCCGGAGCAGGAATATTCAGTTCATCAAAAAACTGACCCGACATCTTCACGTCGTAATGCTGACCGGTATGAACAAGAATCGGTTTGACAACAGGGTGATTTTTTAAAGCATGCATAAGTGGCGCTATTTTCATAAAATTGGGACGCGCGCCGGCGACAAGAATAAGTTTAGTCATGAGTATGTAGTTGGTAGTATGTGGTTAGTAGTTTAATGTGGTGATACGCCAAATTTATCGGAATGATTATACATGTACATTAATAACTTACCGACTTCATTATTCAATTCAGTCAGACAGTTATGATTTTCGGGAGAAATGTATTTACAATCCAAAGCGACATCCAGCCAAACCAAAGTTTCACTGTTTTCCCCCATGCAGTCGGTTATTTTTAAAAGAAAATGTTTCGGATACTCCCGTTTTCTATATGCTTCTGCCAAATTTGCACAAACAGACCTGGACGAACGTCTGATTTGATCGGTCAATGAATATTTTTCTTCTTTAGGCAATGACAAAGTCATCGTAAAAATATCAGAAATTTGTTGAAAGCCTTTTTTATAAACTTGTAAGTCTCTGAAATCGCCAAACCCTTCCATATATATTGATTTTTTTTACTATTAATGCAAATCAGGAGTTAAAACGAATTAATCCGTAGTCTATTTTGTTTTATTTATACATGTTCAGATATCAGGGCTTCCGTTAAATCGGAATTGAAAATCAACGACTAAAAGGAGTTAATGTACCATAAGCTCCTACATCTAAATCTTCACATTCTTACTACTAAGATATCACAGCTCTGTTACTGCTAATTTCAGGAATTTAGGGGCGTTAGCTCTGACATCTTATATATGATTTAGACTATTTCAACTCCTGATTAGCATTATTAACCACACACTATCAACTACACACTATCGACTACACACTATCGACTACACACTATCTAAAACTATACTGAGCATCCTCATCTTCTCTCATTATCTTTCCACTTTCCGGATAATTTT
>JBKECE010000189.1:0-5758 GCA_047974325.1 Dysgonomonas sp. | reverse complement strand
TGACTCTGTGATAACATTCGAAATGGAAATAATATCATTGGCATATTTGGCGGCAAACCGTTCACCTGTTTTGAGGATTAGTTTTGCCATCTTACCCCACTTTTGTCGTTCGTAATCGGCTCCATGATGTGTGACCACTACCCTCATTCCCAGAAGCCGGGCAAAAGGAGTGAGCAGAGCAGGACCAATTGCCTGAATGTGCAAAATATCAGCTTTTTGCTTCTTTGCATAAATGACCCCTAGAAAAGTATGGACAATAGCTTCCAAGCTTTTCCTCTTGGGTGCATATATATCTTTCAGTTTGACACCCTCATATTCAGACCGATAGTCATCATCTTTCACATAACACGAACGCCTCACAACGGTTACATCGCAGCCCATCGCCACCAATCGTGGAAAAAGTTTCTGACAATGGGTTTCGACTCCTCCGGGTATATCAGGAATTCCTCTTGTACCGATTACTACGATTTTCATCCGCAAATCTTACTCCTCTATTAATGGTATTGTTGAATCAGGTTTTACACCATGAATATCCGTAAAAGGTGTCATTCGTAAATAATCTAAATCCCCTTGTTTAGGATCTTGCCCTACATCATACCAAGGAATATCATTAATATCTACACTTTTACCTTTAAGGCTATTTAGTTTATTCTTTAATACCCATTGTCCAGGATGTTTAATATATTTTTTCATTACCGGAGCGGCCGTTCCAACCATCCAACAGTTTTTGGGACATTGACGAACTAATGACCTCACTCGATCAGCTTGTTCACTATACCAAAGTTCTTCAAAAGTAGAGAAATCTCTGATATTTCCCATGCTTTCTTTCCATATTTTATCTTCCAACCCATTGCATGGATATACATCACCATAAGGCTCGATAAAAAAATTAGCAGTTCCCGCCTCGCAAGGAAGCATACGCCGACCACCATTAATGTAATTAATCAATCCAAGATTAAAGAATGCTCGCCCCCAACTTTTAGGATTATTTTCTTTTAGCAACTCATCTATCAGTATATGAAAATTCTCAATTACTTCATCTTTATTCGTTACAATATTATTGTCTTTGTGAAAATAATATGAATTATGGAATGTTGCTGTAGCGAATTCTAATTTCAATTCTTTTGCTAAACGATAGAGCCAAAGCATATCATCAGAGTTTCGATTCGAAACTGTTATACCAAATCCAATATCTTTGACACCCATTTCGCGTAGCTTAAGCAGCAATCTCAGTCCATTATCAAACCCTCCGGCTCTACCCCTAAGTTCATCATTGCGCTGAGACAAGCCTTCTATACTTACTCTTATTCCAATATTAGGGTATTTTTTAGCCAAATCTACTATTTTCTGATAATGCCATCCCGAAGTGGAAATAACCACCCGTGGAGCCTTTTGGAACGAGATAGCAACTAGGTCTTCGATATCACGACGTTGAAATGGTTCACCACCTGTAATGTTTATAAACTTAAGATCTGGTAGTTTCTCTAAATCTTTTGGCGTAATTTCTTGAACTTTATCTGTTGGATATTTCCATATATTACACATCTGACACCTCATCTGACATCTGTATGTAGTTATAATAGAAGCATCTGTTGGTAAAGGTATTCTGTTCATTTTTAGTTAATTCATTAGAATATTCAAATATTTCTGAGCTGTGCTCTCCCATGAAAATTGTTTCGCAATTGCGATCAACTCAGTCTTGGAAATCTGGGAAAGTCTATCTATTTTAGAACTGATAAGATCCTTGTCTTCCAATTCAGTTTCATCTATTTTAAGATCAAATCCTTTAGCTAACTCATCGTTAACCTCATTTGCTTTATTTGTTATTACCGGACAACCTCTCAAAAATGCCTCCAGAATAGGGAATCCAAACCCTTCAAATTGAGAGTAAAATATAGTGGCTGTAGCATTGGTATATAATCGGTTAAGCATATCTTCTTCGACATATCCCAAATATTCAACGCCATCTATAGTTTGTGCATATCTGATAAATTGCATACCATCTTTGCGACAAAAATCATTCTTTCCTCCAACAATCTTAAGCTTATATTCAGGATGTATTTCTTTATATACTTTATATATTTTGAGAGCTTCATACAATTTTTTTCCTAAGGGATCCACTCTTCCAACAATCAAGAAATAGTTGCGATCAACATTGTCTAATAAATTATTTTCAACAACAATATCCTTGATATCAATTCCATTATGGACAACAGAAAACCTAGTATCATATTTCATTGATGGGAAATATTTATAAATTTGATTTAATACAAAATCAGAAATCACAATTACTTTTTGAGCCCTTGACAATACTCTTTTTATCATTTTCTTTCTAAACCAAGTCCGAATGTATCCAAACTTACTTGTTATCTCAAATTCATTAATATCATGAACTATTGAGACAGCATTTTCAACACCATATCCAATAACGGAGTCCGCTAGAAAAAAAACATATTTAGCATCTCTCACATATTCTGTCTTTCCAAATTTCGTCAAAAAAAAGATTTTTGATGTGCTAGACCTTTCAAGTTCTTTAAATTTGACAATTTTCACATTATCAAATTCAAGAGCCGGTGAGTTATTTAAAACATTTTGATTGGCAATTAAGTTCACTTGATACCCATTACTCTTAAGAGAAGGTATAAGCACAAGTAAAAGCTTTTCTATAAAAACACCAACACCTAGCTTTGGTCCAAAATAGCAAGCAACAATAGTTATCATTTTTTTTTGCATATCTTAATGTTTTTGTAAAATTTCGAATATAAACTGCGAATATTTTTCGGGAGAATGTTTCGTTGCTGTTCTCAAAGCTTCTTTTGTCAATCGTTCACTTGCCGTAACATCGTAGTATATGTCATTTATTGCTTTCACAAATCCGTCCAAATCACCAATTTCCAAAAGGACGGCACTTTCTCCATTGGTCAAATAGTTTTCGATTGATGATGTACGGGTTGTTATTATCGGTTTAGATAAAAATATTGATTTGAACACAACAATCAGTCCGGCCGGTTTCGTTGTCAAAAGAGGTAATGTTACGATGGAAGCATTTTCCAACAAACTATCAAACTTATCTTCTTCTATATCATAATACATGGTAACATTATCTAGTATATAATTATCTTCCGGCATATATTTCTTCCGCCCAACCCCTACGAAAGACAATTCGGGGAGTCTTCTTGCCGCTTCAAAAAATATTTTCCAGTCGCGTTGAGCTTCTCCACCACAAAAAATATAGGAATTATTTCCGGTAAACTTCTTTCGTGTATAAATAGGTAAATAAGCATCGGGTAAAACAAATGCCTTTCTCTCATTTATTTTATCATATTCTTTAATATAATCGGCTAATGTTTCTTTACTATTAACTGTAAAGTAAAAACCATTGTATGAAAAAGCGTAGTTATAGACGGCTCTTCTGACTAATGCAATGATACCGCCTTTGTTATGACTTATCATATTAAGAGAAAGGATTGTTCTTTTCAATCTAAAAAAATGACAAATAACTCCAACAATAGCCCCTATTATAAAATTCCAACTTATAATATCATCATTTGGTCTTGATTTCAATAATGAACGAACAGCCAAATCAATATAGCTTAAAAACAGTAATGGTTTGCGCCATCTATAAATACGGTTTTTTTCATTATACTTCATAGCTAACCATTCAACCTCCCCATCCGGAAAAGCCGAAGCTAGCCATTCGAGCCTACTTTGTGGCCCTACGTCATATAAAAAAAACACTTTATCTGTTATCATTGAGTAAACTCTGGAAAAGATTATCCCATTCTTTCATTATCTCATCGGGAGCAAACCTTCGAATATTTTGTCTAGCTTTATTACCCATTTCGATCCGGAGATCCTTATCATTTATCAGCAATTCCAGTTTATCTGCCAAATCCTGAATATTCCCATTTTCTGCCAAAAGGCCATCTATTCTATCAGCGATAATCTCAGAAGGACCTTGCGGACAATCAAAAGATATGCACGGCAAACCGCATGCCATAGCTTCAACTAACACCATACCAAAGCCTTCATATCGAGAGCTTAACACATAGATAGAGCTATCCAAGTATTCTTTTTCTATATCATGCGTAGGCGAATGAAGAGTAAGGCTATTCTCCAGTTTTTTTTCTTTTATAAGTGCAACCAAATTGTCATGTTCTTCTCCACTACCAAAAATATCCAAATGCCAATCAGCATGTTTATGAGCAACCAAAGCCCAAGCCTCAATCAGAAGATCATAACCTTTTTGGTCAACATACCGTCCGACAGATAAAATTCTTTTATTTTCCAACTGAGATGATTTCTCTGGATAAAAAGGTAATATATTATATGTCTGAACAAGATTCGACACAGATATTTTTTCCCAATTTCTTTTATCCGCTTGTGTTAATACCACAAACTTGTCATAGTATTTTATATAACGACGTTTGAAAACATCGTGCGTCAGCAAAGAAACATATTCTTCTATACCCGATCGATTTTGATTTTGTATGCGATTATGATTTTCGGAAAAATGAATTTCCGCTATTTTCTTGCTACCATCCTTGATTTGAGGCAGAATTGTGAACTCATGAGTATAAGTTGAGATTACAATATCAGCATGCTCTGAGATTAGTACCTGAGAAAGTCTCTTTTTATGTATCTGTCTTATTTTAATTTGCTTTACTTGTCTGACGGGAAATGAAAAAACTTCTAACTCAAAATAATTGACATCCAGATTTATAAATTTGATCTTGTCAGAGAATTTATAAAAAAGTGAATTTGTTTTTTTATCAGCAGTAATAATTGTAACATCATATCCCATAACTTCAACCAGATAATTCGCTTTGATGCAAATTATCCGTTCCATACCACCAGAATTAGAACAATCAGTTATGCAATAGACTATTTTCATTAGTCTTTACTTTTTTCTTAATATAATCTCCTGATTACACCCCCAACCGACAAGATCTACGAAATATAAGAGTGCAGACACAGGATATTTGAGAATATTATGCTTATTCTTAATCAAATGAAACCAATCATAATCATATCGATGAATATGTTTAACTAGCTCAAGTCCTGATTCATCTGCTAGAATCTCAATGCTCTTTCTAGAAAATCCGATAAGGTGATAAGGTATATTATAAGGACAAAGATATGCTGATATTTTATCGCCTTTCATATTTTTCATTATTGTTCTGGCCCAATTTCGAAAAGAATGTTCGTTTGGTGAAATAAAATACAAAATCCCTCCAGATTTGAGCAATTCTGCACTTTTCTTCACATAATCTACTGGGTTTGCCACATGTTCCATTACAGAATCGATGTAAATAAGCGAAAACTTATTTTTAGAATCTATATCAAAAAACAAATCTGTGATGAGATCAAATGATGGATTTTCAACTTTCAGAACTTTACTGAATTCAACAGATGGTTCTTGAAGAACTACATTCCAACCTTTTTTATATAGATATTTTGCCATAAAAGCCTTAATTCCTGCACCCATTTCCAGCAAAACTTTATCTTCAGTTCTTATAGCCTTTTGAATTCGCCTGAATCTATTTTCAACAATTTCAGTTTCTCTCATCTTCAACCATTTATCCGATTCCGGAAAATAAGTATCAGCGTTATTATAAAGCTTATCAAAATCAGTCTTATTCCAGATTGGCATTGGCGTTACGTAAATTGCCTTACAGTTTTTGCATTTTACGATTTGTGTATTTTCCGGCTTTTCTATTGGCACAGTGCCTAAATCGGCTTTACCAAGAATTTTAAA
>JBKECE010000168.1:0-14919 GCA_047974325.1 Dysgonomonas sp. | reverse complement strand
CCACAGCCTGTTTGCTGTTTGTGGTTTGCTTTGTGATGATGTTCATCGGTCAAGTGAGCATGAAAAAACTTGCACTTATAGCTCTAGTGTGTGTTGGTAGTGTTGTGCTTGTGCTCGGAGTTTTGAAAGTGATTCCTGAAGAGGCTTTCAAAGATTCTGCACTTGACAGGTTTTCGACATGGAAGGGCAGAATAGAACGTTTTTCTCAACCCAAGGTCATAGAACTGTCAGCCGATTCTAAAATTCCGGACGAGATTTTTCAGGAAACACATTCCAAGATTGCCATTGCGAACGGAAATATTCCCGGATTACCAGGTAGTGGTGTGGAAAGAGATTTCTTACCACAAGCATATTCGGATTTTATATTTTCAATTATTTTGGAAGAAATGGGATTACCGGGCGGAATTGTTGTAATTTTGCTCTATATGGCTCTTTTAGTCAGAGCAGGAGTGCTTGCCTCGAAATGTGAGAAATTGTTTCCCCGGTATTTGATTTTGGGATGTGCAATGATGATAACCTTTCAGGCAATATTTAATATGTGTGTAGCCGTCGGGCTGATTCCTGTAACTGGGCAGCCATTACCTCTCATCAGTAGGGGTGGAACGTCTACCATTATTACGTGTGCCTATTTTGGTATCATGCTAGCTTGTTCCAATGCTCAGAGTGAAGAAGTGCACGAAGAGGCAGATGAGAGCATTGCCAATGTGGCCTATGAATGAGAATGATAATAATGATCTTTGAATCATGAATGAAATGAGAGTAATAATAAGCGGCGGTGGAACGGGCGGACATATTTTCCCTGCCATCGCTATTGCTAATGCCATAAAAGAACGCTATCCCGATACAAGTATCTTGTTTGTTGGTGCAGAAGGACGGATGGAAATGACTCGTGTGCCTGCCGCCGGATACGAGATTGTTGGTTTACCTGTTGCCGGATTCAACCGGAAAAATTTACTTAAGAATATCTCGGTGTTATGGAAGTTACAGAAAAGCCTGCGCCGTGCAAAGAAAATAATAAAGAAATTTAAACCTCAGATCGCGATTGGGGTAGGAGGTTATGCCAGCGGTCCGCTCTTGCGCGTTGCGAATGAGAATGGCATCTCGACTCTATTGCAAGAGCAAAATTCTTTTGCCGGAGTGACAAATAAATTATTGGCAAAAAACGCATCCGCAATATGTGTTGCTTATGAGGGTATGGAACGTTTTTTTCCTGCTGACAGAATTGTTATTACAGGTAATCCTTGCCGTCAAAGTTTGGTGTCGGCAAATCCGACAAGAGAAGAAGCAGTTGAATTTTTCAACCTTGATCCCGACAAAAAAACATTACTTGTGCTTGGTGGCAGCCTTGGTTCCAAGACCATTAATTATAGCATTCTAAACAATCTGGCAAATGTAGATCCGGATGTTCAGGTGATTTGGCAGGCTGGAGAATTGTATTATTATGACTTGGGACTTGAATTGACTAACAGAAAACATGTAGAGAATATACATCTTTATGATTTCATCAACAGAATGGATTTGGCCTATAAAGTAGCAGATCTGGTCATTTCGAGAGCTGGAGCTAGTTCCGTGTCGGAACAATGTTTGTTGGCTAAACCCGTAATCTTGGTTCCTTCGCCCAATGTATCGGAAGATCATCAGACAAAAAATGCAATGGCTTTGGTCAACAAAGATGCAGCCATACTGATAAAAGATGTAGATGCTATGAATAGCTTAGTGAAAACGGCAATGG
Organism: Dysgonomonas sp.; assembly: GCA_047974325.1. Lineage (GTDB taxonomy): Bacteria > Bacteroidota > Bacteroidia > Bacteroidales > Dysgonomonadaceae > QVMP01. The sequence goes on along the minus strand of JBKECE010000168.1, from coordinate 13,187 downwards.
TAACGATCAACGATGATTCGAGGCTTCAGACGTTGTCTCATAATATTTATACGTTGGCCCAGAAAGATTCGGCCGACCGGATCGTAGACGAGGTTATTAAAATTATCGAAAAGAATAATCGCTAATAGTTAAACTTATGAATAGTTACAAGTCTGTATATTTTTTAGGTATTGGTGGTATCGGAATGAGCAATCTTGCCCGTTTTTTTATCTCACAGAGAAAAAAAGTGGCAGGATATGACCGCATAGAAACTTCTTTGACGATTGCTTTGGAAGATGAAGGTGCTGACATTCACTATCAGGACAGGCCTAGTTTGATTCCTGAATATTGTAGAGACAAGGATTCTACTCTGATTGTTTATACTCCGGCCATTCCGTCCGATAGCGTGGAACTGGAATATTTTACACAGAAAAATTATACTATACAGAAAAGGGCGCAAGTGTTGGGCTTGATCACGGCTTCGAGCAAATCGCTTTGTTGTGCGGGAACACATGGTAAAACCACCACATCGAGTATGCTGGCTAATATATTGAATGGATCTCACTTGGGATGTAATGCTTTTCTGGGAGGAATACTAAAAAACTTCAATACCAATCTGATTTTGTCCGACACCAGTGAATTTACGGTTGTTGAAGCCGACGAGTATGATCGCTCTTTTCATTGGCTACATCCATATATGGCTCTTGTAACATCAGTAGAGCCGGATCATTTGGATATTTATGGGACTGAAGAGGAGTATGTCAAGAGTTTTGAGAAATTCACATCGCTCATACAAAAAGGTGGAGCTTTGGTGATGAAACATAATATCAAACTTTTGCCGAATGTGAATGAAGATGTGCGTGTGTATACTTATTCGATAGATCATGGAGATTTTCATGCAAAGGACATAAGAATAAATAACGGAGAAATCTATTTCGATTTTGTCACGCCTGACGGTGTTGTGAAAAATGTAGAATTGGGTGTTCCTGTCCGTATAAATATAGAGAATTCGATTGGAGCGATGGCTCTGGCATGGCTCAATGGTGCAACTGCTGACGAGCTGCGCAGAGGCATTGCCTCATATCAGGGTGCAAAACGACGTTTCGATTTTATTCTGAAAACGGATAAGGTAGTTTTCATTGATGACTATGCACATCATCCGGGCGAGCTGATGGCTAGTATTACGTCTGTGAAAGAGATATATCCGGGTCGTAAAATAACAGGAGTTTTTCAGCCTCATCTGTTTACAAGGACACGCGACTTTGCTGCACAGTTTGCCCAAAGCCTGTCGTTGCTTGACGAACTTATTCTGCTCGATATTTATCCTGCACGCGAAAAACCGATTGAAGGAGTGACATCGAAAATTATTTTTGATAAGGTGACATGTCCTAAAACTCTTTGTCGCAAAGATGAATTGATCGATGTGCTGAAAGACAAAGATATAGATGTACTGGTCACAATTGGAGCCGGAGATATAGATCAGATGTTATTGCCGATAAAAGAACTTTTGTTGAGCAAATTATAATGTTTTTTACTGACAAGAATATATTGACACAAATTTATTTATGAAGAAAGTTTTAGTTATAGTTGGATTGTGCCTGTTGGTCGGATATCTGATCTTTGCGGCATTTTTTTTCGATAACAAACCAAGCAATCAAATTTGCAGCAGGTTTGAAATAATCACTGCGAATGATTCAGTCAGAAATGTGATAGATTTGTCCGATATAGAAAAGTTGGTTGATTCGAAAGGGCTTAATCCTTATGGAAAACAGCTGAGAGATGTAGATACCTACAAAATAGAACAGGCGGTTCTGTCCAACCAGCTGGTGAAATCTGTTGAGGTTTACGTGACTAATAAGAATGGGATCAGAGCTGTTGTGACACCTAAAACGCCAATATTGCGGGTGATGCCTGACAATGGCGAAAGTTATTATATAGACAGCGACGCAAAAATAATGCCTTTGGCAAAGAACCTGACGGTGTATTTACCTATTGTAACCGGAGCTGTGAACAAGGATTTTGCAATGAAGCAATTGTATGGATTTGCTGTATTCTTGAGAGAAAACAACTTTTGGAATGCACAAATAGAGCAAATCAACGTGTTGCAGAATAATGAGATTGAATTGATTCCAAGGGTGGGCGATCAGAAAATCATTCTGGGAACATTAGATAATTATGTAGAAAAATTGGATAAACTGATGACTTTTTATCAAAAAGGATTGACGGAGGCAGGTTGGAACAGATATGCTGCAATTAATTTGAAATACGATAAACAAGTGGTCTGTACAAAACGTTGAATAATAAATATATGTAATTCGGAAATAATTTCTACTTTTATTTGCCGAATAAAAAAGATATAAAAGAATATGGAACAATCAGGATTTATTGTTGCTATTGATCTTGGAACCTCCAAGATTGTTGGGTTACTGGGTCGGAAAAATGCGCAGGGTGTGATTTCGGTATTGGCTTCAGAAGTAGTTTCTTCCGATTCCAGCATTAAGCATGGCATTGTATACAATATAGATGAAGTTGCCGGCAAGATTAAGAAAATTGTTAATCTGCTGGAAAATAAATCAGGAAAGAAAATCGGGAAAGTGTATGTTTCCATTGCCGGACAGTCTTTGCGGGCGATTGAACATGTGCAGACAAGAGCTTTATCCGGCGAGTCGGAAGTAACGTTTCAGGATATTGATCAGATGGAGCAGTTGGCACGTCAGAACAAACCTGAGTTTTTTGCTAATTATAGCGTTGTTGCACCTGAAATATTTTTGGATGGAGTGCATGTTGATAGTGAAGAAGATGCTATCGGCAAACAAGCTTCATTGATCGAAGGTCGCTATCGGCTAATTGTGGGTAGACCCAATATCAAGAGCAATCTGGTGAAATGTATTACAGACAGAAATAGTCTGGAGATAGCCGGATTTATAGTTGGACCGGTGGCTGCCGGAGCTATTGTTCTGGACGATGAAGATAAAAATGCAGGCTGTGCTTTGGTCGATTTTGGTGCAGGCACAACAACTGTATCAGTTTACAAAGACGGATTGTTACGATATATGTCGGTTATACCTTTCGGGGGGAGAACAATTACCCGCGATGTTCAAAGCCTTGGCTTTGTTGATGCCGCCGCCGAATCGTATAAGATAAAATACGGAAAACTGGGTAAAGATAAATCGAAACCCAACGGTCAGGTTGCGTCGGATGTGGATTTGAAAGAACTGAACAAAGTGATTCAGTTGCGCGAAGAAGAAATAATCCTGAATGTGATCAATCAGATAAAAGAATCGGGATATGCAGATCAATTGGGAGCAGGCATTATCATTGTTGGAGGTGCATCGCAATTAGATGGTTTGCCTGAATTTTTTGCTGATAAGGCGAAAATGCCTGTGAAACGTGGTGTGGTGAAACGCCTTTATATCAACAATGCTGCCGATCTGCTCCAGAATCCGGTATATACACAAGCCTTAGGACTACTTCTGTTTAGCAACGAAAATTGTGAAAAGAAAGAGCATCAGCGGGAAGTCAATTATCAACATGATAGACATTTCAATGCACCTAATGCCGATTCGTTTAACAGAGTGCAAAGGGATGAATCAAAACCTGCTGAACATAAGGTCGAAAAACCGGTTGAGATTGTAGAAGAAGATGTTTACTCTGGCGAAGAAAGTGAAGCAGATGATAAGCACACAAAGAAATCGAATAAAAAAGAAAAGAAGGAAGATACAAAGCAACGTACCCTGTTCGATTTTTTTGGAAAAATACAGAATTTAGGAGGAACCATGTTTAAGGATGAGGAATGATCCGGTAGATAGTTTATTTAGAGAACATATTTGATTATAAAAAATATAGATAGATGACAGACGAAATATTAGACTTTCAATTTCCTAAAAAAACCCAGACCATAATCAAAGTGATAGGTGTTGGCGGAGGTGGAGGCAATGCTGTGAATCATATGTACAATGCCGGAATACATGATGTGTCATTTGCCCTGTGCAATACGGACAATCAGGCCTTAGGACAATCGCCGGTGCAGACAAGAGTGCAATTGGGCAAGAGGACGACCGAAGGTTTGGGAGCCGGAAATCGGCCGGAAGTGGCAAAAGCTGCGGCTGAAGAGAGTAAACCCGACATAGAGCTTTTGCTTAACGATGGCACAAAAATGGTGTTCATCACTGCCGGAATGGGTGGTGGAACCGGAACAGGAGCTGCTCCTGTTGTGGCACGCATAGCTAAGGATATGGGAATATTGACTGTTGGAATTGTCACCATACCATTTGTGTTTGAGGGACGTAAAAAAATTATACAGGCATTGAAAGGCGTGGAGGAAATTGCAAAAAATGTGGATGCTCTGCTCGTTATCAACAATGAACGCCTGATTGAAATATATTCGGATCTGACTATTCCAAATGCTTTTGCAAAGGCTGACGACACGCTGGCTGTCGCGGCAAAAGGCATTGCTGAGATCATCACTGTTCACGGGCATATCAATCTTGACTTTGCCGATGTGAAAACGATACTGAAAGACGGAGGTGTTGCCATAATGAGTAGCGGTTACGGAGAAAGCGAAGCTCGTGTGGAGGATGCTATCAGAAATTCACTGCATTCACCATTGCTCAACAACAACGATGTATTTGCTGCGAAAAAGATCTTATTCAATATATATTCGGGTGCAGAAAATCCGCTTATTGTTGAAGAGATGGAAGCTGTGGCCAACTTCATGAAGCACTTTGGTCCCGAAATTGAAGTTATTTGGGGTACGGCAACAGAAGAAAATTTGGGAGACAAAGTCAAAGTTACCTTGCTTGCCACAGGTTTTGGCATGTCGAGCATTCCGGGCATTGATGATCATATGCGCGAATTGACCGAAGAGGAAGAACGTTTGGAGGAAGAACGATTGTATCAGGCCGAAGAGGAAAAGCGTCGTATTAATGAAATGATTGAACAGCATTATGGAAAAGACGGAGTGAAAACGATGGAGGTGAAATCTTTTTTTGCACCAAAACCGATCACACTATCGACTGAAGAATTGGACGATGACCGGATCGTGGAAGCTCTGGAAAATACTCCGGTTTATAAACGTGACGAATCTTTCAATCCTGCGGAATATAAACCGGGAGCTAAGAAATCGCCCGAAAATTTATTTGATTAAGAATTTAAAAAATACATAAAATTATGAGTTTATTTGATCAGGTGAGCAAAGACATAATCGATGCTATGAAAGCCAAGGACAAAGAGAGACTGGAAGCATTGCGCGGAGCGAAAAAAGAATTTATAGAAGCTAAAACAGCAAAAGGTTCGGATGGAGAACTAGACGATGAGGTGGCAGTGAAAATCTTGCAAAAGATGGTGAAACAGCGTCGCGACAGTGCCGAAATCTATGTGTCGCAAGAACGTTCCGATCTGGCAGAGAAAGAACTATTGGAAGTGACAGTGTTGGAAAAATATCTACCCAAACAATTGTCGGCAGAAGAATTGGAAGAAAAACTGAAAGAAATCATTGCACAGGTTGGCGCATCTTCACCCGCCGATATGGGAAAAGTGATGGGTGCAGCAACAAAATCTCTGGCTGGTTTAGCTCCGGGAAAAGCAATATCGGATACTGTGAAAAAATTGCTGGCATAGACAAGAGAACACTACTCGTGGAAAATATAAAAAGGAAGAATTCAGAACAGATTCTTCCTTTTTTTGTCTTTCGTCGATCAAAAGATGTTATTCTACGGAAACTTCTTTGCTGTATGTAGATTTTAGTTTCAAGGTTTTCTTATATTCTGTTATTTTGTTATCATAAATACAAGAGAGATTGATTAAACATGAATGAAGAAAAATATGTCGTGATGATATAATTTGATTGAACGGTTGTTATTTTCAAAAGACGCAATCTGCACACTTAGAGGGTTAGTTAATGTGCAGGTTGCTCTTTTCTTTTTGTTATCTGTCGCTTAGCGATCCTTGTATGTTATTAAAAACGATTTTGAGAATGTTTCTCACCTGATTCAACCCTTCCTCGTCTATTCCCGCAAGAGCATATTTCATAGTGTCAAGTACGGCTTTATGCGCCTTTTCTTGAATGAAGCGGCCTTTTTCGGTCAGAAATATCAGATTGGAGCGTCTGTCGTTGGGGGGAGTTTTTCTGTCCACGAGATTCTGTTTCACCATATTGTCTATCAGGCGTGTCATGCTTGGCTTATCCTTGAATGTAGCGTCACAAAGTTTCTGTTGCGACACTCCGTCCTCTTTCCACAGAAAAGAGAGCACAGTCCATTGTTCCGGAGTTATGTCCAAACCTTCTTTCTTAAAATTCCGATACATCTGACGGTTTATTGCCATCGAAACTTTACCATTAATGATGGGGAAAATTATATCCAGAGATAAGATATCGCTATCGTCTTTAGTCGTATTATTCATAACCATCCGGCTTTAAATTCAAAATGCAAATTTAGAACAAGTTATTGTCTTTGACAAGATTTTGTAATAATGAAAAATATTTTGCATATTTTTGTAAAATAAAATAATGCATACAATCATGGTAGGAAATCATACCGGATTATGAGATCATAAGTCATTTGATCCGTTTCTAGTACATTCAGCTTTCACGGGGACTCATATAAATCCAGCTATATTTGAACGGCAAATACGCGAAGGTTCTCCCGAATGTGTCGGCATTGAAGCTGCCGTGATGGGTGTAATGCCCAAACATCCGTGGATAGAGACATTGATGCACTTTTATGATGACATAATCTATGAAGATACGCCGGAGTATCTTCGGAAAATGAATATGACTTGGGTTGTTGCTGATATCTGTACTCAAAAGTTTAACTTTAAGCCTGTTCCGACGTGCCAGGTTTTAGATACAGATGTACATGTATATCCACCGGATGTGTTTTCCATACCAACAGAGGCCGTTTGCAAATGGTGATGACTATAACTATTCTTTTATTAGTACAAACTATCTTATAAAAAATAAATATAGCTAAAAGTGAGGCTATTTTTCTAATTGATTAGAATTTATAAATCTTTTCATTTGTTTTGTTCCTGAAAAGTATTACTTTTGCACCTCAAAACTTTAAATGTTTAACAACTAATTATTATTGAATTTATGAACAGTTATGAAACCGTTTTCATTTTGACTCCCGTTTTGTCTGATGTGCAGATGAAGGAAGCGGTAGACAAGTTCAAAGCTATTCTAGAAGCAGAGAGCGCAAAAATTGTGAATGAAGAAAACTGGGGGCTGAAAAAATTGGCTTATCCTATCCAGAAGAAATCTACAGGATTTTATGCGTTTCTTGAATTCGAAGCAGAACCATCTGTAATCGAAAAGCTGGAACTTAACTTCCGTCGTGACGAGAGAGTTATCCGTTTCTTGACATTCCGTCAAGATAAATATGCTAAGCAATATGCAGAAAAGAGAAGAAGTCTGAAGTCAACAACTAAAAAAGAGAATTAATCATGGCACAACAATCAGAAATCAGATATTTGACTCCTCCGTCAGTTGAAGTTAAAAAGAAAAAATACTGCCGTTTCAAGAAAAGCGGTAGTAAGTATAATGATTATAAAGAGCCTGAAGTCTTGAAGAACTTTTTGAACGAACAAGGAAAAATTCTTCCTCGTCGTATAACAGGAACATCGTTGAAGTTTCAACGTCGTATAGCTCAGGCTGTGAAGAGAGCTCGTCATTTGGCTCTTCTTCCTTATGTAACTGATTTGATGAAATAATTTAAAGAAGAAGGAGATTTTAAAATGCAAGTTATATTAAAAGAGGACGTTAACAATCTGGGTTTTAAGGATGATGTGGTAACAGTGAAAGACGGTTACGGACGCAACTATCTTTTGCCTCAGAAAAAAGCCGTTATTGCTACCGAATCAGCTAAAAAAATGCTAGCAGAAGATTTGAAGCAACGTGCCCATAAATTAGAAAAATTGAAGAAAGATGCGGAAGCTCTTGCAGCGAAATTAGACGGTGTTACACTGACAATTGGAGCTAAGACAAGTTCAACCGGCACCATCTTCGGTTCTGTTACTAACATTCAGATTGCAGAAGAATTGGCTAAAAAAGGATTCGCAATAGATCGGAAAACAATTGTGATCAAAGAAGCTGTGAAAGAAGTAGGCAACTACAAAGCCATAGCAAGACTTCACAAAGAAGTGTCTGTTGAAATTCCTTTCGAAGTAGTTTCTGAATAATAGGTGTAGAATTAGTACATACGATATTATAAAAAAGCAGTAACCTTATTGGTTACTGCTTTTTTGTGTTTATTAGAGAGATGCTCTTTATTTTTTTGTCCTTGGTCAATTCTATTTTAGTCGCAAAAGTTTCTGTCCTGTCAGATATTTTCTTGTCTTTGAATTTGATTTGGATATTGACAGCTACGTCGGTCGAATATATTCCTGAAGTGTCTTTTATTACGGTCATTTTATCTGTTTGAGGAATATATTGCAATTCTTTTATTTTTTTATCCTTTACTTCATTTTTTATTTGCGAAACAATATTCTCAGGCGTAATGCTTGAGTGCCCGAAATATGGCTTTATTTCACTTGCCGATAGCACAGCAATATCTTTAGCTTTGGTGTCGGAGACAGCCTTGAAAAACTTAGAGACGGTCGTTTTTATGCTATCTAATTGCGCACCCTGGAGTGTGACCAGTTTGCTCAGATAATCATATTTGTTTTGAGCTTCTGCGATGTATGAGCCGGTTATGTTCCCGATCTTTACATTTTCAAGATAAGCCAGATAAGCTTCTTTTGTATTGGTTTTCACAGCATCCGCCCAACTTATCGAATCCATTACATCTCTGGCTTCGGCAAGGAACGGAGATTCCGGATATTGGCTCATGAAGGCATATAATTTATTCATATCACCCGAAGCTCGTGCCGCATCCCAGTCAGCATGTTCATTTTCCCTGAATTGAGTGATTCGTTTACGGGCTTCTTCTACGTATGCTCCTTCCGGAAAGCGGACAAGGTATTTCGAATAATCGAGTGGCGTATTATTTTTCACACATAACTCCCAGAAGGCAGTTTCCGTTTCGTGCTGTGTTGCCTGATAGTGACGTACCCAGAATGTGGTGCCTAAGCCCAATACAAGCACTACGACGCAGAGAGATAGATAGAGTATAGTTGTTCTGCTCAATTTCTTTTTTTCTATTTTCTTCTCAGTTTCATGCGGCTTTTCCGCTTCGCTTATATTTTCGTTATCTGCGGTGTTTTCGCTCGTTGTTTCTGTTTCTTCAACTTGGTTTGCTACTTCTTCTTTTTCAGATTCGTTGATGAGTCTTTCTCTCAAAGAGTTGGTTTGCCTTTCGTTTGCCGAATTCCGGCAGACATCGCAAATCTCCTGATCTTCTTCTAGTGGTCGTCCGCAAAATGGACATTTTTTTTCAGACATATTTCCTATGATTAATACCTATTATCGTTATATATCAAATATTTTTTCCTTAGTTCTCTATATTTTTTTAAATCCTTTTCCCATGTTTTGCGTATTTCTTTCTCGCTTTTCCCTTCCATGATCTGTTTTCTGAGCTTGTCTGTGCCGGAAAGCATGTCCATAAACTGTGGAGAACTGAAAAATTTGCTACCTAGTCCTGATTTCTTATAGAACCTGATCAGGTATTCTAATGTGAGACTTCCGTCTGTTGGGGTATTCCGCAAGTCAATGCCATAGCAAAGTTTTTCTTTTTGTAATGGATTGCTGTCAAATCCTTTTAATGTGGTGGGTGTAAACGTAAATTTACCGTATTTAGCATCAGGAAAGCCGATCACCTGAAAAGGGAAATATGTTCCTCTTCCCACACTCATTTTCGTGGCTTCAAAAAAACAGAGTGACGGATAGAGCTTTATTGCCTGATCATTGGGCAGGTTGGGTGAAGGTTTCACCGGAAGCGAATATGCCTGTCCGTGAATCCATCCATCCATTGATAGAATTGTCAGATCACATTTCAGATTATTTCCCAGCCAATTTTCTCCATTAATCATTTGAGCAAGTTCGCCCATAGTCAACCCATGCAGAATTGGTATCTGATGCTTGCCCACGAATGACGCATTTTTTGTTTCCAAAACAGGTCCGTCTATCTTATCGTTCGGGTTTGGCCTGTCAAGCACATACAATGGAATGCTGTTTTCGGCACAAGCCTGCATCAAATAGTGCAAGGTACTTATGTAGGTGTAGAAGCGTGCGCCCACGTCCTGAATGTCAAAGATGAGCACGTCAACATCTTTCAGTTGTTCTTTTGTTGGTTTATAATTTTTTCCGTAGAGTGAAATAATAGGTAATCCCGTTTTGGAGTCAGTTTCGTTGTGGATTTTCGTTCCGGCATCGGCAGTTCCGCGAAAACCATGTTCGGGTGCAAATATTTTCTTTATGTTTATGCCTGACGACAAAAGTGTATCGACCAGATGAGTTCCATTGCTGAGACAGGATGTTTGATTTACGCACAAGGCTATTTTTTTGTCTTGCAAAAGAGGTAGCAATTGATCCAACTTATCTGCACCGAGTTTTATCTGAGCATTTATTGAAGAAGTCGATAGAATAATTATTGAGAAAAGAATCAATAAATATTTTTGCATAAAATTATTCACTTGGTTAGATATGAGTGCAAACTTACTTATTTTTGTATCAAAATAATAACACTTATCGTATGGATGTTGTTGCAATTATAGAAAAATATTACAAAAAAGATACGGAGCTTTATTGTATTTTGATGAACCATAGCACCGATGTGACCCGTAAGGCTTTGGATATGGCTGAAAATCATCCCGAATTGGGTGTTGATGTGCAATTCGTGGCAGAAGCTGCCATGCTGCACGATATTGGCATCTTATGGACAGATGCGCATTCCATCCAGTGCTTTGGATCAGAACCATATATTCGGCACGGTGTGATAGGGCATGATCTACTCTTGGATGAAGGACTGCCTAGGCATGCATTGGTGTGTGAACGACATACGGGTGCAGGATTGACAAAAGAAGAAATCGTTTTGCAAAAGCTACCCTTACCTCATAGGGATATGATGCCGCTGAGTGTCGAAGAGCAACTGATATGTTTTGCCGATTGTTTTTTCTCAAAAACAAATTTGGGAAAAGAAAAAACCGTGGAGAAAGTCAAAATAGGATTGTCCAGATTTAGTGAACGTTCATTACATCAGTTCGATGAATGGTGCAAAATGTTTTTATAGCAGACCATTAGATTCTTTTTTATAAATTTGCGACTTAAAAAAAATACAGGGAATAAATATGAAGATTGAAGAAATACTGAAACAGAAGGTAATAAAGGCTATCAAAAACCTTTATGGACAAGATATAGAAGGAACGCAAGCTGAGTTGCAAAAAACCAGAAAAGAATTTAAAGGACATTTTACGCTGGTCGTGTTTCCTTTTTTGAAGATATCGAAGAAAAATCCTGAACAGACAGCGCAGGAAATCGGTGAATATTTGAAAGTAAACGTGTCTGTTGTAGATGATTTTAATGTGATAAAAGGCTTTCTCAATCTAGTAATAAAATCATCGGAATGGATCAATCTTCTTAATTCGATTGAAGTTGTTGCTGACTATGGATTTCAAGCTCCAACTCCTTCGTCGCCACTAGCCATGATCGAATATTCTTCACCCAATACCAATAAACCGCTTCATTTGGGACATGTGCGAAACAATCTGTTGGGGTTTTCACTAGCCGAAGTTCTAAAAGCAAATGGATGGAATGTTGTGAAAACAAATATTGTGAACGACAGAGGCATCCATATCTGTAAATCGATGCTGGCATGGAAAAAATGGGGCGAAGGGGCAACTCCTGAATCGACAGGAAAGAAGGGTGATCATCTGGTGGGTGATTTCTACGTGTTGTTCGACAAACATTACAAAGCTGAATTGGCAGATTTGAAAGCGTCCGGTCTGGACGATAAAAATGCAGAATCTCAATCTGTGCTGATGGGAGAAGCTCGCGAAATGCTCCGCAAATGGGAAGCCGGCGACACAGAAATCGTTTCTTTATGGGAAATGATGAACTCATGGGTGTATGCAGGTTTTGATGAAACATACAAACGTTTAGGTGTGGATTTTGATAAAATATATTACGAGTCGCAGACATATCTGACCGGAAAAGAAACTGTGCTGGAAGGGTTGAAAAAAGGTGTTTTTTATCAAAAAGAAGACAACTCCGTTTGGGCCGATTTGGAAAGTGACGGATTGGATCAGAAATTGCTGCTCCGAAGTGATGGTACGTCTGTGTACATGACACAGGATATTGGAACTGCTAAATTGCGTTTCGATGATTATCCCATAAATAAAATGGTTTATGTGGTCGGAAACGAACAGAACTACCATTTTCAAGTGCTCTCAATCTTACTGGATAAGCTGGGTTTCGAGTTTGGAAAAGGTTTGGTTCATTTTTCTTACGGAATGGTGGAATTGCCCGAAGGAAAAATGAAATCGAGAGAAGGCACGGTTGTGGATGCCGATGACCTGATGGACGAAATGATTGCAACCGCAAGAGAAACATCCGAAGAATTGGGAAAACTCGATGGTTACAGTGACGAGGAGGCAGATAATGTTGCTAAAATTGTAGGAATGGGTGCACTGAAATATTTTATACTGAAAGTTGACCCTAAGAAGAATATGACATTTAACCCAAAGGAATCAATAGATTTTAATGGCAATACAGGACCTTTTATTCAATATACCTATGCGCGTATACGTTCGGTGCTTCGCAAAGCTTCTGAGCAGGGTTTAAACGTGCCTGCCGCTTTGCCGGATTCTATTGAGATATCAGAAAAAGAACAAGGGCTGGTTTTATTGCTCAGTGATTTTGCAAATGTTTTGAAACAAGCAGGGCAAGAATACAGTCCGGCTCTGATAGCAAATTATGCTTACGATTTAGTAAAAGAATACAATCAATTCTATCATGATTTTTCAATTCTGAAGGAAGACGATGTTGATTTGAGAAATTTTCGTCTGATTTTATCGTCAAATGTGGCGAAAGTCATCAAAAATTCAATGTCACTTTTAGGTATTGAAGTGCCGGAACGGATGTAATAATAATGAAAATAATACATGTGTCGTTTTATTTATTGCATAATTTATAATATTAATCTAGTAAGGTGAATCTTCTGGAACATACTGATGTTTATTAGTTTGTGTGTATTTTGTGGTATTAGTGGTTTTAGGTATTAGAAAAAACTTTTAAAAAAGGGTAATAAATATTTGGAGAGTAAGCTAAAGTGTTT
>JBKECE010000301.1:0-1647 GCA_047974325.1 Dysgonomonas sp. | reverse complement strand
TTCAATTTTCGTTGTGTACTTAGTTAACACCTTGAACATATGCCCGTCCCCGCTCTGCTTAAAGACAATTTCTTTGCACCCATTTTTCCGGCAGCGCAACAGGCTATTATTTTCAAAATCTTCCTCGACATCAAAACCTACATTTTCCAAATCCTCAATAACTTTTTGTGTAGATTGCGAACAATTCATATTAACCTCCATAACACGGCGGGGATTTCTCCCCGCCATTTGTATTTATGCAATAATTGTATAATCACCACTTAACTCATAATCCAAATATTCTTTAATTTTTTTCATAGCTTCATTACGCCATGCCCCACCATCGGCTTCAAATAATCCAACCCGACATTTATCATCAACAAGAAGAATAAAAGGACTGATTGGCTGCTCAACTTCGGTAAATGTCCGGAATGGCGCCAAACGGACAGGGTTCGGGATCTGTTCTTCTCTTACCAGGGCTACCCCGGCCTTAGAAGCAACAGTCTGGGTGATCCCGTCATCTTCCATTTTAACCTCATTTTCATAGCGCATTTTGCCAATGCTTGCAAGTACGGCAGCCCGATCCGCTATGTCAACAAAGCGCGACTGCAGCATGATGTTAAATGATTCCCGGTCCATAAAGCTATTAAGCGTAATATTCGGAAGAAGTGCTTCTGTCATTAAATACTCTTCCCGCTTTCTGAATGCACCATCCAATGAGGAAATCAACGCGACATGCTCACAATCATAGATATGGATAATTAATTCTTCTGGTCTTAATTCATCAACATTGGCTTTAAGATAGTCGACCAGGCCGGTCAGACTTCTTGTTGTTAATGCACTTGGTTTTGGCAAAGAAACCGGGTTCAGTTTATCTTTGGAATAAGGTATCCCCTCAATGTCAACCACTGTAACCTCGGCCATTTCCTCAATCTTTTCAATCGCTTCTCTTGTTAAATCCATTATTTCGCATCCTCCATGTTAATAATATTATCAAGTCCCATTTGTCCAGGGATCTGATTACCAATTTCTTCAAACTTTACACCTGCACCAGTTTTTTCCATCAAGATGTTTGTAGCCAGCCCTTTAATTGGGGCTGAAGTATGGCTCACATTAATTCCAACCTGGCCAACCATTCTTTGTTCATCTGGTTTAATCTCCAGTTTGATGGTAACAGTTCTCTTTGCCTTTGCGTCAGTATTCGGATCTTTGATATTTTTTAAAACTTTGTCCAATTCATGGGCAAACAATTCCTGTAATCCACCATTGCCAATTTCATTTAAATTCATTTCTGTTCCTCCTATACATTTAAAAAAATTTGTGTTATCATAAATAAAATTATTTACTTTGCGACAAGTAATGATTGAAATCGCTGGTCCCGCAGCGGTCTTTTTTCGTTAGCCGAGAATATCAGGCTTAGGCTTGACGTGACAATCTCCATCAGCTCTTTTGTAAATTGATCTGAAAATTCAACTTCATGATCATCAATCTTGTTATTTAAAACGACTTTCCTCATATCATCTTCCAATGGCTTAATATCTCCAAGTTCAACCTGCATTTTAAGAAATGCCAACGGAAGATCCAACAACTCTACATCGGAAAAAATAGAATTCCCAATTTTAGTGTTTTCTTTAAGGTGCAATATTGGCAGAAACGGTGTTTTATATA
>JBKECE010000093.1:0-5606 GCA_047974325.1 Dysgonomonas sp. | reverse complement strand
GAACAGCGCATCAAACAAATCGGTACAGATGTGAAGCTGCAGTATGGCGACGAAGTGATTGGAGAAGTCACCTGTACGACATACACCCCGCAGAACGTATAATACAACCTTCTATTTGGTTAACTGTCTTCGCCGCAACTGATTGATGTCACCATTATAACGGTAAACAGGAATGATGAGGAAGGTCTTGAGAAAACAATAAAAAGTGTTCTTGGTCAGACTTACACCAATTATCAATATGTTGTCATAGATGGTGATTCAGACGATGGAAGCAGAGCCGTTATAGACAAATATACGTCTGGCATTCATTATTGGATAAGCGAGCCTGACAATGGAATCTTCCACGCCATGAACAAAGGTATAAGGTTGGCTGCCGGCAAGTATTGCCATTTTCTGAATGCTGGTGACATATTTGTTTCAGATAATGTGCTGAAAGAAGTTTTTGACGGAAAGGAATATTCGGCTCCGTTTATTGTAGGTAACCAAATAAATAATTTTGGAGATAGCACAGGGTTAGTTAAAGCCCCGAACCGATATCTTACGCTCTATGATTTTTATTGGGGAACAATTAAGCATCAAGCCACATTTATCAGACGTGATTTGTTCGAAAAATATGGTATGTATGATGAGAGTCTAAAAATAATATCGGACTGGAAATTCTTTCTGCAAGTGATTGGCCTTCACAATCAACAGCCGGAATATGTAGATGTGGACATTGTCAATTTTGCGTGGTATGGTATGAGCACAGATCAGAAAATGCAGCAAAAACATGATCTGGAAAAAGAGAAAGTGCTTTCGGAATGTATTCCACCAACCATTAGGGCAGACTATGAAAAATTACACGATTTGAGTAATTACGAGTATGTGATCTCTAGTATGAAGCGCCAAAGACTTTACTCTATTTTGGTGAAAGGATTAACCAAAATATTCAGATAAACAAATTATTAACTGCGCAACCTTACCTTTTCGGTTAGGGTATCAGTTTGAAAGAATATCCTTGCTTAAGTAGCCACTCTATTGCTTCCGGCAGAGCCTTAGTCATATTGTTCTCAGCCTTAAGTGAATCATGGAACACGATTATAGATCCATTTCGAGTAAACTTCTTCACATTATTCAATACCAATTCAGGAGTCATGTATTTACTATAATCGCGGGTGACAACATCCCACAGTATTATTTTATACTTTTTCTTGAGTGGAAAGAACTGCCTGATGCGCATATGTCCGTGAGGTGGTCGAAACAAGTCCGAATCAATATATTTAGCGGCCTCTTCCGAGTTTTTCAGATAGTTCTTTGTTCTGGTTCTGATTCCCTGTATGTGATTGAATGTGTGGTTTCCTACACGGTGTCCTGCATCCAACACCATTTTATAAATTTGTGGATGCTTTCTGACATTGTCTCCAACACAGAAGAACGTCGCTTTTATATTATATTGTTTCAAGACTTCGAGAACCCAAGGAGTAACTTCAGGGATAGGGCCATCATCGAATGTAAGGTAAACAACTTTTTCCCCTTCTGGGGGTTGAATTCGCCAATAACCACCGGGAAAAAGCGATCGGTATAAAAGAGGGGGGCGTTCTATTAACATTCTTGTTTATTGAAATGAGATTACAGTTTTTTATTTTAACTGTAATCTCATTAACTCTCTAGGTTTATTTTTTTATTGTATCTGTGTGAGACACTTGGGCTTGGGTTTGGGGTTGCATTTCTTGTTGCATTTGTTGCGTATACTGTTTGTAAGCCTCCGGATTATATTGCTTCATCACTTGCATGATCTTGTCCAAAGCTTTGATCTCAGCACTGCGCGTCGTAGCATCAGTCAACTGAATGCTGTTACTGAACGAACTGCTTGCAAGTGAGAATAATATATAATCACCCAATTTAATTAAATTGCCGTTCCGGTCATAAATAGAGATATTGTTTCTATAATAGATAGGCACGTATGATAATAATTTATCGATATAGACATTGTATCCCGCAAAGTTATTATATTTCTGTTCCACATTTGTTGTCATGAACAGAGTATAGATATTGCTGTTCATTTCATCGGCAGCATATTTCATTTCTGTAGGGTTCAGCCTGTTAAACCAATCTATGGTCTTGATGCTTCTATCCGAAATCTGGTCGAGAAGTTTTTGTCCTTTCTCTTTCTGTCCCAATCTGAAATATGCATCTGCAAATACAATACATTCAGTGCCAACCGGAACAGTATTCGCAGGCACTACTTCCATACATTTATCTACGGCTTTCAGAACCTTGTCGTTCTTGCCTTCAATCAACAATGCGGAAACTAACTGTCCAAACATCAACCGATATGTCTTGCAGGTTCTCATATTGGTTTCGTCAAGATATACTTTGGGGTCGTTTATACCTCTGTATTTGAATTTATTGACCAGATTGTCATACGTAACTTCAGTATTTACAGCACCGTTGTTCGGCAATTCACCCGGCACGATGCGATATGTAAGCCCTTGGAGCAAGAAATTGGGTTGCAGACCCATATACATTTCCGAGCCAACTGTTGTAGCATAATAGATCGGACGTTTCCAATTGTCGTTGTTGATATTGTTGATCATTTCCAATATCATCAAATCGCTTTTGTAAGCAGCTAAACCGTCTTTACCCGAAATGTCAATGGTCATCTGCGATACGGGTTTCGTACCAAGATCTGCCCAATTGACTTTGTCCGGATTGATATTCAGTCTGAGTTTAGTACCCGGGATGATAGATGCTGTATTAGTCAACTTGTTGAAAGGGGTATACTTATCGTGTGTGCGCAGATTGGTCATTACCTCATTTAACGAAATGGTGTCCTTGTAGACAGACATATCATAGAATTGAGAGTAATCAATATTTTGCATACGAGACATCAATGGGTCATTATTTTGACTCATTTGATCTTTTACGATATCTTCTATGAATTTGTTAGACATAACAAAAGCGTAATTACCGTTTCCTCCTGCATATTTATCTCTTTCCCATAGAATAGGAAGAGGTTTGGATTTATAGGCTTGACGTCTCATCTGGTCTACATACCAGTCTGTTTGCAAATAACTCAGATTACATACTCTGACATCAGTTCTGTAGCCTTCAACTTCCTGGATATACCACAATGGGAATGTATCATTATCTCCATTAGTGAAAATAATTGCGTCAGGCTCACAGCTTTTCAGATAGTTTTCAGCAACATCATGCATAACGTATCTTCCCGAACGGTCATGATCGTCCCATGTCTGAGTTGCCATTTGTACCGGAATACCCAAACACACAACGCTGGAGGCAATCGCAGCGGGCATTTCCGAAATATATTTTTTGATAAATGCCCAGATTCCGGCAACACCTAATCCAATCCATATTGCAAAAGCGTAGAACGAACCTGCATAAGCATAATCCCTTTCACGTGGTTCGTATGGTTTCTGATTCAGATACAGAACAATGGCTATGCCAGTCATAAAGAAAAGCATGAAAGTGATCCAGAATTGTTGTTTCCCTTTTGCATTTTTATCTTTGAGCAGTAATTGATAAAGGATACCTAGCACACCAAGTATGAATGGAAGCATATAGAACGCATTGTGTCCTTTATTATTTGCAATGTCAGGAGGCAGATTGTCTTGAGGACCCAATCCTAAAACATGTTCGTCAATGAATCCGATTCCGGTGATCCAGTTTCCGCTCGAGATGCCTCCTCTGCCTTGAATATCATTTTGACGACCGGAAAAATTCCAGAAGAAATATCTCCAGTACATATAATTTAGTTGGTAAGAGAACAAGAACTTGAGGTTTTCAAATATTGTCGGTGGAACATTCGGATTGGTAACACCTCCCCAATTTGCATATCCACGCATATACATATCATAGTTGGGTTGCCCTTTTTCTGCGTGCATACGCGGAAATAACATTGTGTTGGTATATTCCACTTCGGGAACACGGCTTTCCACAACATATCTGTCTTTTTCTGTTTCCGATTTCTTTACAACCTTACCATATTTTTCAGATGAATATTTGCCATCTACTGTGGAAGACGCTGATGCGTATGTTCTACCATAGAAGAGAGGTGAATCTCCATATTGCTCACGATTCAGATAAGAAGCCAAAGTGAACGCATCTTCGGGTGAATTTTGATCCATCGGCGTATTGGCAGCCGAACGGATTGGAATTAATGCAAATGTTGAATATCCGACAACGATTACAAACAGACATAAGATTGAAGTGTTCAGCATTCTGAAACCAACACCTTTAAACCTAAATATGAAGATGATGAGGCCTATTAGAAGAATCAACCATAACAATGGATTGGAACCGATGAATACAATTCCTGCCAAAGCCATGCAGATGATGAATCCTATTTTGGCTCTGGTGAGATTTCCTTTTTTAGAGAAAGATTCATATATTGACCACACCAAAGCTCCGATAAACAGAACAAGATAAACTAACACGCCGGAGTTGTACGAAAATCCGAGTGAATTGACAAAGAACAATTCAAACCATCCTCCAACTTTAACCAATCCGGGAATGATTCCATACATAAGTACAACAACCAGTCCGAATGAACCTGCCAAGGCGAGCAAAGTGCCTTTCCAATCAGGGTTATCTTTTTTCTTGAAATAATATACTAATACAATGGCTGGTAGACATAGCAGGTTGAGCAGGTGGACTCCGATGGAAAGTCCCATTGTGTAGGCTATCAACACAAGCCATTTGTCCGAACCGGGTTTATCCGCTCTGTTTTCCCATTTGAGAATCAGCCAGAACACCAATGCCGTACACATAGAAGAGTAGGCGTAAACCTCTCCTTCCACGGCAGAAAACCAGAATGTGTCGGAAAATGTATAGGCTAATGCTCCGACCAAGCCACTACCCATTATTATAATTGTCTGACTGAGACTTATTTCTTTGCTTTTATCAGAATAGACTAACTTTTTTGTCAAATGTGTGATAGTCCAGAAAAGGAACAATATGGTGAGTGCACTCAATAGAGCAGACATCGTATTCACCATCACCGCAACATGACTTGGATCTGTCGCAAAAAGTGAGAAAAACTTACCGGTTAACATGAAAAAAGGTGCACCCGGTGGGTGACCTACTTCCAATTTATATGCAGATGTTATGAACTCGCCACAATCCCAGAAACTAGCGCTGGATTCTATTGTAGAACAATAGGTGAAAGCTGCAATGGCAAACGCGATCCATCCAAAGATGTTGTTAATCAAGTTGTATTTTTTCATCTGATTTGATTAATAAAATATGCTGATTTTCTAAATTTATGTATCAATCGTTTAAAATATTTGGGTGCAAAGATAAACAAATAGGTGGAACATAGCTTATTTAATATCCTTTTTTAAATAAAGCGATAGGGTAAAAAACTATAAATGAGATTTGACTACAGTTAAAAGAATAAAAAATGAAGTAGGTCAGGAACTATAATTTCAACTTACCTGAGCGTTTTTATTTCTTCGTTTCGGGCACTAATTTCCAATGTGGCGATTTCTTCTTTAAGAGTGTCAGTCAATTGTTCAAGTCTTAGGATTTCGGGAGACAGTCTGTCTTTGTCTGCTATGGAGGCTTTCGTATAATTGTCGCGTGCTTTGGCCAAATCGAACTCGGTT
>JBKECE010000261.1:0-40077 GCA_047974325.1 Dysgonomonas sp. | reverse complement strand
GGATAAGATAAACAAAGAAAAATAAAGAATAAGAGGAAAGGAGACTATCGTATAAGTAACGATTCAGTCTCCTTTTTGTTTTTTATGTAAATTCAAGCTCTATATAAATGGCCAATAGCATAGTACGCAAATTTCGCTTCAAAGACACTTCGTTTGCCAGTTTGATGAACAAGCGGATTTTTAATGTGATGCTCATCGCAACACGATATGATATATTCACTTTGGAAGATGACGGGCGCATAGACGAACAGATATTCAACGAATATGTATCTCTCAATCTTCGCTATCCTCCACGATTCACCGAAGTGGTGAACGAAGAGGAAGCTATTGCCGGATTGAATGAGAATCATTACGAGCTGATCATCTATATCCCAAACATGGATGACGATTCGTTCTCGATTGCCAATAATCTGAAATCACTCTATCCCAATACCCCTTTTGTTATACTGACGCCTTTTTCAAAGGAGTTATTACGAAGAGTGTCCACCGAAGAGTTGATCGGTGTAGACTATGTGTTCAGTTGGTCAGGAAATTCGGAATTGCTTTTGGCCATAATCAAGCTCATGGAAGATGCAATGAATGCAGAACACGACACTGAGTCGGTTGGCGTGCAAATAATTCTGCTCATTGAAGATTCTGTTCATTTCTATTCTACAGCATTGCCTATCTTATATCATATAGTGTTGGAAGAATCGAAGAATTTTGCAAAGGAAGCATTAAATGAGCACGAACGTATGTTGCGGATGCGGGGACGTCCCAAGATCATGCTTGCCCGCAACTATGAAGAAGCAGAAATAATTTACAGTACATACAATGACAATATGCTTGGCATCATATCTGATATGTCATTCAATCATCATGGAGCTAAAGAGATACTAGCCGGCTACAATTTTGCAAAATGGGTGAAAGAACAAGACAAATATCTGCCCATTATTATCACCTCGTCAGATGTTGAAAATAAGAAATATGCCGATGAATTGACATGTGCGTTTGTCGATAAAAATAAGAAAACCTTTTCCCGTGACTTAAAGAAAGAGATCATCAGTAATTTTGGTTTTGGTGATTTCATAATTATTGACCCTAATACAGAGAAAGAAGTGTGCCGTATCACTAATCTGAAAGATATGCAGCACAATATTCTGTCTATTCCGGATGATGCGCTAAGGTATCATATGTCGCACAATCATTTTTCTCGTTTTTTTTATTCACGCGCAATGTTTCCGGTGGCGGAGGTCTTGAAAAAAATAGATTTGAATGATCTTCAGGGTGTATTAGAAGCCCGTCATATAATATATGATACAATATTGGAATATAGAAGAATGAAAAATACGGGAACGGTTGCAGTCTTTCAGCGAGACCGTTTCGATGAGTTTTCATATTTTGCCCGGATTGGTGAAGGATCTCTGGGTGGAAAAGGCCGAGGTTTGGCTTTTATGGGACATTTAGTGAAAATGTATGCAGACAAATATGATTATGAATCAATGCCTGTGTCTATTCCTAAAACGGTTGTTCTTTGCACTGATATTTTTGACGAGTTTATGGAAACGAATGATTTGTATCAGATTGCATTGTCGGACAGGGGCAATGAAGAAATCTTGTCCTATTTTCTAAAAGCCAGCCTGCCCGAACATCTGATAGAAGATTTCACTATATTTCTCGAAAACGTGAAAGCTCCGATAGCCATCCGTTCTTCGAGTGTGTTGGAAGATTCTCATTTGCAGCCAT
This sequence comes from Dysgonomonas sp., assembly GCA_047974325.1. Taxonomy (GTDB): domain Bacteria; phylum Bacteroidota; class Bacteroidia; order Bacteroidales; family Dysgonomonadaceae; genus QVMP01. The sequence continues at coordinate 38,352 of JBKECE010000261.1, read as the reverse complement.
TTGCAGGCGTTTATAAAACTTATATGATTCCACGTTTCAGTGATAGATATGAAATGTTGCGATTGCTGAGCGAGGGCATCAAGAGTGTGTATGCCTCAGTATTCTATAGTGAAAGCAAAACTTATATGGCTGCAATTCAGAACAGTATAGATCAGGAAAAGATGGCTGTCGTTTTGCAGGAAGTCGTAGGTCAGAAATATGGAGACCATTTTTATCCGACAATGTCGGGTGTTGCGCGTTCTCTGAATTTTTATCCGATAGGGAATGAGATACCCGAAGAGGGTGTTGTGAATCTGGCTTTAGGGCTCGGCAAATATATTGTTGACGGAGGTCTGAGCCTTACGTTTTCGCCCTATCATGCTCACAATATATTACAATTGAGTACTCCCGAATTGGCTCTTAGAGATACTCAACGAAAATTCTATGCACTTGATTTGATGAATATACCCGATCCGTTTCTTCCCGACGATGATTTCAATATTCTCACATTGAATCTCAAAGATGCTGACGAGGATGGATCACTCAGATATATTTCGTCTACTTATGACTCTAATGATATGATGATCAAGGATGGATATTATGAAGGCGGACGGAAAATCATCACATTCTCCAATGTTCTTCAACACAATATTTTTCCTCTGACAAAAATATTGAAAGATGTGTTGAAGTTGGGGCAGCAGGAATTTGGACGTGCCATCGAGATTGAATTTGCGGTAAACATCAATGATGTAGATGATGGAACGTTCTATCTGTTGCAGGTGCGCCCCATAGCAAAAGGTATGGATGTGATGCGTGAAGACTTGAGCAATGTGGAAAAACAGGATTTGATTATGTTCTCTAATGATTCATTGGGTAATGGTATTGATGAAGGACTTTTTGATATCATTTATGTGAAAACAAGTGAATTTGATGCTTCTAACAATATCGCTATTGCTGCGGAGATAGAAAAAATGAATAAAGAATTTTTAGAAAAAGAAACAAAATATATCTTAGTGGGACCCGGACGTTGGGGCAGCAGCGATTCGTGGTTGGGTATTCCTGTGAAATGGGCAAATATTTGCAATGCTCAGCTTTTGGTAGAGCTGGGATTGGATAATTACAGGGTCGATCCAAGTCAGGGAACACATTTTTTTCAGAATCTGACCTCTTTTGGTGTTGGTTATTTTACGATAAATACATATTTGAATGACAATAGTTTCTTTGACGAAGATTATTTGAACCAACAGCCGGCCATTGTAGAAACCAAATTTATACGCCATGTGCGATTCAATAGTCCATTAATAACGAAAATTAATGGGAAAAGCAAGTTAGGAATAGTATTAAAACCTCAGAATATAACATAAAAATAATAATGAAAAATCAGACTTGGGAACAAGAACAAAAAGAAGTGTTAGCAAGAGTGTCGGAGTGTATCGACATCAATGTCGTGCCTTTTGGGAAACCTGTGAACACGGTACTTGATATTGAAAAGCGCGACCCCATGTATGGAGGAACTGGTGTTGTGTATATGCTTTCTCTCTTCGAAAAGGGTGCATTGGCAAATAACCGCATCGGGGTGTATATGGTGTTGCTTAATAATGGCGATCAGGCAGGATTTCACGAACATGGCAGCAAAAAGGAACAGGAATTGTATGTGATAGTGTCGGGCGAAGGAGAGTATATTGAGCGGATCGGCGAAGATAAGATCGTGAGAACCTTGTCTTTGAAAAAAGGGAATATTACTTCTATTCAGGGAGATAACAACTATCACTCTATTATCAATACAGGTCAGGATCCTTTGGTTATATTCGTAATATCAACCTACGAAGTACAGAAATAAAAATGCTTATTGCCTAGCAGTGAGTTTTTGAACCATGAGTTTTGCTGCACGGTTAGCTGCACCCGGTTTTCCGAGTATTGTGTCAACGATAGTGTAGTCATTCAGCATATTTTTTCGGTAGTCTTCATTGTTCAGCAGACGATTGAGTTCATCCTGGACATTTGTTTCAGAAAAGAATTTAGCAAACAATTCTCTGACAACTGTTTTGTTGGCGATAAGATTGACCAGCGAAATATACGGAGTGTTTAGTATGTATTTGAAACCCAGATAAACCAGACTAGGCAGTGGCGTTTTGTAGCAGACCACTTGCGGCACATGAAACAAGGCCGTTTCGAGTGTGGCTGTGCCTGATGTGACCAAAGCTGCTTGCGCATGACTGAGCAAACGGTAGGTCTGACCGAATACGATTTTACAATTATCAGACTTCAAAAAAGCAGAATAATAGTCGGCATCAATGCCCGGAGCTCCTGCTATCACAGTTTGATAATCCTTGAAGGCATTTGCAGCTTTCAACATAACCGGTAAATTATCTTTAATTTCCTGCTTGCGGCTGCCTGCAAGAAGGGCAATGACAGGCTTGTTCGCCAGATTGTTGGCCTGCAAAAAAAGTGATAGAGAATCGTCTTCATGTTCGTCTTTGTATGCTGCAACTTCGTCTACGGTTGGATTGCCTACATAGTTAACATCATAGCTGTGTTTTTTGAAGAAATTGACCTCGAAAGGCAATATGCAAAACATTTCATCCACATATTTTTTGAATGATTTCACTCTGTATTCTTTCCATGCCCACACCTTGGGGGATATATAGTAATAGACAGGGATTGAGGTTTTTTGTTTTACAAACTTAGCGATTTTGAGATTAAATCCGGGGTAATCAATCAATATGACCACATCGGGATTATATTCCATAATAGACTTTTGGCACGATTTCATATTTCGGAGAATCGTGCGCAGATTGAGCAACACGGGGACAAAACCCATAAAAGCCATCTCTCTATAGTGTTTTAGCAAAGTACCACCTTGAGTCTGCATCAAATCACCTCCAAAAAAACAGAATTCAGCGTCAGCATCCTGCTCTTTGATCGACTGCATAAGGCTTGCTCCATGCAAATCTCCCGATGCTTCACCTGCTATTAGAAAATATTTCATCTATCTTAGTGATATTTGATTGAGATGATTGCTTACCAAAGCTGATTTTTTTCATAATCGTTCAGAGCATGCCTTCCCATGACTTTATTGTACTTATAAAGTCGTGTGCGGTCATGTCTATTTTTGTGGGAACAACTGCAACATAATCATTGGCCAAAGCCCATTCGTCAGTTTCACTATCTTCCGGTTCATCGTTTCCGAATCGGCCGGTTAACCAAAAAATATCTTTACCTATTCCGTCTTTTGATTTCAGAAATTCATCTACCCATTGACCTGCTGTCTGGCGGCATATTTTTATGCCTTTCAGGTCTTTACAATCAGGAATATTGACATTCAGACAAACTCCTGTTGGCAGTCCGTTTTTCAAAACTTCCTTACTCAATTTGTTGGCAATAATTTTGGCATTTTCGAAATCGGCATCCGCCTTATGATCGGTGAGGGAAAAACCTATTGACGGAACTTTGAAAATACAGCCTTCCAGGGCAGCTCCCATTGTTCCTGAATATAAGACGCAAATGGAGGCATTGGAGCCATGATTTATGCCGGTGACCACAAGGTCGGGCGTTCTGTCTACAACTTCGCTTAAACCTAGTTTTACGCAGTCGACAGGGGTTCCTGTACAAGAATAGATGGAAACATTGTCTTTCTTTTCCACCATGTGTAAACGTATGGGATGCAAACTGGTTATAGCCCCCGACATGCCGGAACGCGGACCGTCAGGTGCAACAACTACAATGTCACCCAAATCTTTCACTGCTTCTATTAAAGAAATTATACCTTTGGCCTGATAGCCATCATCGTTTGTAATAAAAATAAGAGGTTTTTTACTGTCCATGAAAATGTGTTATCTTTTTTAGGAAAACAAATATAATCAGAATTTGTCGAACATTATAATTGAGAAAAAAAGACTTGGTTTTTATTTATATTTTTTGTTATTTTTGTAATATTTCAGACAGGTAGTCGGACGCAGAAGGTAATAACTGATTTTAGGAATTTTATTTTGTTATATTTGTAATATTGATGTCTGATAAACATATGATTATTCATATTCTAAACATTTGTTTTCCATTGTGATTTGAACATGAAGAAAATCAATCTGGTTTTAATCTTATTTGTTTTTTCGGTTCTATCTGTTTTTCCACAAGGATATAGGAAAAATGTAAAGCCGGTAAAAAATGTGATCCTTATGATACCTGATGGCACATCCATCGGAGTAGTGTCTGCTGCCCGTTGGTTTCAGATATATAATGGAGGAGCAGAAAATCTGTCAATAGATTCGCTTATTTGTGGTACGGTGAAAACTTTTTCATCGAATGCGCCTATCGGAGATTCGGCTCCCACCACATCTTGTTATATGACCGGAATGCCACAGCGGACAGGCAATGTGTCTATATATCCTGTTGCTGATCCCGGCAAAGACCTTTATCCGATAGACTCTTCAATGGCTTATCAGCCTTTGGCTACTATATTGGAGGCTGCTAAATATCAAAAAAATAAGGCGACCGGATTGGTTGTAACGGTAGAGTTTCCGCATGCAACGCCAGCCGATTGTGCAGCGCATTACTATGACAGAGGCAAATATAAATATATTGCACCTCAGATGGCATATAATAATATTGATGTTGTTTTCGGTGGAGGTAACAAAGAGATTACAGATGATATTAAGGCACATTTTAAAAATACAAATACTCTTTTGTATCAAAATGATATCAATGGATTTCGTAAGTTTGCAGGCAAAGAGAAAATATGGGCGTTGTTTGGAGATGGAGCGCAACCGTATGATTTGGACAGAGATGATGCAAGTGTGCCTTCTTTGTCAGAGATGACGTCTAAAGCAATAGACCGATTGTCGCAAAATGAAAATGGTTTTTTCTTGATGGTGGAAGGAAGCAAAGTAGATTGGGCAGCTCATGGCAACGATGCAATAGGTTGCATCACAGAGTATCTGGCTTTTGATAAGGCGGTGAAAGTAGCTCTGGATTTTGCAAAAAAGAATGGAGAGACTGCCATCGTGATTATGCCCGATCATGGAAATAGCGGATTTACAATTGGTAAGAGAGAATGCAAGGGTTATGACAGGCTGAGCATTTCCGATTTATTTGCAAATGTATCTCTCTATAAAAAAACATCGGTGGGCATAGAAGATATGTTAAAAAAGGCACAGCCTACCGAATTTAAATCTATTTTTAAAGAATATTTGGGTATAGATATAACAGATGAGGAGTTGGAAAATCTGATTTCGTCAAAAGATTATATGTCGGGCAATTATATGGAGGTGAGCAATGGCAAGAACATTCTGTCAACCATCATCGAGATAATGAATTCGCGTACCTGTTTTGGCTTCACCACCGGGGGACATACCGGCGAAGAAGTTTTTTTGGCAGCATATCATCCGGATGGAGCAGAAAATTTGCCTATAGGGATGAATACTAACACAGAAATGAACAAGTATCTGTTTGATTTGCTCGGATTAAACGAGCCGTTGCCCGATATGACAGCAAAGATTTTTGCCAGACATCAGGATGTCTTTAAAGGATTGGAATACACTATCAATGATAATGGCGTATATCCAAGCCTTACGGTGAAAAGAGGAAAAGATAAATTGACATTGGATGCCTTCAAATCGGTTGCGTATCTTAATAACGAGGCTTTTGATCTGAGATCGGTAGTCGTATATATAGATAAAAATAAAACGTTCTACTTACCATCAGAACTGATTGGAAAATTAAAGTAATGTAATTAGTGTAAATATTTAAACAAAAAAACCATGAGTCTAAAAAAATCAATCTGGGTGCAACTTGCGATGATTTCGTGCATCGCAATTATTGCAACATCATGTAGTAAGAAATTAAACCCTCTCACAGCAGACCTGTTCACCGCGAATCCATCGCCATTGGAAGTTGTTGGGACTAAAGTTCCGGTGACTATCAGCGGTCAAATTCCCGCAAAATGGTTCAAGAAGAATGCAGAATTAACGATCACTCCGGTTTTGAAATATGATGGAGGTGAAGCGTTGGGCACATCTTTTTATTATCAAGGCGAAAAGGTTTCGGGAAACGGTATCGTAGTGCCAGAGGCAACCGGAGCCAATATCACTATGTCGAGCCAATTCGATTATATTCCTGCAATGAACAAATCGGAACTTTATCTTCGATTCAATGCTTCATTGAAAGGCAAGAGTATAACATTGCCGGACGTGAAAATAGCAGATGGAGTTGTTGCTACGGCAGCTTTGGCAGATGCTTTTACGAACAATCTGTCTATCGCGCCTGATAAATTTCAGAAAAATGTGCAAGAAGCATACGATGCTGAAATTATGTTCCTTATCCAACAAGCAGAACTTCGTTCCAGTGAACTTAATTCGGACAATCTCGATGCTTGGAAAAAATTGGTAGCCGATGCAGATTCAGATGCTAAGAAAAAAGTGAATGTAGAAGTTTCGGCTTATGCATCGCCTGATGGAGGTCAAAAATTGAATGATGCTTTGGCAGAAAAACGTGAAGGAAACACAACTAATTATCTTCAAAAAGAATTCAAGAAAAATAAAATAAATCCGGACATCACTGCTCACTATACAGCTCAGGATTGGGATGGATTTAAAAAATTGATTGAAGCATCCAGCTTGCAAGATAAGGGATTGATCCTTAACGTACTTTCAATGTATAGTGATCCAGCAGAAAGAGAACGCGAAATTAAAAATATCTCAGCCGTATATAAAGAAATTGCTGAAACAATATTGCCAAAGCTTCGTCGTTCACGCTTGACTGCAAATGTGGAAGTTATAGGAAAAACAGATGATGAATTGAATGCAGCAGTTACAAAAGATATGAGCAGCCTGACCGTAGAAGAATTGCTTTATGCAGCAAGCATTGCTAAAACTTCTGCAGAAAAAGAAAAAATCTATTCATATGTGACATCTAAATTCCCGAACGATTATAGAGGCTGGAATAATCTTGGAACAATCTATTTGCAACAAGGCTTGGTGGACAAAGCTAATCAGGCATTGACAAAAGCATCTCAATTGAACTCGAAAGCACCGGAAAGTAATGTTAATCAGGCATTGATCGCTCTTTCTCAGAATAATACGACAAAAGCCGAACAATTGTTAGGTAATGGAGCAGGTGCAAGTTCTCTGAACGAAGCACTAGGACTATTGTCTCTCAAAAAAGGTGAATATTCAAAAGCTGTGCAGTCTTTTGGCGATGCTAAAACAAACAATGCAGCTTTGGCTCAGATATTGAACAAAGACTATAGCAAAGCTCAGAAAACGCTTGATGCTGTAGCAAGTAAAGATGCAAGAACATACTATCTGGATGCTATTGTTGCATCTAGAACAAACAATGCGGCAGGCGTGGTCAGCGGATTGAAACAAGCAATCAAATTGGATCCGTCTTTGAAATCATCTGCATTGTCAGACTTGGAATTTGCAAAATACCTGACAAATCCCGATATTTTGAATATGCTTAAATAATTTTCTAAAGTACATAAAACAGAAAAACCGGCAGCCGGCGGGCTGTCGGTTTTTTTACGCTTAATAACAAGATACTCTTGTTAAGTTTTATTACTTTTGCCACATAAATTCCATTGTAATAAATGAATTTTATGAAACCGTTCATCAAAACAACACTTTCGAACAAGTATTTTATTTTCTTTATCTGGATTTCCGTAGCTCTGATAGCGTCATTGAAAGGAAGCAAAGTCCCAAACAATTTCTTGATATTTAAAGGGGTTTTCTTTCATGCAATAGAGCAGGTCAATCTTTTTTGCAGATACCCTCAGGAATATGCAGATATGAACCATTATGGGCCCATTTTCAGTTTGATCATTGCGCCCTTCACAGCATTTCCAGATAGAATTGGCATGTTATTGTGGAATATAGTGATTGTCACATCCTTATATTTTGCTATATTTTATCTGCCGATCAAATGGAATACAAAGCTCTTGATCTTTTATGTCCCTCTTTTAGAGTTGTTTGTTACAACAGCAAATGCTCAAACTAACTCTCTTGTAGCAGCACTTATCATTGGCAGCTTCATTCTAATCGGTAAAAAGAAAGACTTCTGGGCGGCCTGCCTCATAGCTTTGGGTATTTTCATAAAACTGTATGGAATTGTTGGTTTATGCTTTTTCTTTTTTTCAAAGAAAAAAAAACAATTTATCCTGTCATTGATCTTTTGGAGTGCAATGTTTTTTGTGCTTCCGATGGCTATCTCATCTCCGGCATTTGTCGTACAAAGCTATTTTGATTGGTATGAATCACTTGTTGCAAAGAATATACAGAATATCACACAGTTTGCGCAAGATATATCTGCTATCGGATTGATAAGAAGAGTATTTGATCTTCTTGACATTTCAGCTTTGTATATAATTGTTCCCGGTATAATTTTATTTGCACTTCAGTATGTAAATACAAAAAAATATACGAATTTAGTGTTCCAGTTAGGAATTTTGGCTTCGGCCTTACTTTTTGTTATCTTATTCAGTACCGGCTCCGAATCTCCGACGTATATCATTGCGATAATCGGAATTTGTATTTGGTTCTGTATTCAGGAACAACCTTACAATAAATGGATACTTATATTTTTTATAATTGCTGCTATTTGGACGTCGTTTGCAACATCATATATATTGCCAAGGGATTTCAGAGTGGATGTAGTAAGACGATACTCGCTGAAGGCGATCCCGTCTTTGATGGTATGGCTTCTTTTGGTCTATCAGTTAATCAGTTTTAGAGGTCTTACAAAAACAGTTGAAGAAAATGAAGAAGAAAAAAATATCAATAATTCTTTGTAGTTATAACGAGGCTCCGAATCTGCCGACAGTTGTTGACGCAATACATGAAAATCTGGATTCATTAAACTATGAATTGGAGATTATTGTTGTGAACGATGGCAGTTCAGACAACACGATGGAAGTTTTGGAAGAACTGTGCAAAAACGATCCCAACCTGTTCTATCTGGAATTTTCAAGAAATTTCGGACATCAAAATGCACTGAAAGCAGGACTCGACAATTCCAGTGGAGATTGTGTGATTTCAATGGATGCGGATATGCAGCATCCTCCACGGATGTTGCCCCAATTCATAGAAAAATGGGAAGAAGGCTATGACATTGTCTACACACGCCGGATGGAAGATGAAAATCTTCCGCGGATGAAAAGAAAAACATCTTCTATGTATTATAAATTGATCAATCTGATGTCTGACATTGATCTGGAACAAGGCACGGCAGATTTCAGGCTGATGGATCGCAGAGCTGCCAATGTGATAGTGGGCATCAAAGGAAGCGATCTGTTCATCAGGGGACTTGTGAAGTGGATAGGATTCAGACAATATGGCATTGATTATATGCCGGACAAAAGATTGTCTGGAACAACAAAATATACCGTGAAGAAAATGTTGAATATGGCATTGCAAGGCATTTTGTCGTTCAGTACGAAACCTCTTCATGTAGCTTTATATTCAGGTTTTGTAATAGCAGCTCTGTCGCTGCTTTGCATGCCCTATGCATTTATCAGTTTTTTTACAAACCATACAAGCACCGGATGGGCTTCTCTCATCTGCGTAATAGGTTTCTTGGGTGGGTTTCAGTTGTTATTATTGGGCGTTGTAGGTTTGTATATCGGACGAATTTTTAATCAAACGAAGGCATATCCTCCGTATATTATCAGAACAACAAATTTACATCAACCAAAAGAATGAAAACAATTCTGTTAAGTTTCGACATAGAAGAATTTGAAATGCCACGTGAATATGGCGACCCGATACCATTCTCCGATCAGATAAAAATTTCGACCGAAGGCGCAAATAAAATATTGGATCTATTGAAAAAGCATGATGTAAAGGCAACTTTCTACACCACAGCCAATTTTGCTCAAAATTCGCAAGAAATCGTAGATCGTATCGTAGATGAAGGGCATGAATTGGCTTCGCACGGGCTTTTTCACGATCATTTCAAACCTGAACATCTGCTTCAATCGCGTGAAATATTGGAACGCTTGGGTCGTGTGCCGGTCAGAGGTTATCGCATGGCACGTATGATGCCTGTGCCCGAAGCGGAAGTCTTTAAAGCCGGATATTTTTATAATTCGTCCATCAATCCGACTTTTTTACCAGGACGTTACAACAAACTGAATGAACCTCGCACTTATTTCAAACGTGAAGGAGTCTGGCAAATGCCGGCATCGGTGACACCTTGGTTTCGGTTCCCTTTGTTCTGGATCTCATTTCACAATTTGCCTGTTTCTGTCTACACGTTATTGTCTGGCAGAGTGTTGAAAAAAGACAACTATCTGAACGTATATTTCCATCCTTGGGAGTTTATGCCCATAGGACCCAAGTCTAAATATAATTTTCCGTTCTATGTGACAAGAAATACCGACCAGAAAATGGTTGACCGTCTGGGCAAATTTATAATGTGGGGAAAGAAAAAAGGCTATGCATTCAGTCAAACCGGATTGTTTCTGGAGCAGGCAACAAAGAATAAATAAAAAAATTGGCAACAGAAAAATTCTCAATCAAAAAGAGATTACAAAGTTTCGTCTATGCTTTTGCCGGATTGAAAACATTGTTCAAAGAAGAGCATAATGCACGTATTCATGTCGTTGTTGCCGTTGTAGTGATTGTGTTGGGCTTACTGTTCCACATATCGGCAATGGAATGGCTTGCAGTTTTGCTGTGCATTGCATTGGTTTTTTCTCTCGAACTCATAAATTCTGCAATAGAAAATCTGGCAGATTATACTTCGCCGGATAAAAATGATTTTATTCGTCGAGCCAAAGACATGGCAGCTGCAGCAGTTTTGGTTTCGGCAATGGTGTCGGTGGTTGTTGGCATAATCATCTTTTTGCCGAGAATCATCGGATTGATAAATACTTCAACACATTGAATCGATGGACAAGACCGGCTACCAGAGAATAAAAGAATTTTTAGACAAAAAAGCAGACCAATACAACAATACTTCATTCATAGCCAATGATCCGATATCTATTCCACATCATTTTACACAACTGCAAGATGTGGAAATAACCGGACTTTTTGCTTCTGTTTTTGCATGGGGACAGCGACAAACAATTATCAAGAAATGTAAAGACCTCATTGAACGGATGGATAATGCTCCGTATCAATTTGTTTTACAGCATCAGGATTCTGACTTGAAACGTCTTCTGGGATTCAAACACAGAACATTCAACGATACTGATTTACTCTATTTTATAGCGTTTCTGAAACATCATTATTCTGTCAATGAAAGTCTCGAATCGGCCTTCTTTCCTAATTCTGATATGACAGTAGAGCAAGGACTCGATCATTTTTCTCGTTATTTTTCATCCTTGCCGTCTTTTCCTGCGAGAACGTCGAAACACATTTCATCACCGAACAAAAACTCAGCATGCAAACGGCTCAATATGTATCTGCGCTGGATGGTGAGAAATGATTTCAGAGGCGTAGATTTCGGATTGTGGACAAAAGTTTCACCCAAAGACTTAATATGTCCATTGGACGTTCATGTGGATAGAGCAGCCCGAAAATTGAGATTGCTGAATAGGGATAAAACTGATTGGAAAGCAGCTATTGAACTCACCGAAAATTTAAAAAGCTTGGATGCTGACGATCCGGTGAAATATGATTTTGCGTTATTCGGGATTTCAATCGAAGAGAAATGTATAATAGAAAAAATATAAGAAGGCGTCCAAAATCGTCACTTATGGCATCATTGCCCTGATTTAAGGCAAAATAATACCTCTAATTTTTCATAAATCAGATATATTGGATTATTTTTGCGTAGCTTTTATATCGATATAAGTTATACCTTATTATTATTTTTTATAGAACACATTATAGCTAATTTAAATTAACTATTCAATATAACTAAAAACTATTAATTTATTATGAGTTGGTTGCTTAATTCTTCTATTGGTCGCAAATTCATCATGGCTATTTCCGGCTGTGCATTGGTTTTGTTTCTTTTATTCCACATGAGCATGAACTTGGTTCTGGTTATTTCTACGGAAGCATATGACATGATCTGCGAATTTTTGGGAACAAACTGGTACGCTATTGTAGCGTCGATGGGTTTAGCGGCATTGTTTATCGTACACATACTGTACGCACTCTTTCTGACCCTCCAAAACAGAAAAGCGCGAGGTAGCGATAAATATGCATCATCAAATCTAACTGATGTCTCTTGGTCATCGAAAAACATGTTTGTCTTAGGATTGGTCATTGTTGCCTTTCTTGTTCTGCATTTATACGATTTCTGGTATAAAATGCAATTTTCAGAACTTTTCCACTTGGAAGGAGCAGAACCTCATGGTTCTGTGATCGCTTTAGAATTGTTTAAAAATCCGGTACATGTAGCGATCTATCTTATCGGCATTATAGCTTTATGGTTTCACCTATCACACGGTTTCTGGAGTATGTTCCAGTCGTCCGGTCTGAACGGACGGACATGGCTGCCTCGCCTAAAAGTTGTAGCCTATGTTGTTGCAAGTGTGATTTGTGTAGGATTTGCAACTGTACCCGTATTCTTCTATGCTAAAAGCTTGCTTTGTGGTACATGTATTTAACTAATGACTAAAAAGAAATAAATAGATATGACTACTATTTTAGATCCTAAAAAAGATTCAAAAGTTCCGGAAGGTTCATTGGCTGACAAATGGACAAACTATAAAGATCACCAGAAACTTGTAAACCCTGCTAACAAACGTCGTCTCGACATCATCGTTGTAGGAACAGGTCTTGCCGGTGGATCGGCAGCTGCATCACTCGGCGAAATGGGTTTCAACGTGTTGAATTTCTGCATTCAGGATTCACCTCGTCGGGCACACTCCATTGCAGCACAAGGCGGTATCAATGCTGCGAAAAATTATCAAAACGACGGCGACTCTGTCTACCGTTTGTTTTATGACACGATAAAAGGCGGTGACTACCGTGCACGCGAATCGAATGTATATCGCATGGCAGAAGTCGCAAACAATATTATAGATCAATGCGTGGCTCAAGGCGTGCCCTTTGCCCGTGAATACGGCGGTTTGTTAGACAACCGCTCGTTCGGAGGTGCTCAGGTTTCGCGTACATTCTATGCTAAAGGACAGACCGGACAGCAGCTTTTGTTAGGTGCTTACTCATCTCTGAGCCGTCAGGTACAAAAAGGTACGGTGAAATTATATACCCGCTACGAAATGCTCGACCTTGTTATTATAGATGGTCGTGCACGTGGTATTATTGCACGCAATCTCGTAACAGGAAAGATTGAACGTTTTTCGGCTCATGCCGTGGTTATCGGTACGGGAGGATATGGAAATACGTTCTTCTTATCAACAAATGCAATGGGATCAAATGGATCGGCAGCTATTCAGGCATATAAAAAAGGAGCTTACTTCGCTAATCCTTGTTATGCACAGATTCACCCGACTTGTATTCCTGTTCACGGTGAATTTCAATCAAAATTGACATTGATGTCGGAGTCGCTCCGTAATGACGGACGCATCTGGGTTCCAAAAAAGAAAGAAGATGCAGAGGCAATCCGTGCAGGAAAATTGAAACCTACACAGATTAAGGAAGAAGACAGGGACTATTATCTGGAAAGACGTTATCCGGCATTTGGTAATCTTGTGCCCCGTGACGTAGCATCCCGTGCTGCAAAAGAAAGATGTGATGCAGGCTTTGGAGTTAACTCGACAGGTTTGGCGGTTTATCTTGATTTTTCGTCTGCCATACAACGTTTAGGAAAAGATGTGGTAGCAGCCAGATATGGTAACCTTTTCCAGATGTATGACAAGATTGTAGATGAAAATCCTTATGAAACACCGATGATGATTTTTCCGGCTATTCACTATACGATGGGTGGTATCTGGGTCGATTATGAATTGCAAACATCTATACAAGGGTTGTTCTGCATTGGAGAGGCTAACTTCTCTGATCACGGAGCCAACCGACTTGGAGCATCTGCTTTGATGCAAGGTTTGGCAGATGGATACTTTGTACTTCCATACACTATACAGAATTATCTGGCAGATCAGATCACAGTGCCACGCTTCAGTACTGATCTTCCCGAATTTGAACAAGCAGAACAGGATCTGAACCGGAAGATTGCTAAATTGATGGCGATAAAGGGTCAACGTTCAGTAGATTCTATCCATAAAGAACTTGGACTTGTTATGTGGGATTTTGTGGGAATGGCACGAACAAAAGAATCACTCGAAACAGCTTTGGAAGATATCAAAAAGATCAAAAAAGAGTTTTGGACAAATGTGCGTATACCCGGAGAAGCAAATACATTGAACACTGAGCTTGAAAAAGCATTGCGTGTTGCAGATTTCTTGGAGATAGGTGAACTTATGGCTCGTGATGGACTGAACCGTAATGAATCTTGTGGAGGTCACTTCCGCGAAGAGTATCAGACACCGGACGGAGAAGCGCTTCGTGACGATGCGAACTATTCTTATGTTGCATGTTGGAAATTTAATGGCGAAGATCAAGATCCTGAGCTTATTAAAGAACCTCTTGACTATGAATTCGTGGTTAGACAACAACGTAACTATAAAGCATAATTTGTAAACGAGTAAATCAATGGAAAAATCACTAAATATAACGCTAAAAGTTTGGCGTCAGAGAGGCCCTAAAGAAAAAGGAGCTTTCGAAACATATCAATTGGAAGGCATATCAACAGATACATCATTTCTGGAAATGCTTGACATTCTGAACGAAAAACTAATCAACGAAAGCAAAGAACCTGTCGTTTTCGACCACGATTGCCGTGAAGGAATCTGCGGTATGTGTAGTTTGTATATTAACGGACACCCTCATGGGCCGGATGAAGATGTGACTACTTGCCAGTTGCATATGCGCAAATTTAAAGATGGAGAAACTATCACAATCGAACCTTGGCGTTCGGCTGGTTTCCCCGTGATACGCGATTTAATGGTAGACCGTACAGCTTTTGACAAAATTATTCAGGCTGGTGGTTATACTTCTATCAACGTAGGTGGAGCTCAGGATGCAAATGCAATACCGATTTCAAAAGTAGATGCTGACGAAGCAATGGATTCGGCTTCATGTATTGGTTGCGGAGCTTGTGTGGCTGCATGTAAGAATGGATCGGCTATGTTGTTTGTGTCGGCTAAGGTGAGCCAGTTGGCACTTTTGCCACAAGGACGTGTCGAAGCTAATAAGCGTGCTAAAGCAATGGTTTCCAAAATGGATGAATTAGGATTTGGTAATTGTACCAATACCGGAGCTTGTGAAGCAGAATGCCCCAAAAATGTATCGATAAGCAATATCGCACGTTTAAACCGTGAATTCCTGAAAGCAAAATTCAGAGATTAAGGGAGAGAGCTTTTCTAATAAAATAAATTAAAGAGAGAGATTTTTTAGAAAATCTCTCTCTTTTTTGTACTGAGAATTGAATTTTTCAAATTTGAGTGAGATTGTCCTGCAAAAGTGTGGATAGTCTCACTCAATTCATTTAAAGACGGGATCTCTAGTCGCTGCAATTTTATCTCTGTACGATTTTATAAATAAAATGGAAAATATCAAAAGCCCATCTACAGGCTTTTTAGATAGGTTTGTGAAACCTTTAAAAGTATAAATCTAATTGAACTATGAATTTAAAAGAAATGACTTTCTTTTTCGATATGGAAAAACATGACATTCACTCATCCACATTTTTAAGCAATCTTCTGTTATAGAAAAAATGCTAAAACAGTCTTCTTTTAATATAAGTGAAAATACAGAATCAAAAATTATATCTAATATCAAACTAATCTATGAACATGAAATTTATTTTATTAATCGCAATATTAGGCATATCCTCTATTCCATTGCTGGGAGCAAATGATGATGAACAATATAACATAGTAAGAGGTAATGATTCTGAATTGCTCAGTTACTACAATGATGCAAAAAATTATAGGCATATGGTTTTTCTCAGTTTTGATATTCAAAATCTGCCGTCTTCCGAATATATAGAAAATGTGAAATTGAAATTATACGGGGTTGCCGAAGCCGGAGGAGGCATAAATGCAGCAACAGGAAACGCTACACCTGAAACTCACACAATTGCCGTGTACAATCTGAACAATTATAACAAGACGTGGAATGAATCAACATTCACATACAATGATTGGGCTTATAAATTTGGATATTCGAGAAATCCGGAAACAAAAATAGCTGAAATTTCAGGTGTTGCAGGTGAAGGTTGGCTGGAATGGGATGTGACAAATGATATAAAAGAAATTAAAAGTAAGGGCATATCAGTTTACTCCGTGAGTATATGTGACACTTATGTTGTCAAATTACCAACTGGAACGAATGAGAACTCGTACGTAAGATTTCATTCCAAAGAAAATAGTAGTGGAAACAAACCTTATATCGAAGCGATAATGTCCAATAGCTCGATAAGCACGAATGATAACAACCGGCTTGATTATACGATAACTGACAAAGTATTGAAAATAGATGGAGCTGAAAAGAAAACGAATCTCTTAATTTCTGATATATCAGGCAAGAGGGTTCATAGCATCCAGATTGCGGATGATTATGAATATACATTCTCTGAGAAAGGATTGTATATAATTCATATTAGCAATGCGAATAACTCATTCGCAGAAAAAATAATCGTAAAATAATCTTATCCATCTAATATATCCAATAGAATAATGAAACACAATATCTTGACCTCAACCATTCTTCTGTGTATGTTGCCATTCGCTATACATGCGCAAGAAAAAGAAACATTGAAAATAGAAGCAAGTAACGACACTTATGTCTATGGCGGAGTGATCACTGATCACACTCCCGGACGGCTAAAATCTGCACCGTTTCCGGTAGGGGCTGCTGTTTCTATTGACAATTTGAAAAATAATTCAAAATATAGGGAAGCCATAGCGCGTGAATATACAAGCATAACCGCAGAAAATGCAATGAAGATGGGAAGTATATGGCAGTCACGTGAGAGATACAATTTCAGGGATGTTGACTATCTGGTCGATTTTGCAGAGCAAAACCAATTGCGCGTACATGGTCATTGTCTTGTTTGGTACAAAAAATCGTCCACTTCTATGCCGCAGTTTGTGCAAGATTTGCACAATTCGGGGTGGGGAACAAAGGAGGAATGGAAACAACTGATGAAAGACTATATACAAACAGTTGTAGGGCGTTACAAAGGACGTGTTGCATCGTGGGATGTAGTCAATGAATCTATAAAAGATGATGGCACTGAAAGATCCGAAGATATCTGGCGTGAGCATATCGGTTATCCGGAATACATCGATTGGGCATTCCAGTGTGCTCATGAAGCAGATCCGGATGCACTGTTGTTCTATAACGATTATGGATATGACTATGCTGCTGCCAAGCGGACAAAAACCGATGAACTGATAAGAGGAATGCTCGATAGAGGTATTCCCATACATGGTTATGGTATTCAAGCTCATATAGATTTACCGAACCGATCAGAAGGAAAGTTTAAAGCGGCAATAGATCAGGCTAAGAGATTGGGCATAATGATTCATATATCCGAAATTGATATTAAATGCAATCCGGACGAAGATGCTAGTGTTACTTATACAGAAGATTTACAAAAAAAACAAGCTGGTCTCTATAATGAGGTTTGTGCTTCGATGATGAATGTATCGGAAAGTAAAAGATTCGGTATCACTCAATGGAATGTTTCAGATGCCAGCTCAGGCTTGAGCAAGAATCCCGATTGGCCTTATCTGCTTGGGTCTAACTATGAGCCAAAAACTCCGGCTTACGATTATTTTGTGAAAGGTTTTAGTGGTGTGTATATTCCATGGAATCAAGTGATTATTAATCCATGATATGGTGATAATAACTCCGTTTTTTATGAACATTTAAAAATAATATCTATGAAAAAAAAACTATTTATTCCTCTTTTTCTATTCTTAAGTGTCGGGTGGATATCTGCACAAGTGAAACTTGATGTCTCTGAAGATACCTACATCTGGTCAAACACCACAGACTTGGGAGATGAAACAACTGCTGTCAGAGGGGCTGACGAAATATTGGTCAGCTATTTCAATGAGTCGAAACTATATCGCAGGATGATTTTCTTGAAATTCAATCTGGCAAATGCTCCTCAGAAAAGTGATATTAATTCCGTTAAATTGAGAATGTACGGTGTGGCTGATGCAGGTGGAGGTATTAATACAACCACAGGAGAGACAACTGCTTTAACTCACTCATTAGGTGTATATAACATGAATGGAGCCGAAAAGGGCGGAACTACGCTTTGGTCTGAAACCTCTTTTTCTTATAATGGATGGGTCACAAACTATGACTATTCAAGAAAGCCGAATTTCTTGGCCGGCAAGTTAGATGATGTGACTGGCGAGGGTTGGCTCGAATGGGATATTACGAGCGAAATGATGAATTATGTGTTGGGATTGGACAACATATTGACACTAAACGTCTGTGATGAATATATTATGAAAATTCCGACCGATCCGGCGGACAATACAAATTCTTATGTTACATTTCATTCAAAGGAAAACCCAAGCGGAAATAAACCACATCTCGTATTTGTAACGAAAAATAGCGGTATAGACTCTGATAAAACACAGAAGGAAATTAATTATCGTTTGATTGATAAAGAATTGACAGTTTCGGATATATCTTTCGGGACAAAGGTCAAAATAACTGATCTGTCAGGTAAGACCGTTTATGCATCAAATCCAAACGGATCGTTGAACTATTCTTTCACTAACAACGGCGTTTATATCCTGACTTTATAAAGTGAATCAGGTTCATCAAATATAAAATTATTAGTCAAATAACATAAAAAACAAAATAATATGAAAAAGATATTTTTTACACTAATTGCTTCATTCTTCTGTTTGTCAAATGTTTTTGCACAAACAACCAGTCACCTGACAGCCAGCGACGATGTTTATATATATGGAGATGTCGGGGACAAAGATGTATCCAGAGGAAGCGAAGATATTCTGAGAAGTTATTATAATGATGGTGCAACATCCAGAGAAATGGTCTTTTTAAAGTTTGACCTTTCCTCACTTTCGTCAGTCGATGTGAGCAAAATATTATCTGTGAAATTGAGATTGTATGGTACAGCCGATGCAGGTGGAGGAAACAGCACTCCTACAACCCACAATCTGTGTGTGTTTAATATGACAGCTACAAATCCGACATTTTCTTGGACAGAAACAAGTTTGGGGTATAACGCTTGGTTTGGAAATGGAGTGAATAGTTCGACTGTGGGCGAAGGAAACTCTGGAAGTTCCAATGCCTATTTTTTTAGACGCAATCCGCATGTTACAAGTAGTAATAATAATGGAAAAGCAGAATATCTAATTGCTAAATTAGATAATATTGCAGCGGGTACAAGTTGGTATGAATGGGATGTTACTTCAACTATAAAAAGTGCATTGTCTTCATCTTCGGCAAATATATCTTTGCAAGTCTGTGATGAACTGAATGTAAGAAAAGCCGGAGGAAGCGACAGGGCTTATGTGATTTTCCATTCAAAAGAAAATGTAAGCGGTAATGCACCTGAGTTGCTATTAAGCTTTGATATTACGAATGGAATCGAATCTGTAGAAAATCAGGCTGTAGCTTATACCCTAAAAGAAAAGAATTTATCAATATCAAATATCACGACAAGCACGACTATCTCTATAATGGATCTTTCAGGTAAAAAAATCCATAAAGCGATAGTTTCAGGAGACTACAGTTACTCTTTCGCGCATAGTGGGATATATCTGATATCAATATCGAACAATCAAGGAACAAAAACTCATAAAGTGTTTGTCAGGTAAAAGATTGCATTAGGTATTAGGCTCGAAAGACTATCTTTGGTACGTTCATATAGATGATTTATATAACAATTGCCACGAGGTAGTCTTTCATAAATATTAATAAGAAAAACTTTAAAACAAGAAATATCAAATGTTTAAAAGAACATGCTTTGTATCTTTTGTTCTTGCATTATTTTTTGTGCTGTCAGTGCAAGCGCAAACAGTTTCGAAACGTATAACGGTTTCGGAAGACAGTTATATTTTTTCCAATGGAGGTGCAGACGATGCCATATTGCGACAATTTGATAGTCCCAATGGACTAAAATCGTATACACACCAGTCTGATGAGAAATGGTCATATAAAACTTACCTCAAATTTGATTTGTCCACAGTATCCAATAATCCCGATTTGATAGAAAAAGTGTTATTGAAAGTTGTAGGCCGCGAAGATCAAGGGAGTTTCTCTCATAAAATAAGTGTGTATTCACTCTCCGACAACAATTGGTCTGAAGACGAGCTCAGTTATAATACACGTTCGTCAGTAGGCAACGCAACAAAAATAACGACAGTTACCAAAACAATCGGAACAGATGCTGATAAATGGTTCGATTTTGACATCACATCAGTAGTCAAGGAATATAAAGCGTCAGGGAAAAATACGATTTCATTGATGCTTTCGGATGATACCAATGTGCGTAATCCTGAAAATTCACAGGGTAGTGTCGTAACTTTCTATTCTAAGGAAGCTTCAGGATCAAATTATCCACGCTTGGCTGTTGATGAAAAAGATGTTTCGGATTTTTTGCTTTCAGATATAAGATTGAATGGAACAACGATAGATGGTTTTGCTCCCGATAGATATAATTATGAAATAGGGATAGATCCGCAATGGACACAGGTTCCTCTGGTCGAATATACCGCAAGTGATGAAACCGCAGTGGTATCCGTGACGGCAGCCAGGGCTTTGACCGGAAGTGTGGAAGATCGGACTGCAACAATTATTGTGACCAAAGGAAGCCAGTCTGTGATATATAAGATTACGTTTGGCAGTTCCATCATATCAAACGATGCACTGCTAAAATCGATTAGTGTGGATGGTCATCCAATAGAATTTTTCAGTTCTCAAAAGTTTGTGTACAAATATTTTTATCCGTACACACAAACCACAGCACCTGTAATATCGTTTACGGGATCTTCTCAAAGCCAGGAAATCATATATACACAACCTGTAAACATATTTTCGAATGAAGAAAATGACCGGATAGGTAAGATCAATGTCACTTCGGGAGATAAACAAAGCATAACGGAATATACAATTGCGTTCAGAGTGTTACCTAAACTAGATTTATATCTATGTATCGGTCAATCAAATATGGCAGGTCGTGGCTATATGGATGCCTCACTGGGAGATAATATTCCTCTCGAAAATTCATATCTGTTCACTCCTGAATTTAATTTTGAAGAAGCTGTGAATCCAATGAATCAATATTCCAATATCCGTAAAGAACTTAGTTTGCAGCAAGTGAGTCCGGCTTGGGGATTTGCCAAATATATGAATGACAATATGCCCGAAATAAAGACCGGTATGATCGTCAATGCAAGAGGTGGCAGTGCTATTGAAGAGTGGGAAAAAGGACAATCTTTATACGAAAAAACCGTAGAAAGAACTCTGAATGCTTTGAAATGGGGAGAACTGAAAGGCATTCTCTGGCATCAGGGTGAATCTAACAGCGGTTCTGCTAAGGTTGAGATTTACCCAAGTCAGTTGAAGTCTATGGTCGAAAACATCAGGACGGATTTATCGTCTCCCAATGCATATTTTTTGGCGGGAGAACTCATCCACACATGGAGCAACTCGGCAATCTTTAATACGATGATTCAGACAATTGGAACATTTCTTTCTAATTCGGATTGGGTTTCGGCAGACCGGTTGTTGCCTCGGGCTTCGGGAGATGTTCACTTCGACAGGGCAGGTAATATCACTCTGGGAGAACGTTATGCTCAGAAGGTTGTGGAAAAATATTATCAATCTTCTATTTCAAAGTCAGACTCCGATAGCATAATCATAAGTTGTGACACGAATGGTGTAAACATCAAAGGACTCACTTCCACTTCGCAAATCTCTTTGTACGACTTGTGTGGAAAAATGCTCTTTTCAGATGTTGCATCCACTGATTATTCGTTTCAAATGAGCAGGAAAGGAATGTATTTGATCACAATCAAATATGAAACAAATATAGTGGTTCGGAAAATTATAGTCAGTTAAATCAAGTCCTGAAAATCACTCAAGACTCATTCAGCGATTCAACTCTATTGTTCATAAATAGAGTTGGATCGTTTAGGCATTAATATCATTCAGGTTTATTAATTGCGATTGTCACTTTTAATAATTAATATTGTAACAATAACCTTAGCAGTGGAATATGACGATTATTCTAAATGTTCTTTAATAGTATGAATAAATACAATAATCAGACAATAGATGAGAGTCTAATATCTATTCTGATGAAAATCAGCTTGTTTCTTATAATTATGTTCTTTGTTTCGTCCAGTTTTATATGTGCGCAACAGATTAGACATTTGGGTGTTGATGATGGTATCAACGGACGCCATACATTCAATATCGTACAAGACAAAAAAGGATTTGTCTGGATATCGACACGCTTTGGAGTTGACAGATATGATGGTTTGAATATAAAAAATTACTCGATAAACATTCTTCGGGGAGGCACTACCCCTATCCGTTTGACGCAGACTTTGTTGGACAGAAATTCCGATCTATGGGTGTATACAGACCGTGGATCTATTTTGAAATACGATGAGAGTAGGGATGAATTTGTTAATTTCTACGATGCGGGCGGTTATTTGAAATCGGTCTTTTTCGATTCATCTAATAATATATGGCTTGCGTCAAAATCATCTCTGATCGAATTGAAGAAGGATAAAAAGAAAGCTACGTATTTTAATATACAAGGTCTCGATAATAAAAGTATAAAGACAGTCAAAGAATTTGATGATGACAATATGCTGATTGTTACAAGTCAGGATGTGAGTCTGTTTAATACAAAAACACACAAATTCAAATACCTGATAGATACATCTATACTTAAAGAGAAAAGTACAACGCTTGAAACCTGCTATTACGATGCAAAGCAAAAAAAATTATGGGTGGGAACTGTTGACAAAGGTCTATTAGTTTATGATATGCAAACATCTGCTATGGAACAAGTCATAGAACCCGGTCTGTATTTCCATCCTATACTGACCATACATGAATACGGGAACGATCTGTTGCTCATCGGGACAGAGGGTGTAGGAATGTATGTAATAGATAAAAAGACGAAGAGAACAAAGACTATCTACAACCAATGGGCAGAGCCCAACAGACGGATTAATGGGGATGCAGTTTATGGTATTTACACTGAAAAAGAGAATAATAGAATATGGCTGACAACGTTTTCGAACGGAATAAATATTATTAATTTCACCGAATCTGGCTTCCAGACACTGAAACATGAGGTTAACAATAGTAATACGTTGTGTCATGATGTAGTATGCGACATCTTGGAAGATTCTGATCATAATATATGGTTTGCTACCGAAAATGGTATAAGCCTATGGAACAAGAAAACGAATGTCTGGCACAAATTTCTGGATTCAAAGAATATCATCACGTTGATGGAAGATTCCAGAGGAATGATCTGGGCATCTGTATATTCTTCGGGTGTATTTGTTTTGGACAAACAAGGAAACATAAGAAAACAATATGTGCAGCAAAGCAATACGGAGAATAGTATTGGTACCAATTTTATATATACCATTGCTGAAGATAGTGAAGGAAATATATGGACTGGTGGGAAAAAAGGGATCGTGACAAAATTGGATGTCAAAACTGACCTCTTTACGAAAGTTCAGGTATCACAAGCAAATTATATTCTTCCGCTGAAGAGTGGAGGTGTTTTAATATCCTCAGAATCGGGAATCTATAAGATTTCGGCAGATGCTAAGACAAAAGAAAGCAGCCCGATAAACAAAAAACTGAAAAGCTTTTATGTGAGCGATATGTATATGGAATCAGATTCTATTTTGTGGCTTGCGACATACGGTGCAGGCATTAATAGATGCAATATCAAAACAGGAACTGTCAGGCAGTTTGCTCAACCGGAAGGCATACGATCCAATATTATTTATGCCCTGCTTTTTGAAAATAATAATTTATGGTTCTCTACAGAGAATGGGTTGGGAAAACTTAATCTGAAAAGTGAAGATATTGAAATGTATTCTACTGCAGATGGCATTTCAGGAAACATATTTCGCCAATTATCAAGAGCCAAAGCATCTGATGGAACAATGTATTTTGGCTCATATGAAGGGGTTACTTATTTTAATCCCACCAATATAAGGTCATATCCTCCGCAGGGAAAAATAGTGTTTCAAGGTTTCAGTTTGTTTAATCAGATTATAAAGCCGGGCGACAAAGATTCGCCATTAAAAACGTCTTTAGAAAACACAAAAGAAATGAAGTTGAGTTATAAACAGAACTCTTTCTCCATTGATTTTTCGGCTATCGATATGGCTAATCGACAAAATAGGAAATATATGTGGAAATTGGATGGTTTGGATCAAAATTGGGTCAAACCTACTGCTGAGCATATTGCAAATTATACAAACTTAGAGCCTAAAGATTATGTTTTTAGAGTTCGTTATCTGGATGGAAGCAACAAAATAATTGACGAAAGGGAGATAAAGATTACGGTGAATCCTCCTTTCTGGAACACTGCATGGGCGCGGATTCTTGAAACATTAATATTAGCTATTATCGGTTATGCTGTCTTTCTTTATGTCAGAACCCGCATCAGAAAGAAGCAATCAGAAGAAAAGATTAAATTCTTCATTAACACGGCTCACGACATTCGAACACCTCTGACACTGATCAATAGTCCGTTGTTTCAGTTGAAAGAAGAAATCGGATCATCATCCCCAAAAACAGAATACCTATTTGGTCTTGTGACAGATAATCTGAACAAGCTGAATAAAATGTTTTCTCAGTTACTTGATTTTCAGAAAGCTTATGAAAAGAAAGAACAGCTGATTCTGAGGAAGATGAATATATCTGAATATTTAGTGAATAAAGCTGAGTATTGGAGATTGGGAAGCCAAAAGAAAATAATAAACATAGAACTTCAACTCCCTGAGAAAGATGTCTATGAATGGATAGATGTTGAAAAAATGGATCGGATACTCGACAATCTGGTCTCCAATGCTATAAAATATACCAAAAATGAAGGCGGATCGATATTGGTGCGCTTGATATCCGAACCAAACTACTGGAAGATATCGGTGATTGATGATGGCATAGGAATCCCCAAAAAAGATAGGGATGCTCTCTTCAAGCGATTCTATCGTGCAGGGAATGCCGTAAATTCTCAGGAATCCGGATCGGGTCTTGGGTTGATGCTTGTCAAACAATATGTAACCTTACACAAAGGAAACATAGGCATGAACAGTACTGAAAACAAAGGATCTGAATTCTATATTCAATTTAAACACGGTAAGGATAGTTATTCGGATGATGTGAAGTTAGATAAAAATAATTTTCCGATCATAGACAAAGATTCTTTCATGGATCAGGAACAGAATGATATGGATAAGCTCAAACTCAAAGTTCTGGTTGTAGAGGATAATGATGATTTGAGGACTTATCTGAAGTTGTCTCTAAGTCATTATTATCAGATAAGCACAGCTCCGAATGGGTTGGATGCGTGGCAAAACATTCAGAAGATCAATCCCGACATTGTTGTTTCTGATTTGCAGATGCCGGAAATGACAGGTTTTGACCTCTGTGAAAAGATAAAAACGACGTTCGAGACATCCCATATTCCGGTCATATTGCTGACAGTTGTCAATGATCAGCAAAATATCACAAAAGGATTTAATCTGGGAGTTGATGATTATATAGAAAAACCATTCGATCTCAATTATCTCCGAACCAAAATTGATAATAT
Organism: Dysgonomonas sp.; assembly: GCA_047974325.1. Taxonomy (GTDB): domain Bacteria; phylum Bacteroidota; class Bacteroidia; order Bacteroidales; family Dysgonomonadaceae; genus QVMP01. The sequence continues at coordinate 12,606 of JBKECE010000261.1, read as the reverse complement.
AATCCAAAACAGGAAGATACTCAGGTTAAAATTTTTAGGAATTGACAAATCAAGTGATGCGAACAACGAAATAGAGAATAAACTGAACAATGAGTTTATCAGTCTGGCAACGAAGATTATAGAAGATAATATAACCAATACGTCTTTTTCTATTTCGGATTTTTCAAAAGAAATGGGTTTGAGCCGCACTTTATTATATACGAAATTCAATGCGATAACTGGCTACACTCCCAATGATTATATCAAAATAGTGAGGATGAATCAGGCGATTCAATATTTCAACGAAAAAAAATATTCTATCAACGAGGTAGCTTTAATGGTAGGTTTTGACGAAGCGGCATATTTCAGTACCTGCTTCAAGAAAATTTATGGTAAGAGTCCGAAACAATTCATTGACGAAAATATAAAATAAATGAGTCTGAATACTCAATATATATCTCTACAACACGTTGTGATGTAGTTCTCTGAATTATTTTATAATTATATTGAACAAGATTATAAGATAGATTCTGGGGTTGCAATCTAATTTTGTTTTCGTTAAATATTTTAATCTAATAACTATGCGAAAACAAAATCTATTAATGTTTTTTTTGTCACTAATCGTCGCCATGACAGCAAGTGCACAAACAAATACGATTCCGATCAAGGGAAAAGTTGTTGATGAAAAAGGCGAACCTTTGATAGGTGTCGGAATTATAGTCGTAGGGAATCCCAATGTCGGCATAACTACCGATCTCGAAGGAACATATGTATTGAATGTTCCGGCTTTAGCAACATCTCTCCAGTTTACTTATTTGGGTTATAGCAAACAAATTGTAACAATCGGCTCCAATACGGTTATTGATGTAGTCATGCAGCCAACCGATAAAGTTTTGGACGAGATTGTTGTGGTGGGCTATGGCGTACAGAAACGCCGGGATGTAACAGGTGCTGTGGTGTCTGTGAAACCGGATGATTTGAAAAATATGCCATCGCCAAATATAGTGCAATCATTGCAGGGAAAGCTTCCCGGTTTGAATATTACTAACACGTCATCAACTGCCGAAGGTGGAACCACAATGCGTGTGCGTGCTAGCAAAAGTCTTGGCAATGATGGCGGACCAATGATTATTCTGGATGGAGTGCAATACACTGGATTCTTGTCGGAAATAAACCCTGCGGATATAGAGTCTATGGAGGTGCTGAAAGATGCCTCATCTGCTGCTATTTATGGTTCGAATGCTGCCAATGGTGTTATACTCATCACAACCAAAAAAGGGACTGTGGGCAAACCTGTGATTTCGTTCAGTGGAACCACTGGATGGAGCAATGTTATTAACACTCCCGATATGATGGATGCAACACAGTTCTATAATTTCAAAAAACAAAGAGCATCCGTGTCTGCTTTCGAAACCGAACAATACCTCAAAGGAGTGAATACTGATTGGCTAGATCTGACTATGCAAACCGGATTCAGTCAGGACTATAATTTGTCTATATCCGGTGGAACAGAAAGAGCAAAATATTTTATTGGAGGTAATGCGAGTTTGAATAAAGGTGTGGCTATCAATGATGTATTCAATCGTTTTTCTTTGCGTGCAAACGTAGATACGGAAATAACCAAATGGTTGAGATTTGGAACATCTACTAATTTATTGTATGCAACCCGTCCCGGAACTAAAGCGGATATAGGTTCTGCAATAACATTAAATCCGTTGACTGAACCATATGATACAAACGGCAATTTGGTATTCAGGCCAAACAGTGATGATGCGAATCAGTCAAATCCGTTGGCAGCACTGAATATAGCGAAAGAAGATATTGCCAGAAGCATGAATACAACAAATTATCTGCAAGTAGATTTCCCATTTGTGAAAGGATTGTCTTATAAGATTATAGGAGGATATTATTTTAGAAATCGTTTGATAGAAACCTACAAATCATCGACCAATACAATTGATGGTATGAACAAAAGCGGAGAAGCGATTGTGAACAATCAGTATAAACAAGATTGGTCTTTGGAGAACATTGTCAGCTATACCCGTCAGTTTGGAGTTCACAATGTATTCTTGACAGGGGTTTACAGTTCCAGTGAGACGTTAACAAAATACCATGACATGACAGGTGTCGGATTTCCGGGTGACTACAGGGAATATTACCAGTTCGAAAATGCAACACTTATCACAGGATCAGATACTTATACAAAAGAAACATCTCTGGCTCAGATGTTAAGAGCCAATTATAGTTATAATGGTAAATACTTGTTCACAGCGACGATTCGTCGCGATGCTTATTCCAAATTTGGAGCAGGGCAAAAATATGGAACTTTTCCATCTGTTGCTCTCGGATGGAACATGGAAGAGGAGAGCTTTATTAAAAAATTAGATTGGCTTGACCGTTCAAAATTGAGATTGTCTTATGGTGAAAACGGTAATCACCCTATCAGTGCATACGAAACAATGGCAACCATGACCGAGTCTTATTACCTTGATAATAGTGGAAACCCTTTGTTTGGACTTAGACCTTCCGGATTGGCCGATAAGACATTGACATGGGAAACGTCCCGTCAATTCAATGTAGGTTTAGATTTCTCGATGCTGAAAGGACGTTTGTTTGGTAGTATAGATGCATACTTTACAAATACATATGACATTTTGTTATACAAGAAAATACCTCAAATAAATGGAGCAGACAGGATACGTCAAAATGTAGGTAAGACAAAAAGTAACGGTATCGAATTGCAACTTTCTTCAATCAATCTGAGAACCCGAGATTTTTCATGGAACACAGATTTTAATATATCTTATCAGAATAGTAAGATTGTGAATGTTGGTTTATTTGATGAATCAGGAAAAGCTCTGGACAATATTGGTAGCAACTGGATTATCGGTGAACCAATCGGGATAATTTATTCTTATGAGTTTGATGGTATCTGGCAGGAATCGGATGATATTATCAATTCGTGGATGCCTGATGCAAAACCGGGTGATGTGAAAATTGTAGATTATAATAAAGATGGTAAAATAACCGTAGACGACAGACATGTGATCGGTCGCACCGAACCTGATTTCAGATTTGGACTTATGAACACCTTGAACTATAAGAATATATCATTCAGTTTCTTTTTCAATGCAGCACTTGGAGCAACAAGATATACCGAATATATGAATACTTATTTTGAAAAAAGTAATATTCGTCAGAGAGAATGGTGGACTCCGGAAAATAAAATAAATACCTATCCGGCCAACAGGTCAGACTCTAATCCCTACGGATTAAATTATTTTGGCAAAACCAATAATGCCTCGTATGTACGGTTAAATGATATTTCCTTGTCATATCGTTTCCCGACAAGTATTTCATCGAAAATGAATATTCAGAATCTGGAAATATTCACCAATGTGAAAAATGTATTCACACTTACAAATTATGTGGGTCTTGACCCTGAATTATCCTCTGATTATAATACACCAATAACCAGAACTTACTTGTTCGGATTGAGATTAAGTTTATAATTATGAAAAAGAAAAAGTTTATGAAAAAGATTAGATATATTATATTATTATGTGTTGCAGGAAGTTTCTTTTTGCAAGGATGTAGCGACAGCTTTTTAGATGAATCAGCAAAGGACAAGAATTTTGCAGACAACACCTTCACCGATCTGAATGGCTTCAAAACAGCCAAATATGCGATGCTTAACACTGTTCGGGATGAGAGGCGCGAACCAATACAATCTGCCGAACTTGGTGTGATCTGGAAAATTGGGACAGACGTGGCATGGGCTAATACTGAATTGTCTTGGACTCGTGGACTGAATCAATATACCAAGGCTGATTTAACTCCAACCATGCAGTTTTTGAATGGAGATGTTACAGATCCATCCGGAAGACCGGGTATATTTCTGATATTATACAGATGTATAAATACGGCCAATATGGTCATTAACAGAGCTGAAAATTCCAATGTGGATTGGTTGGGTAAGAATGAAGAAGAGAATCTTGCAAACAAAAATGAGATGATAGCACACGCCAGATTGATGCGTGCTTGGTGCTATCGCCATCTGGCTATGACATTTGGGCCTGTACCCATCAATGATGTTGAAATCACAGGTGAGAACTTCAGAGATGATTGGAGAAGAGATCCTGTAGAAAAAGTGCAAGAACTCATCGAGGAAGATTTGATATTTGCTGAAAAATACCTTCCAGATTATTCAACAGATGTGACCGTGCTAACAAAACCTGTAGCTCAACATTATCTTGCCGATTTATATCTATGGCAGGGCAGAAATAAAGAGGCGGCAGAAGCTGCGAAAAGAGCTGTGTCGAATCCCAACTACAAGTTGATCACAAAACGTTATGGTGTCAACAAAGATCAGCCCGGATGTCCATTTATGGATCAATTTTACGATGGAAACATTCTGCCTAGTGAAGGAAACACCGAAGCTCTTTGGGTGTTGCCTAACACACCGGTCGACAATGTTAATGGTAGATACAATAACAGCATGCGCCGGACATGGGTGTCTGCATATAACAATCTTGGTGTAGCTTATACTCCCGAATATGGAGGTCGTGGATTGGGTCGTGCTTCGATCACCGCATGGGTATTTTCTATCTATGAACCACAAGATGACCGTTTTAGTGAATATGCTGTCAGAAAAAAATATGTTGATAAGAATGGACGTGATATTATCTGTGACATGGATGCATCTGCTATGACAACCAACAATCATAAATGGGCAAGTACGAGAAAATGGGATTGGACGTTTGACGATCCCAACCGTTGGGGTGAATCATATGCCTATGGAGATCAAACCTATCTGAGAATTGCTGATACTTATTTGTTACTGGCCGAGGCATTGTATAAAACCGGTAACAGTAGCACAACGGACGGAGCAGCATACTATATAAATCTGGTAAGAACCCGATCAAATGCAACGCCGATCACAGATTCTCAGGTGACTTTAGATTTCATTCTGGACGAAAGGGCTCGTGAACTCGTAACCGAGGAGGAGCGTCGCGAAACATTAGTGAGAACAGGAACATTGATCGAAAGAACACGTAAATATAATCCAATTGCAGCAGGAACCAGAAATGGAGTTCCGGGCATTCAGGACTATCACGTATTGTTACCTTTCCCTCAAACCATAATTGACACTAATACAGGATTTAAATTAGATCAGAATGAGGGATATTAGAATTTTAACAACTAAAAAGAGACAAATCATGAAATTTATATATTTATGTATAATGTTTGCATTGGTTCCATTCTTGGTTTCGTGCGGACAAGATGAATTCAATTCAGATAACAGCATACCGATAGTGCCTACGGTCGAAGGAAACCTGAAAGATGCTCCATTTGATTTTGGCATGGCGGTGAATATAAATACGCTGAAAACGAATGCAACATATCGTCAAACGATCATAGACAATACAACTCGTGTGACTGGTGAAAATGCAATGAAAATGAATACGATCAGTCTCGGACAGGGCAGGTATGACTTCTCGGATGGCGATTATTTAGTGGATTTTGCACAACAGAATGGTCTAAAAGTTCACGGACATACCCTTTTATGGTATAAACATACACCTGATTGGCTTAAAAATTATCAAGGTGATTCTGCGGCATTTGTTGGTATTATGAAGCAATATATTTATGATGTGGTAGGCCATTACAAGGGAAAAGTAGCTTCGTGGGATGTTATCAACGAAGTGATAAATGACAAAGGCGAGGTCTATACAACAGACGGAACGAAGGAGAACATATGGATGAAAAAAATTGGAATCAATTACATAGCTTTGGCTTTTCAATTTGCACATGAAGCAGATCCCGATGCCTTGTTGTTCTATAACGAATATGGCCATGAATATAGTGCACAACGCAGAATGGGTGTAAATAATCTGGTGAAAGATCTCAAAGCAAAAGGTGTTCCAATTGATGGAGTTGGTTTGCAGATGCATACAAACACATTGCGAGCAACGTCCGATATCAGAAATGCCATTGTTATGATTGCAGCATCAACAAAAATGAAAGTGCATGTCTCAGAATTGGATGTATCCGTCAATTCAGACAGTAAAATAAAAGACAGTGATGTAACTGATTCTCTGAAAACCGTAGTGTTCAATAATCAGCAGATTTGGTATAGAGAAGTGTCTAAAGCGATGAATGACCTGCCTGTAGATCAGCGATATGGAATCACATTCTGGGGAGTGTGCGACACAAACACATCAGTTGCCACTAAACCGGACTGGCCTTTGGTCTTTGATGCAAACTATCAACGCAAGCCCGCCTATCAGGGATTGTTGCAAGGATTTAAAGTTAAATACTAACTGAAAATCTACACTTTGTCCACTCCTGTTTTGATAAGAATCTGAATAGCAGGAGTGGATATTGAAAAACTTATTTTTTTCTTATTATCTATAATGTGACGAGTATGCAAAGAATTATTTGTAGCCTTCTGGTTGTCGTTACTTTTCTTTTAGCATTTAGCCAAAAGAAGACCGATTATCAGATGGTCGAATCCAAAAGAGATGCGAAAGACTCTGTTTGGTCTCTTTATAAGGCATTAACCATAGATCGGTTGTCCGGATTCAGACTGAAAAAAGAACCGCAAACCTCTCAATATGGAGGTTGGAAAATCGGACAGCAACGTGCAACAGGTTTTTTCCGGACAGAGAAAATAGACAATCGCTGGTGGATCATCGATCCCGAAGGTTATCCTTTCATTCATAGAGCTGTGGTTGCTTTCAATCCTGGAAAATCGGATAAGCAACAGCAAATATTTGAGCAAAAATACTTGTCTTTCACAAATTGGCAACAAAAGGAATCTATAATGTTAAAAGGTTATGGATTTAACGGAGCTGGGGCTTGGACAAATGTTGATTCTTTGAGAAAGATGGACAATCCGTTAGTCTATACGATAATTGTTTCGCCAATGGGCAATTATAAAAATCAGCACTTGAAAAAGTTTGACAATAAATACAAGGAAGCCGGTTGGCAAGGATATCGGTTTGACCTGATCATGGTTTTTGATAAAGAATTTGAAAATTATATAGCGGAAGCTATCGAACCATTAGCCAAATATAAAAACGATAAATATCTGCTTGGATATTTTACCGACAATGAATTGCCTTGGGTCTACGATGCCTTAGACAGGCATTTAAATCTATTGGCAAAAGATGAACAAGGTTATATTGCTGCAAAAGATTGGTTGGATGATCGTAAAGGAAGAGATTCCTCTCCGAGTGATATAACTGATGAGGATAGAGCCGCATTTACAGCCTTCTATTTTGAAACGTATGTGAAAAAGGTTTCGGAAGCCTTGCGCAAAGCAGATCCGAACCATCTGTATCTGGGATGCCGTTTCAATCAGGAGAAAAACGGACAGGAACTTTCTAATCCGGACATATTTAGAGTTGCCGGAAAATATATGGACATAATCTCCATCAATCATTATCGAAAATGGGAACCCGATCAGGATTTACTCAACCATTGGGCAGACTGGTCCGGCAAACCTTTTCTCATCACCGAATGGTATACCAAAGCAGAAGATTCAGGATTGCCGAATATCACAGGTGCCGGGTGGCTTGTACACACTCAACGGGATAGAGGATATTTTTATCAGAACTTTACATTGGGACTGATTAAAAATAAGAATTGTGTGGGGTGGCACTGGTTCAAATATATGGATAATGATCCGGACGATTTAACCACAGATCCATCAAACAGAGATTCTAATAAAGGGGTTGTGAGCCGGTATTTTGAACCATATGTTCCATTGCTCGAACAAATGGAAAAAGTCAATGATAATGTGTATAATCTAATCCAATATTTTGACAAAAAGAAATAAAGATGAAGAAATCGAAAGGAATAAAATTTTTCAGTCTGGCACTATGCTGCTGCATAAATCTGAGTATCTCTGCACAACAGGATATTGATACTCAGATAGAAAATATCTTGTCGCAGATGACATTGCGGCAAAAAATTGGACAAATGAACCAATTGAATGCACGCACACCGGATGAGAAACTATATAAACAAATACAAGATGGAGAAGTAGGATCTATTTTGAATGCAGAAGATCCGGAACTACTCAACAAATTGCAACGGGTAGCAGTAGATCAATCAAGATTAGGCATTCCGATTGTATTTGCCCGGGATGTGATTCATGGATTTAAGACAATTTTTCCGATCCCGCTAGGGCTGGCTGCAACCTTCAATCCTGCTATCGTAGAAGAAGGAGCTAGAATCGCTGCAATAGAAGCCTCAGAAAACGGGATCCGATGGACTTTTGCTCCGATGATGGATATTTCACGTAATCCTCGTTGGGGACGTATAGCCGAAAGCTTTGGTGAAGATACTTACCTTACAGAAGAAATGGCTATTGCCATGGTAAAAGGATTTCAGGGGATGGATCTTTCGAATCCCTCTTCCGTAGCTGCTTGCGCTAAGCATTTTATAGGCTATGGAGCAGTCGAAGGTGGTCGTGACTACAATGCGTCTTATATTCCTGAGCGTATGTTGCGAAAAGTATATCTACCTCCATTTGAAAGGGTGATAAAAGAGGCTGGATGTGCCACGTTGATGACATCTTTCAATGCCAATGATGGTATTCCTCCGAGTGCAAACAAGTTTTTGTTGACTGATGTGCTTCGCAATGAATGGAAGTTTGATGGAGTTGTAGTGTCCGATTGGGCTTCGATCAGTGTTATGGTGAATCATGGTTTTTGTGAAGATAAAAAAGATGCAGCCATGAAATCTGTTAATGCCGGAATGGATATGGATATGGTTTCAAACAGCTTCATCGACAATCTGGAACAATTGGTGAAAGAAAATAAAGTGTCGGAGAGAACCATTGATGATGCGGTAAGGAATATTCTTCGTTTGAAAATAAGATTGGGACTCTTTAATGACCCATATGTAAAAATAAAAGTAAATAAAAAAGCTTATTCGGCAGAATATCTCAAGGCGGCAAAAGAGGTCGCAGAAGAATCGTGTGTACTTCTAAAAAATAAGAATGATATATTGCCTCTATCGGATAAAGTGAAAACAGTAGCCATCATAGGTCCTATGGCAGATGCACCTCACGAACAAATGGGAACATGGTGCTTTGATGGTGAAAAGGATAGAACTCAAACACCTTTGAGTGCTTTGAAAGAACAATTCGGCAAAGATGTAAATTTCATCTATGAGCAGGCTTTGGCTTTCACAAGAGATACCATCAAATCAAATTTCAGCAAAGCAATAGCTGCTGCAAACAAAGCTGATGTGGTATTGTTGTTTATTGGTGAAGAATCGATTCTCTCTGGAGAAGCTCATTCTATGGCATCCTTAAATTTGGTTGGAGCCCAATCTGATCTATTGGAAGAATTGAGTAAAACGAAAAAACCTATTGTGACTATTGTAATGGCAGGACGGCCATTGACCATAGAAAAAGAATTAAACATGTCAGAAGCTTTGTTATATGCATGGCATCCGGGAACGATGGGTGGACCTGCTCTGGCCGATATATTGTTCGGACGGTCATATCCAAGTGGTAAACTACCTGTTACATTTCCTCGGATGGTGGGACAAATTCCGTTATATTACAATTACGAAAAAATAGGCAGACCTGCCAAGAAAACAGAGAAACTGTTGAACGACATACCATTGCAAGCAAGGCAATCTTCGCTCGGAAACACATCATATTATCTGGATGCAGGTTTTGATGCTCTATTTGATTTTGGTTTTGGACTATCATACACCACATTTGAATACAAAAACCTGAAAATATCTAAAGATGTATTATCGGTTTCAGATACATTGACCATCAGTGTAGACATAAAAAACTCAGGTAGACGTGAAGGGTGTGAGATTGCGCAACTTTATGTTTCGGACATTGCGGCATCAGTTTCCACTCCCAATAAAGAACTTAAGGGTTTTGAACGGGTAACCCTGAAAGCTGGAGAAACAAAGACTATTAAATTCAGCCTTCCCATGCAAAAACTTGCTTTGTGGAACATTGATATGCAAAACGTGGTTGAACCCGGAGAATTTAGTCTAATGGTTGGTGGAAATAGCCAAGACGGATTGAAAACAAAGTTTCAAATAAACTAATCTAGATGAAATATATTAAATATCACACGGTATGAAAAAAAAACAGATCGTCTTTCTTTTATTGTTATGTATAATAGGAAGTATAAAAGCCCAAGAAATTCCATTGGTGTCTAATATCTATGGCAGACAGCATATTTCGCTGAATGGTAAATGGAACTATGTTATAGACCCGTTGGAAAACGGATACTACGACTATCGGCTAAAACCATTTGTAGATAATGGTTTTTTTGAAAACAAAAAACCGGACAATCCTAATGATCTTGTTGAATATGATCTGGACACTTCTCCTATCATGGATATTCCATCCGACTGGAACTCGAAGGATGAACGGCTGTTTGTTTATGAAGGAACTGTTTGGTTCAAGAAAGATTTCAATCTCGTGAAAAAGACGGGAACGAGATATATCCTTTATTTCGGAGCTGTAAACTATGAAGCCATTGTATATGTGAATGGTAAAAAAGTAGGTGAACATATTGGCGGATACACGCCGTTCAATTTTGATGTAACTGATGTGGCAAAGGATGGAGACAATTTTGTCGTGCTTAAGGTAGACAATAAAAGAGCGAAAGACAACGTCCCGACTGTGAATATGGATTGGTGGAACTATGGTGGAATCACTCGTGACGTGCTGATTGCCGAAGTGCCGGATACCTATATCGAGGATTATTCTGTTCAGTTGGATAAATCAAATCCTAATCTGATAAAGGGATGGGTCAAATTGAATTCTGCTGTTGCGAACGAATCCGTGACTATTAATATACCTGAATTGAAATTGAATCAGAAATTAACGACCGATGCTAATGGTAAGGCAAGTTTTGAGGTGAAGTCTAAACCACTATTGTGGAGTCCGGAGAATCCGAAATTATATCAAGTCTCGATAAGTAAATCGAACGAAAACATAGAGGATAAAATAGGTTTCAGAACCATAGAAACAAAAGGTAAGCAAATATTGCTGAACGGTAAGCATATTTTCTTGAGAGGGATAAGTATCCATGAGGAAGCCCCGTTCAGAAGCGGTCGTGCATGGTCTAGGGAGGATGCCGTGACTTTGCTCTCATGGGCAAAAGAAATGGGCTGTAATTATGTTCGTCTGGCTCACTATCCTCACAATGAACACATGGTGCGTGTGGCAGAAGAAATGGGATTAATGGTTTGGTCGGAAATTCCTGTATATTGGACGATTTCATGGGAAAATCAAGACACATATAACAATGCCCAATCTCAGTTGCACGATATGATATACAGAGACAAGAACAGGTGTGCTGTGATCATTTGGTCTATAGCCAACGAAACACCGCACAGCGATGCACGTGATAAGTTTCTAGCCAATTTGTCGGATTATGCACGGTCACAGGATAATAGCCGCCTGATAAGTATGGCGATGGAGGTGACTAAAGCTCCAAACAATGTGAATCGTCTGGATGATAACATGAACAAATATGTTGATGTCATCAGTTTTAATCAGTATATTGGTTGGTATAGAGGGAGCAACGAATCATGTAAAGATATGCAATGGGAAATCCCATACGATAAACCCGTTATTATTAGTGAATTTGGAGGAGAAGCTCTTCAAGGATTGCACGGCGACAAAACTCATAAATGGAACGAAGAATATCAAGAAGAACTGTATATCCAGAATTTGGCCATGCTGGACAAAATAGATGGATTGTCGGGTTTGTCTCCTTGGATTTTGGTCGATTTCCGTTCACCTCGTCGTCAGTTGTCTAATATTCAGGATTTTTTTAACCGAAAAGGCCTTATATCTTCTTGGGGAATTAAGAAAAAAGCATTCTTCACCATGCAAAAATATTATGAAGTAAAAAAAGAACAATATAAGTAAGACTACTTTTTTATATGAGAAAACAATATATCAAACTTAGCCTGATTGTATGTTTCTGTTATGCAATCGGTCAGCCACTCTTTGCTCAAAAAAAATCACCTCCGTCATCAATATACAAAAACGGATGGATTGATTTTAACAAGAATGGGAAAATGGATATTTATGAGAATCCGAAAGCGTCAATTGATGCCAGAGTTGCAGACTTGTTATCACAGATGAATATAGAGGAAAAAACCTGCCAGTTGGCAACCTTGTATGGTTCCGGCAGGGTATTGAAAGATTCTTTGCCTACTTCCGGCTGGAAATCCGAAATCTGGAAAGACGGCATAGCTAACATTGATGAGCAGGCAAACGGAATAGGAAAACTTGGCAGTCTGGCTTATCCGTTCGAGAAAAGCATAGACAACAGGCATCTGATCCAAAAATGGTTTGTAGAAGAGACTCGCTTGGGGATACCTGTTGATTACACAAACGAAGGAATCAGAGGTTTATGCCACACAAAAGCGACAATGTTTCCTGCACAATGCGGTCAAGGTTCTACTTGGGATAAGCAACTCATTCGTGAGATTGCGAATGTGACGGCAAAAGAAGCCATTGCACTTGGTTATACGAATATTTATTCGCCGATCTTGGATGTTTCTCGAGATCCGCGTTGGGGAAGGGTTGTAGAATGTTATGGAGAGGATCCTTATTTGGCC
>JBKECE010000185.1:0-11418 GCA_047974325.1 Dysgonomonas sp. | reverse complement strand
TTTCTAATAAAGAGTGGTTCGTAAAATTCAATTTGCTTTTTATATTGCTTACATCGTTAGTCATACCCCATATTTTAAAAAATAAAATAATTTGAAGAATCCCGAATACAATAAAAATAATTGTTGATAATGTTAATGCGATTTCCATAATAAGATTGTATTTGATTTTTACAAACATAAACATTTTAACCAAACTTTCATTACAATTCTTAATATAATTCTACCGCTTCTCTTAGCCCGTTGATAGATGCCGAATGATACTAAGATTATAATAACTAATGCACATATAGGTATTATAATGGTAGAAACTCCAAAATTAATTTATCCATACCTCAAAGTCGCAAAATAATTAAAGCAAAAGAGTAATGAAAAAGGAGTATCGACAGACTATAATACTCGATCAAATATATAAATCGTATCAGAACTTGGATGAATCCATAAATATAGATGTTTGAAACGATCACTATCGGTATACATCTTATAATCTGATGTAGGATGAAACCAATCAAGAGCTACATCATTAATGGGGGTTGGGGTATTTGGTCCCTCTGATGCTTTTAGAGAATTAAATTCGATTAATTGGTTCACCCACTCTTTTGAGGCTGTCATTTTAAATACCGCTTCATATTCTAACGTAAAATGCGCTGATCGCCAATATCTCCCATACAATACTTTTACTTCCGTATTCTCTTCATTTATTCCGGTCCAACTTCTAAAAGCTTTATTAGGATCATCGGTTGTAAATTCCATACAACTTAACAAAGTTGTTAAGATAATTATTGCTACTAAAATCTTTAAATATTTCATTAATTAAATTTTAATTTTCAAATATAACAATTATTCAAACAATCAATCAATAACAGATAAACAGATGAAAGACCACACTTAAATAAATAGCTCTACCTTTTCAGTCTTGAGTGTATAGTTAGATTCTTCATTCTCATAGATTATTGAAAATAGTAGATAATGTTTTGTATCATTGAGTATGAACGAATACAATGATAGGCCGCTAGATCGATAATCCAAGTCGTGGCTTTCGTAAAAATGGACTAATGGGCGTAATAACTTAGAGTTAAGAAGTTTCTTAACATTTTCACATGTTACATCTGAATATAATCTAGTGAAAATATTCATAGCTTTCTCTATATCCCCAGTTTTATCTTCATATCCATATGTATCTAATATAAATCTGATCTCTTTTTTAAGGGATGAATCTAATTTGTTTTTCCACTCAGAATCAAAAAATCTCATACTTTATAATAAAAAATAGCCCTTAAAAGTATATAAAAAGAATTTTATAATATAACAATTAAACTCAAATAATATGGAAGAAATAAAAGTAGGGGATCTGATGATAGGAAGCTATATCCGCGACATATGGAGCGATAAAAGATTCTTTAAAGTAACTGAGCTCCGAAAGGACAAAGTATTTTACGGAGACTGTTTTAAATCCAAATATAAAAATGTTCGCCCCATCCCCTAACAGAAGATATACTATTGAAGTGTGTATTTGAAAGAAAATTCTTCTCATTGGGAGAAGAATACATTCACTACAACTCTTATTTTTATCTGACAAGCAAAAAAATATATTCTATTGTTTTGAACGTGAAATAGAATACCTACACCACTCCAAAACTTATTCAAATCATTAACAGGAAATGATTTAACGATAGAGGTATGAGGGTAGGCGAATATTTCAAAAAGCGAGAAAGAAAATAGGATATACACAAGATGATATAGTAAGACATCTTGGCAAGGTAGGCATTTAGATTTAGATAGTCTTGCTTTGTTGGTAGACTATTTAAAATATCAATACCTGATTTGTTTAAAGTTGTATATGAGATTACTGTGTTGATGATTTCTTCGTTTTTGAAATATCCTCCAAATATTTCTGATAATCGGAATAGGGTTCATTGAAGCGAGTATTCGGATTCAGATAGATAAACCCTTCTTTATTATCAAGTATCACATTGAAGTGATTTAAAACCTGATTACCAAACAAGCTTGATCTTCCATTCGGCATCGCCGGATCCGCTGCATTGGTAACTATGTCCGCAAATTTAACACCAGCTATTGTAGCATCCAAACGTATTATCTTTCGTCCTTTTATCATCGTCAAAGGGATTAATTCGTCCCAATGATTATTTTTCGAAGTAAAATCCTCACCTATAAGCATTGTCCCATCCCTTCCGGTATCGAAAAGAAACCAAAAATCATATCTTGTATTATTGTGGACAAATTCGGCTTCGAATTTAGGTCTGTTCTGAACGTAATAAACCGGAAGTTTTTTGTAATCTTTAACCTTAGAGGGCAACTGTGTATGTATTACAAAAAGGTTACGATCATAATCGATCTCTATTACCTTATCCCTGAACACCCCATTACCTATTATCAAATCTTCATAATCCTGCATATTGCCAACTTCTGTAAAGGGCATCCCCGTCCAATCTATTTTGCCAATAGCCAGATTATTATTTTCGCTTGTTCTTCGCTCACTCAGCCCTTCGGTATTACTCACTAACGTCAAACTCGTAAATTTAAGTTGAAGATTATCTACTGCTTTTTCGTTTACAGTATTTGTTCCTGCACCCAAATCCAATTGTATGTTAACGGGTTTATTGTTTAACATACCTTTAAAATAGATTCTTGAACCGATCAAAGTAAAAGGTATTTCTATTGGGAAGGAATCTGAGCAAGTCATCTTTACCGAATCGGGAGGCAATACAGATGCTATTTTTATATAACAACTGTCTTTTTTGTTGAGTAATACTATAAATTCATAACTACTGCCCGGCGATGTATCGAAAAACAGACTGTCTTTATCTGTCTCAAATTGCACTTTGCTTTCACGAAACGGGATATTTACAAAATAAGTATCGGGCTTTAATTTCGGATTAAGCTTCCAATCTATTTCAACGTATTTACCATCCTTAATTATTACACTTTCGCTGTTGGCTTCAATCACAGGTAACTTCGACTGTGCACTAACGGGTTGTAGTCCCAAGGAGGTAATAGAAATGAAGATGCATGTAATAATAAAAATATGGAAAGTAAAAATCTCTTTCATGAGACATTTTTTTAGAAAAAATTATTTATAATGATTCAAATGTATAGATAAAAAACAAACCGTATATAGAGAAATATAAAAACATGTATAAACTAATAAGAACAATATAAGCACCTATCAAAATATATAAGTAAAACCACAGTGCGAACAATAGAAACATTATCATGACCGACATTAATAAACTTATAATAACAAAGACTTTGTTCTGAAAACGGAACCTAAACTAACAACACAACTAGCTCTAATTAAAATGGTCAGAGGGAGATTATTTGTTGATTACAGAGTAAAGACAGTTCACGAAAATTTAGATGGCTGGATTGAATTTTGGAATCGGACAAGTTTTAATAATAATCAAATGTTCGCATGGAAGCCAATAGAATAATCTGTTAATAATTATACACCGTTTTAATCTCTTTCCTATCCCTTATTCTCTATCTTTGTAGAAACTAAAAATAATACTATGAAGCATAATATATTACTATTATTAATCTTTTCTTGTATTGTGAGCAGCAAAGCTCAAACTCGTAAAGATAGTTTATATGTGTTTGTTGGTGAAAAAATAAAAATAGAAGAGATTCCATATAAAATCGACACACTCCCTGATGGAAGAGTGTCAATGCCGATGGATACCGGGTTTAATTGTGAATATAAAATCATAGAGAATGTATATGGCAATTATCCTTCTGATACAATTAAGTTTAGAGCATATGATCATTATGGTGTACCTGCATTCTCTAGATATGACAATGTGATGCTTTTTGTATCTATCTCTCCTGATGGAACGCTGTATCATCAAAAGTATCAATATTTCAATCTTTATAAAACCAAAGATGGAAAATGGGCTAGCCCTTATAGTGCTTATGATTATAATCACACATACCTAAAATATGAAACAGATATTAAACCTGAACGAATAAAGTTTGAGTCCTCTGTATCATATGATATATCGAAGATGAAAGAGTCAGACATTAAATATTGGTTTCCTAGAAAATATTACTTAATAAAAAAAGGTAAAGCCTACCCTAAATATGGAAATTATATCCCAGAACTTTTTGAATTAAAAAAAAGAGGAATATTACTAGCAAGAGGTATTTTCTTTGAAAAATATAAAGACTAGATAATTTACTATCAAATTATAGGGACGGCAATAGCTGTCCTTTTTTATTCAAAGAGCCCTAAAAAAGAAGAGACACCCCTACCAAGGATTGTCTCTTTTTCATTAAGCACTATTAGGTTACCTACGCAACCATAACAAAAATAATGATTTAAATATAATATGTTATGGAAAGCTTAAAAGAAAAAGTAAAGAATTTTATACAAACAGCCGATGAAGTCAAAAAATGGCAAGAGATAAAGAAAAGTTTATTCACTCCCCATTTGGATGATACAACACTTATTCCTGTAGTTTATGATTGGGTCTGTGAAATATGTGAAGAAAATGAGAATATAAATACATTCAAGTATGACTCGAAGCATTATTTTCTCTTGTGCGTCATCTTCCTGTATTCACCTCGTACAATGGTTGAAGAAAATATGAACGAAGGCATCAGGGATGTTGTTGCATCCGTTCTGGGAATATCTGAGAGTCCTATGAAATCGTATATGGTAAGTTCGGAGAAATCCGATTTATTCCAAAATCTGACATCGGATAAAGATTTGCACTTGATTCTTCCTGTCAAACACATATCTTCTAGAAATATTATTCATAGTGCATAATTGTTTGTGCTACACATATAAAATATGCGAAAACGTTGCAGTGTGATATTGCACTCTAAACCCTTTTAAAACAAGAAAAGTGACTGAAATAGCCACTTTATCTGCGGAAGCGGGGGGATTCGAACCCCCGGTACAGTTACCCGTACGTCAGTTTAGCAAACTGGTGGTTTCAGCCACTCACCCACACTTCCTTTTTCTTGTCGCAATGACTTTTTCATTGCGAGTGCAAATATATATGTTTTTTCGATTAAATGCCATAATTATATATCATTTTATTCTCAATATTCTTATTTTTGTGGTTATCTTAAGATATTATTATCATTGTAAATGAAAAAACAAACTAGGACAATATTCATAGCAATTCTTATTGGTCTTTTTTCTCTCGTTTTAATTGTGGTCGGTTATGGAGCACTGACTTTTTTTTCTGGATTTAATGTAGATAAGACCGTGTATATATTAATAGATAAAAATAAAAATTATAATGAAGTTCTCTCTCAGCTTGAGAGTAAAACACATATCTCAAACATAGAGAGCTTCAATAGGACTGCAAAGTTTTTTGATTATCCACAAGATATTAAATCTGGGCGATATGCGATAACTCCACATACCACAATCTTGCAATTTGTGCGTATTTTGAAAAATGGATCTCAAACTCCGGTGAAACTTAAATTCAATAATCTGAGGACAAAAGGAGACTTGACAGAGCGCTTATCTTCGCAATTGATGATATCAAATCAGGAATTGGGCGAAACTCTGAACGATTCACTAAAATGCGTAGAGTATGGTTTTACGATAGAGTCTATTGGCTGCATGTTCATCCCGAATACGTATGAGGTTTATTGGGACGTTAGCTTGAGAGATTTTCTTTCAAAAATGTATGCCGAGTATAAAAAATTCTGGACGGAATCACGTTTAAATAAAGCAAAGGAAATTGGCTTAACCCCGACTGAAGTGTCAATTCTGGCATCCATTGTAGAGGAAGAATGCTTTTTCTCTGACGAATATCCAATAGTTGCAGGGTTATATTTGAATAGATTGAATAAGAATATGTTATTACAAGCTGATCCAACAATTAAATTTTCAATTAATGACTTTTCTATCAAAAGAATACTTGGTAAGCATATAGAACAGGCAAAAGATTCGCCGTACAGCACTTATGCACATAAAGGACTACCTCCGGGACCAATAAGGATACCTTCTATAAAAGCTATCGATGCAGTCTTAAATCCGGTGAAAAGTGATTATATATTTATGTGTGCGAAAGAAGATTTTTCCGGGAGACATAATTTTGCAATAACCTTAGCTGAACATGAGCAAAATAGAGTTCGCTATCATAATGCGCTCAATCAAAGAAAAATATTTTAATAGGCGTCTTTGTCGCCAACAAACATTCTATAGATGGTCACAAAAATGATTTTGATATCCAAGATAAAAGACCAGTTTTCAATATACCAAACATCGCATTTGAAACGCCCTTCCATCTGTTCTATTGTTTTTATCTCCCCTCTATAACCTGATATTTGCGCCCAACCCGTAACACCTGGTTTAATCAGATGGCGGATCATAAAAGCATCTATCAGCTTATTGTAGATTTCAGTTTGTTTAATCATATGAGGACGAGGACCAACCACGGACATATCTCCTAAAAATACATTGATGAATTGAGGTAACTCATCCATGCTTGTTTTTCGCATGAAGTTGCCGATTTTAGTGATTCTGGGATCGGTTTTCACGGTAGTGAGTGTATCGGCATCTTTATTTAGCCTCATGGAACGGAATTTATAACAAGTGAATATTTTTCCATGCAACCCCGTTCTGTTTTGTTTGAACAAAATGGGCCCGGACGATTCTAATTTGATTAAAATTCCGCAGATGATATACACAATTGGGAAAATGGTAATAAGGACTAGTCCGGAAAAAGCTATATCAAAACTCCTTTTTATGAATCTGTTTGATATTGATTGTAGAGGCTCTGTCCTGATCTCAATGATCGGAGTAGAGCTTAAGAAAGCTAATGTCAGTTTACGTTTAATATATTTATAGAACTCCGGAACCAGATAGAACCGGATCATATTCTTTTCTGAAAAGTTGATTAATTTTAATATTTTAGCTTCCTGACTTCCGGGTAGAGTGCAATAGATCTCATCTATTTTGTTGGCAGAGCAAAATTCTTCAACATCCGACACTGATCCTTTATAGTCTTTGACAGTCTTTTCTGATGCCTCATTGTCGTCAAACACACCGTAGACTTTATAGCCGTAAGCCACCGAAGATAATTCTCTGTAGACAGCCAATCCGTTCAGACCAGCACCAACAATCACTACACGTTTGTAGTTGTGGCCACTTTCGCGGTACGACTTTAATAGTATACGAAAAATGATATTCCATAAGAAATAAACAAGACAGAGCATCAGGTAGCAAATGACCCAAGTGTACCAAGGTATTGTGAAGTCGTTGAATAAGGTTACACCAACAGCTAACAACACAGTATAGAATGTAACAAAACTGACAGCTCTTTGAATGATCTTATCAAAAAATATTATATTGAGAGATAGATTTGTCGGGATAATATTTATAGTAACAAAATAGCAAAGGTTTACTAATAAAAGAAACTCAATCCAATGTTCCGGGCCTATGAAAGCTTCTTGATGAAGGAATATGTGATTAAATTTGAAAAAAAGAAAATAGAAAAGATTGATGCAAAGTAAATCGCCAAAAATGACGATCCATTCGATCATGAAGCCATATCCCCTTTTTCTTTTTATTGTTTCCATCAACCTCTTTCTATTTATATTTTACCTTCTTCAACACTTCTTCGCAGATATAACTTTGCCAGATAAATCATGATGAATATGGTTAATGCACCACTTCCTGCTGTAGCCCACCATGTGTCACCCACTCCGAAAACTGTATTGGAATCGGAAGACATTATTTCATAGCCATAGATGTGATAACCTATGATGCTGAATGAATTGTTTAGAGTGTGCATAATGACTGGAACCCATAGATTTGCTGACCAAACGAATAAATATCCGAGAAGAGCTCCCAGTATGAGACGTGGTATGAACCCATAAAATTGCAGATGGATAGCACTAAAAATAAAGGCTGTGACCCATACCGTAACATGGTAATTTCCTATAATTCTTCGTAGAATTTGTTGTAGTGCTCCCCGAAAGAAAAACTCTTCACAGATACCTGCCATCACAGCTATAAGTGTCAGATTGATGATCAGTCCTGATACACTCATATCTGAGATCAGAGGTTTCAACATTGCTGCTGATTGATCTTCCATGGAGCGCATCATATTTTCAATTGGAGCGAAAGCCTCAGGCAATACTAATTTGCTGTTGTAATAGCCTGTGAAACTGACTATCGGCTGGATAATAAATATCAGAGCGATGCCTAATATAAGAAATTGCCATTCAGGAAATTTATTTATTCTGAGACCTGTCGTTATTTTTTCTTTGAACATATAACTCCAGAGGCATGCCGGCATTAAAAATATTAGAGGCGACTGCACCAACAAGATGAATTTTATGTAATTGGCCGATCCTGCTAACCCTATGGGATCGGTTGGGTTCAATCCGAAAAAAGGGATGGCAATTAGTACTATCAGATTCAAAAGTATGATACCTGCAAAAGTAAAAACTCCCAAAAATATGAGTTGCGTCCAGCTACTCATTTCTCTAAACTGTTTCCTTATTTCGTCCATTAGTTGTTATTATCCATGTTTAATCTAAGAACAACAATGCCATTGCATCGTTTCGAACTGAGGCAATACTGAGAAAGAGTGTGTTTTTCAATAATAACTTTTTTTGCAAGACTTGAGGCATGGATAAAGGACACACGATCATTGTCTACATATGCAATGCCCATGTGTGTAAAATCAAGTCCCTCAATTAATGTGGAAAAAAGTATAATATCTCCATTCTTTATATCTTTATCAATATTTTCGATCTTCTGTTTTTCTATAACGTACAAACCACTCCGTTTATTGAGTGACTGTTCTATATTTTTTATCTTTCCTTGCATTTTTTTATCTTTTTCCAGTTGCGGATAAGATTGCGGATGAGTACTCATAAAGTTTATTTCTTTGGCAATCAATTGACCTCCAATAGTTCTGCTAATGTCGGAGAATATGTTCTTTGATACATTTTCGAATATCCAGTCTGAAGCATAGTGCAGCCGAGAGCTGTAATCGTCAATGATTCCTGTTCTGTATCGTAATTGTTGCAGGATATGGCAATAGTTTTTGAAATTGCAGTTTTCTGATTTAATAACTAATGACAGAGCAATGCAATTTTCAACAAAAGTGGTGCAATCAAATTCACGTAAGTTAATAACTAATTTCTCCTTATCAGTATTTTTGTCGAGTGTGGATGCGACATAAGGTGTTCCTTGAAAATAGAGTGCCGTCTCTGTTGTTAAATCAGACAGGCATAGATTTCTTTTAATATAGAATGCTTCACAATATTTTTTGAATATAAGAGAATCCTCTTCCGTATAATTGACTTGAGCTTTGCATAGAAAAACAAAACCCAGCAATATATATAGGGTGATAAGATATTTTTTTTGCAGTATGATTTTCACTTAGCTCAGTCCCTCAATTTTACCATCGATGATGTCTATAAAATTTGCTTGCGGTGTTTTTGGCAATCCCGGCATTCGCAACATTGATCCGGCAACAGCAACTATGAATTCCGCACCACTATTGATAATAATGTCATTTATAGTGAATACGAAACCATTGGCCACACCATAAGCCTTTGGATTGTCCGAGAATGAATACTGAGTTTTAGCAATACAAACCGGATAATGTTTAAGATTCAGCTTTTCTATTTGCACCAACATTTTTCGAGCATTTGCACTGAATTCGACTGAGGCTGCGCCATAGATTTTACCCGCTATTTTTTCTATTTTTTCTGCAATAGAATCCTTGTCGTCATACGTGAAACAAAGTGGATTGGATGGTTTTGTCCGAATTGTCTCCACAACGAGGTTTGCAAGGTCTGTTGCCCCTTCGCCACCTTTTCCAAATGCTTCATTGATAGCAAATCCAACATCTTTCGATTTACAAAAATCTTTCAAAAGGTCTATCTCTGCATTGGTGTCATTGGCATATTTATTAAAAGCGATGACCACACTTTGTCCAAAAGATTTCATGTTGTCAATGTGCTTACCTAAATTATTCAATCCTTTTTTTAATCCTTCAATATTTTCTTTTTTGATTTCTTCGAGTGGCACATCTCCATGCATCTTGAGGCCTTGTGCTGTTGCAACAATAACTGTCAGTTTAGGATTGAGTCCCGATTTTCTGCATTTTATATTAAAAAACTTTTCGGCTCCCAGATCTGCACCGAATCCAGCTTCTGTAACCACATAATCTGCATGACTCATTGCAAGCTTTGTTGCTATAACAGAATTGCAACCATGTGCTATGTTGGCAAATGGACCTCCATGAATTATAGCTGCTGTGTGCTCAGTGGTTTGCACAATATTCGGGTTTATTGCATCTTTGAGCAATACGGTGATTGCTCCCGCAATGCCGAGATCTTTGACTGTGAAAGGTTCATTCTGATAAGTATATCCCAATATGATATTCTCAATTCTGCGTTTCAAGTCGTCAATGTCTTTTGCTAAACATAAGATAGCCATCAGTTCGGATGCTGGTGTTATTTCAAATCCCGATTCGGATGGCAGTCCGTTTGCTGAACCACGCAAACCTGAAACGATGTATCTCAGGCTTCTGTCGTTTACATCCAGAACTCTTTTCCATAGAATTTCTTTCAACTTTATGCCTGCCTCGGCATTTTGATAGAGATAGTTATCGAATAGAGCGGAAATCATGTTGTGGGCAGATGTTACTGCATGGAAATCTCCCGTAAAATGCAGATTGATGTCTTCCATCGGCAACACTTGAGCATATCCACCTCCGGCTGCTCCTCCTTTCATTCCAAAACATGGACCTAAGGATGGTTCGCGCAGAGCCACAATTGCTTTTTCTCCTATTTTGTTTAATCCCAGAGCCAATCCTATCGATACAGTTGTTTTTCCAATGCCTGCTTTGGTCGGAGTTATTGCCGTCACTAGAATGAGGTTGCTTTTTCTTACTTTTTCTTCGTTTATGAGAGAGAGGGGAAGCTTACCCATATATTTACCATAATTGTGTATGTCGTGATCAGCTATACCAATCTTTTTCGCAATTTTATTTATTGGCTCAAGTTGTATGCTTCTGGCTATTTCGATATCAGATTTCATTAAGTATTATTTTATTTTCAGATGGCAAAGATAATTAATCATTTCTAAAGAATGGGCAATATTCTTTTAGCCGATATGTCATCTTGCACTATTAGACGATATTTCTTTTTAAAAGAAATCGTATTTTTACATAAAAAAGGAAATATGAGATTGAGATATAATAATATAGAAGAACGGATAAAGGATACATTGATGACTACACTGAATATGTCTTTTATTGAGACGGACGATGAGAATTCACTTGAGGTCATAATGCCTGTTAACCGATTTAATGTCCAGACTCTTGGCGTTTTGCATGGTGGCGCAACAATAGCTCTCGCAGAATCTGCTGCAGGTGTGGGTTCTAATAATATTTGTGGTGAAGATGAATCTTGTTT
>JBKECE010000062.1:0-14744 GCA_047974325.1 Dysgonomonas sp. | reverse complement strand
CGTCCGTGTAGGTGGTTCTATTGCATTACCTGCTACACAACAAGAATTGATACCCGAGCGAGCTAGTGTCAATCCTAATTTGATAGCTGTGATACACAGTGGCGGGGTGTGTACATTCAATGAATGTTTACCTAACATAAAAGGGTTTATATACTCATTCTATGCAGCACAAGAGGCAGGACGAGCCATTGCCGATGTTGTTTTTGGAGACTATAACCCGGCAGGTCGTATGCCTCTTTCAATGCCTATGCAAGATAGCGATTTCCCTGCATGGGAAGAAGAGACATTCCGTAAGTTCGAACAAAATTTGGACGGTGGCTATCGTTGGTTAGATGAGAATGGAATTGTACCCCGATATGCATTTGGATATGGTTTGAGTTATACAACTTTTGAATATTCAAATCTTCAGATGCCAGCAGAGGTAATAGCAGGACAGCCATTCAGTATTACTTTGGATGTAAAAAATGCAGGATCAATTGCAGGAGAAGAAGTTGTGCAAGTTTATGTAACAGCTCCACAAACAAAAGTTTGGATGCCGAAGAAAGAGTTGCGCGGATTTAGGCGCATAGCTCTTGAAGCAGGCGAAACAAAGTCGGTTACATTTAATTTCTGTGCTGACGATTTCTATTATTGGATTCAAACAAGTCGCAAGTATGATGTGCAAACAGGAGATTATACATTACGTGTAGGAGGATCGTCTGATAATTTACCTCTATCAAAGCAGATAACATTTAAGACTGGAACAGGAAAACCTGATTTGCGTGTTACTCGTGTCTACACAATGCCCCGTTACCCAATTGAAGGGCAGCGCGTAAGTTTCTATGCTTTGGTTAAAAATCAGGGAAATGCAGCTACAACTTCGAGTACAGCTTATGGTATATCGTTCTCTGTAGATGGCAAAAATGTTGCAACTACGGGGCAAACAAAAACGATTATTGCTGCGGGACAGGTGCAGTTAATAGCTTCGGAAGGGGAGTGGACAGCAGAAATGGCTGGTAAGACCCAACTAGGAGCTGAACTAGCATTTGTTAACCAAAGTGCCGAGTGGGATACGGGCAACAATTCGTATTCTATGGATTTTGAAGTTTTTGATCCGGAGGCAACTAATTCTGAATATAAAAATTTGGCATATCTGAAAGACGTTACAGTGTCTTCGGAAGTTGGAAGATATATGGGAAGCCATTTGGTTGATGGTGATTTATCTACCCGTTGGGATTCTGAAAATGGTTCGGTTGCATCGGCTATTGTTGATTTAGCAGGTGTGTGTGAAGTTGATAAAATAGAGATGTATTGGGATACTGATTATGCTAAACAATATTCTCTTGAAAAATCAATGGATGGAGCAAGTTGGACAGAGGTTAAGAAAGTAACAAACAGTATTGGCGGTGCAGAATATCACAATCTTACGGAATTTGAGACACGTTATATCCGCATCAACTTAATAGAACGAAAGTCTGGTGCTAGCAAATTCTCTCCACGTGAAATACGAGTATATGGAACAGAAAAAAAGAAAATGCCATCAGCAAAAATTATTTTATCTGAAAAGACTGTATTATTGCCCTATGCAAAAAATTATGTGGATGCAACAGCTTCTGAAAATTCAATAGCCGGAACCTTAACTTATACGTGGACACAAACTAGTGGTCCAGTGCAGGCATCTATTATATCACCAAGCCTGCCATTAACCGAGTTGCATTTTAATACTGAGGGAACTTATACATTTCGATTGACAGTATCAAATAATTCAGATGTCGCTTTCAAAGATTTCTCTATTGTAGTAAGTAAGCCAACAACAGCTCATGATTTAGCATATTATAAGCCAGCTTCGGCATCTTCTTCCGAAAAAGTGAATATGTATCCACAAGCAGCTGTTGATTACAATGATAATACTCGCTGGTCGTCGGCTCAAAAAAATGGAGAGTGGTGGCAAGTTGACCTGCAGCATCAGGTGAAACCTTCTCAAGTTTCGATTCTATGGCATACTGAATATGCTAAAAAGTTCAATATACAGATGTCGGTTGATGGAAGCACCTGGAATACTTATGCTACGAATGATGCTTTTACGGGAGGAACTTCAAGCAGTACTAATGAGGGAAATGCTGCAGGGCGTTATTTGAGAGTAAACTGTGTTGAACGTTCGGGACAGTGGGAAAGCTCGATTAAAACATTTAAACTATTTGGTGATTTTACAATCGGGTCAAATCAGGTACCTGTTGCTAAAGCTACTTCTAGTGCAGAAGGAAATGTGATCACTCTTAATGCAGCCAATAGTTCCGATGGCGACAGTGATGCTTTATCCTATAAGTGGGAACAAATAACAGGTCCTACCTTTGTTAGTATTACCGATGCAGATAAGATTAAGGCAACAATTTCGGATGCAACTGCCGGATCGTACTACTTCAAGTTAACTGTTGATGATGGAAAGGACATTGATTTTACAATATTGCATGTTGTTGTCGAAGGTGGTAGCGGCATAGTAAGCAATCCTATCGATTGGGCGCAGCTAAGTGTTTATCCAAATCCTGTCAAAAATGAATTGTTTTTTCAATATTCAGAGACTGAAAATATAAAGCGAGCAGATGTGTATAATTCTTCGGGAATGCTCGTTGTCTCCAAAACGATTTTGAATGGGAGTATTTCATTGAAAGATCTAGCAGAAGGAATTTATTATCTGAGTGTATATTCGGAGAAGGGAAAGATAGGAAGTGTTAAAGTCTTGAAAAGTTCCCGGTAAAACAATCTGTGAGATTAATCTTTTCTTTGATAAAGAAGAGATATTTAAGTAAAAGCAGGCAATCAAAAACTGCCTGCTTTTTTCATCAAAAACCGTTGTTCTTTATTTTTATACAAAACGGCATCAGTTTATTTAATGAAATATTATGACTAAAATTTTTATATCTATCACATTTCTTTTATTCATTGGAGCGACGACTCTTTTTGCACAAAAACAAATTCCGATCTATCTGAATGAAGCAAAATCAATTGAAGAGCGAATAGAGGATGCTCTATCAAGAATGACGACCGAAGAAAAAGTATCGATGCTTCATGCTCAATCAAAATTTAGTTCTCCGGGAGTTCCAAGATTAGGAATTCCGGAATTCTGGACAACAGATGGTCCGCACGGAATTCGTCCTGAAGTATTATGGGATAAATGGGAGCAAGCTGCATGGTCAAACGACTCTTGTTTTGCATTTCCGGCGTTGACATGTCTGGCTGCAACATGGGACGAAGATTTGTCTTTACTTTATGGACGTTCTTTGGGAGAAGAAGCTCGTTATAGAAAAAAAGATATTCTTTTAGGACCCGGTATAAATATTTACCGAACGCCTTTAAATGGACGAAATTTCGAGTATATGGGTGAAGATCCCTATCTGGCGTCTAAGATGGTTGTACCTTATGTGCATGGAGTGCAAGAAAGTGGTGTTGCAGCCTGTGTCAAACATTTTGCATTGAACAATCAGGAGTATAATAGACACACAACGAATGTGGTTCTTGATGATCGAGCTTTATACGAAATATATCTTCCCGCTTTCAAAGCGGCAGTTCAGGAAGGTGGTGCATGGGCCATCATGGGAGCGTATAATTTATACAAAAACCAACATGCCTGTCATAACGAATATTTACTCAATAAGATTCTTCGGGATGAATGGCGATATGAAGGCGTAGTGGTATCAGATTGGGGTGGAACTCATGACACACGACAAGCAATCTTTAATGGATTGGATTTGGAGTTTGGCTCGTGGACAAACGGATTGTCGGCCAGTACGAGTAATGCTTATGATAATTACTTTTTGGCAAAACCTTATCTTGATCTTATTAATTCCGGAAAAGTTGGAACAAAAGAGCTAGACGAAAAGGTTCGTCGGATTTTGCGTTTAGCATTTCATACAACAATGAAAAAAGATAAACCTTTTGGTTCTTTCGTTTCCGCAGAGCATCAGGCTGCAGGATTAAAGATAGCACAAGAGGGCACAGTGTTATTGAAAAACAACAACAACCTATTACCCATAAATGCAGATAAGAAAAATAAGATACTTGTAGTTGGGGAAAATGCAATCAAAATGATGACTGTAGGTGGAGGGAGTTCTTCACTCAAGGCAAAATATGAAATTCTGCCTTTGGAAGGGATTCGAAACAGAGTTGGTGCACAGACTGAGGTTATTTATGCTCGAGGCTATGTTGGTGACCCGACGGGTGAATATAATGGGGTGGAGACAAAGCAAAATCTGAAAGAAAACAGATCGTCCGAAGTCTTACTCGCTGAAGCTGTAAATGCCGCAAAAAACGCTGACTATGTAATCTTCATCGGAGGATTGAACAAGAGTTGGAAGCAAGACTGCGAAAACTCGGATAGAGAAGAGTTTAATCTGCCATACAATCAGGATAGACTGATTAGTGAATTGGCAAAAGTCACCAGTAAAGTTATTGTCGTGAATATATCAGGAAATGCAGTTGCAATGCCTTGGGTTGACGATGTTGCGTCAATTATTCAGACTTGGTATCTTGGATCAGAGGCGGGAAATGCAATTGCATCTATACTGTTCGGAGATGTGAACCCCTCAGGGAAATTACCTTTTTCTTTTCCTGCGAAACTTACCGATGTCGGAGCTCATAAACTCGGTGAATATCCTGGTAATACAGATCAGCTTGCGGTTAAAAGAGACACGATTGATGCGATCTATCACGAGAGTATTTTTGTCGGATATCGCTGGCTGGATAAAGAAAAAATAAAACCTCTTTTCAGTTTTGGCCATGGTTTGAGTTACACAACTTTTCGGTATGGGAAATTAGAATCAAACAAAAAAGATATCGGTGTTGATGAGGATATTACATTCTCGATCAGTGTAAAAAATATAGGGAATAGGGATGGTTTTGAGATTGTGCAACTATATATTAGTGATATTAAATCATCTCTTCCACGTCCTGCCAAGGAACTAAAAGCATTTAAGAAAATCGCTTTGAAAGCAGGGGAGGAAAAAATTGTAGATTTTGTTGTCGGCAAGTCAGTATTGAGCTTTTTTGACGATAAACGCCATGAGTGGATTGCTGAACAAGGAGACTTTGAAGCATTGGTAGGTGCTTCTTCGTCTGACATTAAAAGTAAATTGAAGTTTCGATTGAAATGAAAAATGAAATGTAGAACAAACACCCCGAAACAGAGTTGCTAAAAAAAATAACAGTAAATTTCTTTTTTTTAAAGAAAATCAACTATACTTGTAAACACATTTCTAGATTAACAACATACATAACGAAACTATAACCCGATGAAAAAAATTATCCCTTTATTTATTTTGGCAGTCATTTTCGGAACATCCTGTGTATCCAAGAAAAAATATGTAATAGCTGAAAATGGGCGTCTCGATGCTCTTGTTGCAAATAATTATTTACAAAAAGAATTTTCAGATTCATGTGCTGTTCTTTCAGCGTGTCATGAAACAACAAGCAGTTTGCGCAAGCAATTGTCTGATTTGCAAAAAAATAGTCAGTCTGATATTTCGGAAAAAGATGCTGAATTGAAATACAGGGCACAAATCATTGCCAATTTGCAAAATGTGATTGACGATCAGAACAAAAGGGTGAAAACATTGCTTAGTAATGTGGAAAATGCACTGTTAGGTTTTAATAGCGATGAATTGACTGTGACTCAAAAGAACGGCAAAGTCTATGTGGCCATGTCAGACAAACTTCTGTTCGAATCTGGAAGTGCCAATGTCGATGAACGTGGCGAAGAGGCATTAGCCAAACTGGCCGATGTGCTGAACAAACAAAACGACATTGATGTGTATATTGAAGGTCATACAGATAATAAACCAATCAAGACGGCTCAGTTCAAAGATAACTGGGATCTGAGTGTGATACGGGCTACATCAGTGGTGAGAATTCTGACCGTAAATTACGGAGTCAGTCCATTGCAGATAATTCCTTCAGGAAGAGGGGAATATATACCAATGGCAGATAATACAACTCCCGAAGGACGGAGCAAAAATCGTAGGACTGAGATTATTATGTCTCCGAAACTTGACAAGCTAATGGATATGTTGCAAAAATGATGTTAATGTTCCGGATCATTATTATAAGAAAAGAGGATGACTTTCGGGTTATCCTCTTTTCATTTGTTAGCAATTGACGTGATAGGATTGTCAGAAGTGATTCTTTTTACTAAATTTGTGCAGAAATAAAAGAAAAAGGAAATCTTATATAAATAATGAAAAAGACAATATTGACAGGTGACAGACCTACGGGAGCATTGCACTTGGGGCACTATGTTGGGTCGCTCCGTAAAAGGGTAGAAATGCAAAACACCGGTGATTACAATCAGTTCATTCTGATTGCCGATTTGCAGGCATTGACAGACAATGCCGAAAATCCCGAAAAAATAAGGCAAAATATTCTCGAAGTTATGCTCGATTATTTGGCTGTGGGACTCGACCCCGAAAAATCGACATTTGTGATACAATCTACTATTCCCGCTTTGTTTGAGTTGCCGATGTATTATTCAAATCTGGTGACGATGGCTCGTCTGGAGCGTAATCCGACAATAAAAACTGAAATCCAGTTGCGTAATTTTCAGCGCGATATTCCGGTTGGGTTTATGACATATCCAATTAGTCAGGCAGCAGACATAACCGCCTTTAAAGCCGATTTCGTGCCTGTCGGCAACGATCAGTTACCTATGATCGAGCAAACGCGCGATATTGTTTCATCTTTCAACCGCATATATAAAGAAGTATTAGTCGAACCGAAAGCAATTTTGCCCGATAATGAAGTTTGCTACCGTCTGGTAGGAACAGATGGCAATGCCAAAATGAGCAAATCACTCAACAACTGCATCTATCTGAAAGACGAAGCTGATGTACTGAAAAAGAAAGTAATGGGAATGTTCACCGATCCTAATCACCTGCGTGTCGAAGATCCCGGACAAGTGGAAGGAAATCCCGTGTTCATTTATCTGGACGTGTTTTGCACAGATGAATTGTTCAGTAAATATTGTACCGATTATGCCAATTTGGGCGAGATGAAGGCTCATTATCAACGAGGTGGATTGGGTGATGTGAAGGTGAAACGTCTGTTGAATGACGTGTTACAAGACATTTTGTCTCCTATCAGGGAACGTCGCAAATATTATGAAGACAGAAAGCCTGAGATTTTGGAGATACTGAAAAATGGTACGGAAAAAGCATTGGAAGTGACGAATAAAACGCTGAACGATGTCCGTAACGCTATTGGAATAAATTATTTCTCAGATGATGCTTTTGAAAAACAGTATATCAATAAAAAATAATTATTGATATTGTTTATCTGCCATAGAGATTAAATGAGCTGCAATGTCAACATTGTGGCTCGTTTTTTGTTATCTTGGAAGTGAAAATTTCAAAAACTATTTATGATTAACTTTAAACAGATAGAACTTTCCGACAAACAAGTCATTGATGCTTGTTTTTTCGGAAATTCTTACCGCGCCTGTGATTTCTGCTTTACAAATATTTACGCATGGAATGCCAAATTCAAAACCGTTTTCGCAATAGATCATGAAACAATATTTCTCCGTTTTCAGGATTCTGACGGGCAGATATATTATATGATGCCTATCGGCAAAATGAGTTTGGAGAAGTCGTTTGCCATGATGATGCAAGATGCGGAAGACAATAATATCCCCTTTCAGATGAAGGGAATATCGGAAAAAATGTGGACTAAGATACAATCCGAGATGCCTGCCAAGTTTTCGTATGTGCACGATAGGGACAATGATGAATACATCTATTTGTCAGAGAAACTGATTTATCTGAAAGGTAAAAAACTGCAAAGCAAACGCAACCACATTAATCGGTTTAAGGCAGACAACCGTGATTGGAATTATTTTCCGATAACCACACAATCTGAATTGGATGAATGTGCACAAATGCTTGACATTTGGGACAATATACATGAAGATAAAGATAAATCATTGAAATATGACTATATTGCGACCAAATTGATGTTGGATAATTTTAATTATCTTGGATTGAAAGGCGGAGCCATAAGGGTGAACGGCAAGATAGTTGCTTTCACTATTGGCGAAAAACTGACTGAAGATGCCTTTGTGGTGCATGTAGAAAAAGCATTCGGAGAGATCAACGGAGCATACACAATCATCAATCAGCAGTTCATAGAGAATGAGGCTTCAGAATTTATGTATATCAATAGAGAAGAGGATATGGGCATAGAATCTCTGCGAAAAGCCAAATTGTCATACTATCCCGATATTCTTTTACAAGAAGGATTCTTATATTTGAACAAAAAATAATGATACGATTAGCCGGTAAAGACGATGAATCAGTGGTGAGAGCTATGTGGAAAACCTGTTTTGGTGACACAGAGGAGTTTCTCAACATTTTTTTCTTGCAGAAATACAAACCTGAGAACACACTTGTCTACATGTATGAAGGTGAGTTTGTTGCGTCTTTACAAATGCTACCTTTCAGTTTCACCTTTTGCGGAGAAGAAATTTCGTTCTATTACTTTGCCGGATTGTGCACATTGCCCGGATATAGGAAGCGCGGTTTCATGGCACAGCTTATTGATGAGGCTTTCAGAGTGATGCAACAACGCGAAATACCTTTGGCAATCCTTGTTCCGGCCGAAGATCAGTTGTTCGATTACTACCGGAATTTTGGTTTCGAGAAAGTTTTTGATTCCGCCAATGAAACAATCCCGTTGAAAGAAATATTAGACAAAAACAGCGGAGATATTGTTGCTGCTTATAAAGAATTTGATGCGAGATACCGTACCAGAGATTTTTGTGTACAAAAGTCTCTGGGCGATTTTAAGACCATTGTCGAGGAGGCTGAAACTGAAAATTATCCACCGAAATACAATCTGGATGGAATGGCGCGTCTTGTCGATGCCAGAAAATTGTTGGAGATCTTTTACAGAAAGAATGCTGATAAATCCTTTCTAATCAAAATATTCGATACTCGAATCCGTGAAAATAATATGGTTTTTGTGACGCGCGACGGAGAAACGGAGCTTGATGCCAATATTAAGGTGCTGACACGGCTCTTGTTCGGTTATCATATGGACGAATTTAAACCAGCCTTTCGTGCGATATTTGGAGAACATCATCCTGTGCTGAATCTGATGTTGGAATAGCTGTAAAATCTTTCATAGCAGAAGGCTTTCCTCTGCTTAGAGTTTTCAATATCACATGATTGCCAATGAATATGCCATTCTCTGCAAGGCAAGACTCTACGGTTTTATATGCCAGTTCGGGGTGATTGTTGTCGTTGCTTAAGTGGCAAAGCCATATCTCTTGTAGGGTGGGACTGTAAATTGATGCCAGAAAATTTCCTGACAAACGGTTGCTCAAATGCCCCGATCCGTTGCTGATGCGCCGTTTCAGGTATTCCGGATATCGACCATTGCGTAACATTTCTTCATCGTAATTTGCTTCCATGATCAGGTGTGTGGCTGTAGACGCATAGCGGGTGATGGTGTCAGTGATTCGCCCTACGTCTGTTACTAGCACGAAAGTGTTTCCTTCAAAGCAAATCTGATAACCTACATTCTCGATGCTATCGTGAGGAACTTCAAATGCTGTGATACAGAAATCGCGAATAAAAAACGCTTCTTCTTTTTGAATGAAACGTTTCGATGTGGCAATGCAGTTCTCACTGCAAGGATTACGGTCTATCCCGCTGTGCACAGCTTCTGTGGCATAAACAGGAATGTTCATTTTGTTGGCAAAACTACCTACCGTTTTTATGTGGTCGGCATGATCGTGTGTGACCAATACACCGATAATTGTTTCTATGGCTACGCCGTATTCTCTCAGATATTTTTTTATGGTACGAAAACCGATGCCTGCGTCGATCAGTATTCCATATTTTGAAGTGCCCAGATAGTAGCAGTTTCCACTACTACCACTGGACAGACTTATGAGTTTATATTTTGTTGCAGGCGCAAATAAATCAAATTGCATAATGTCTGCAAAGATAGCTGTTTTGACAGGAAAAAAACATTGTTCAGGAGCTTATTATGCCTCATTGTTCAAAAATAAATAGCATATCTAATTCCATAAATTGTATCTGATTCCTAAAAAGGTTCTTATGCCCTGCATCGGTGCATAATTATAACTTGGATCAAAAGTGTATCCGTGAGGATTTGCTATCGGATCGTCCACATATTTATTGAAAGGATCAAACGGTCTCATTATAGGATCTTTGGGAACAAAATTGAATATATTTTTGATTCCACCATAGATTTCCAATCCGTTATGGAACGATTTTGTCAGTTGTATGTTTGCAATGCAGAACCACGGTGAATATTCGGGGCGATAATCGTCCGGTAATATGGGTAAGCGCATTGGTCCATTCCATGTGCCTGTCAGATTGATAGTGAAATTTCGGGGAAACTTATAATCAGCACTGAATGTGCCAGACCATTTTGGTGCATGCAATTGCTGTGTTTTTTGCATTGAACCATTCAGATCTTCTTCATTATTATATACATCGGCATAGGTGATGCCTGCCATAAGCGACAATGGAAAATTGAAAACGACGTCAACGTTGAGCGATGCACCTTGCGAAATAGCATGACCACGCAGGTTGTCATAAATGATTTTAGTGGGATCGCTATCAAAATCGCCTACAATCTTATTCGTAAAATAAGAATAAAAACCTGTCAGGTCAAAATTGAGATAAAAATTATCAGTCGGTATCTTTAACACATAATTGAGATTGCCATTATACGATTTCTCTGGTTTCAATTCTTCAGTTATCACCACTTCTCTGGCTCCTGTCAGTGCTGCATGATCTTCCGTGAAAATATTTACCACACGAAACCCTGTTCCAAAACTTGCGCGTATAGTGTTTTGAGCATTCATAGCCAGTTTGTATGCAAGACGTGGAGAATGTACACTTCCATGATTTTTATCGTAATCGTATCTGTAACCACCTAATATTTTATTTTTGGAATTGATTGTCCATTCGTCCTGGATGAACATTCCTGGCAATGGTGTTTTGTTCGGTTGATTAGTTGTCCCATCTGAATTCATTGTTGCAGGAGTATTGTCATCGTAATACGTGTAGCGATAGGATGCTCCTAATAATAGATCGTGACGGACAGATAGCTTCTTATCCCAATATATCTGTGCAAAAAGAACCTGTTGCTTTGCCATATATGATGTATTGCCATACCATGAATCCTGATTGTGCCAATTGTAAGAATACTGAGTAAATATTTTTTCTTTGACCGGCAATTGATATGCTCCTATAAGCTCGATACGGTTTGTGTAGATGCTCTCTCCATATATTGAATCACTGCCTCTCCAGTTTTTGTTCCAATTCATTTCACCTCCCCACCTGTCCTCATATACATAGCGAATGCCAATGCTTGCCAGTTTATTGTCTTTTCTTTTGAAATCCCATTTGTTAAAGATCGAAATTCTGTTTTGAAGTGTCAGATCGGTGAAGTTGTCGTTGTTTTCATCTTTTCTATTTTGGTAATTGAAATAATTTATTCCGAGCAGGCTATGGATATTTTTGCCTAAAGAGAATTTTAAAGAACCGTCTATGTTATATTCTTGCCAATTGGTAGCAAAAATATCTGCATTGATGATGGGTGCATCCTGTGGATTTTTGGTGATCACATTGATTATCCCACCCATTGCTTCCGATCCGTAGAGGGATGACGCCGGACCTTTAACGACTTCAATACGTTCGACCAGACTGTTGGGGATACCACTGAGTCCGTATACCGTAGACAATGCGCTGACGATAGGCATCCCATCTATGAGTATCATCGTATAAGGACCTTCCATACCGTTGATATGAATATCGCCGGTGTTGCAGACGTTGCAATTGAGTTGGGGTTTGACACCGTTTACCATTCCGATGGACTCGAAAAGTGAGGGTGTCGGATTTTTTCTGAATAACTGTGGTGTTATCACTTCGACAGGAATAGGGCTTTCGAGCCTGCTGACTGCTTTCATTGTACCTGTCACAACCACTTCGTCGAGCGAATTACCATCTGAAATAAGTTCTACATTGAAGGTTTTTACATCTTTTGCCCTGATCGTAAAATTTTCTTTATACGGACGAAATCCAACATTCGAGACCTGCAACTGATACGTGCCTGCCGGAATATTTTTTATTTCGAAATATCCTGTACTGTCACTGAGTGTACCTTTTCCTATATTTGGAATGCCAATTGATGCATATTCTAAAATCTCCCGATTGTGTTTTACATAGCCTTTTATTATTGCTGATTGCGAATATAGGACTTGTGTTGAACCAACGGTTATTATGTAGATGATAGAAGTAAATAAATGTTTCATTTGTATATGTTTTTATATTATATAGCAAAAGTATAAAGTTAGATTAACCTAACAAATTTATTTGGATAAATTTAAAAGAGAATAACTTTTTATGTAAGTTTGCAATATGATATCACTGACCGAAGAAAACTATCTGAAAATGATGCTTCATCTATCTAAAAATAGAGGTGAGGTGTCTGTCAATGAACTGAGCCACGAACTTGGCATTAAAATGCCGACAGTGAACAGTATGATGAAAAAGCTGGCAGAAAAAGGATTTGTCATTTATGAAAGTTATAAGCCTATCAGATTGACTGACAGCGGACGAACTGAAGCAGCTCTGGTGCTGAGAAAGCACCGCCTGACAGAGACATTTTTGTTTGAGAAAATGGGATTTGGCTGGGATCAGGTACACCCTATTGCTGAGCAGATAGAGCATATTCAATCCATTCCGTTTTTTGACAAAATGGATGAGATGCTCAATTATCCGACAATAGACCCGCATGGAGAGCCTATACCCTCCAAAAACGGTGAAATAATATTACTGAATTATTCTAAATTGAGTACTTGCAAGGAAGGAGATATCGTAACATTTGCTGCCGTGAATGATCCGTCTGATGAATTTCTCCAATTCTTGGATAAACGAAATCTCCGTCTTGGATTGAAAATAAGAATCGTGGAGAAAGAAACGTTCGACGACAGCATGACTGTCAGTTACGATAAAAACAGGAAGGAAATATTGAGTAAATTGGTTTGCGACAAAATTTTAATTGTTTAAAATTCCAGGCAAAACAATTCTTTCCTCAAAATTGAATACTGCCAATATTTTGGGCTGAATGGTTGAATTCACTAATAATTTTATCAACCACGTCCTTTGCTGTTGGCAAGTCATTGATGAGAGAGGAAATCTGGCCTATTTCTAATTCACCTTCGGTCAAATCACCTTCAAATATACCTCTTTTGGCTCGGCCACGACCTAACAATTCTTTTATCTCTTCGGCTGATGCTCCACGATCTTCCGCAGTTTGCACCTGATTGAAAAATTCATTCTTGATGAGCCGTGTATGTCCTACTTTTTTCAGAGACAGCAATGTGTCGCCCTCTTTGAGGCTGATGCACAGTTTCTTGAAATCGTCTGATGCCGAACTTTCTTCGGTCAGGGCAAAACGTGTTCCTACCTGCACACCATCTGCTCCAAGTGCAAAAGCTGCAAGCATACCATTTCCCGTGGCAATTCCACCGGCTGCAATGAGCGGAGTGTGGTCGAGAGCTTCTTTTACCTGTGGTATCAGCACCATTGTCGTGGTTTCTTCGCGTCCGTTATGTCCTCCGGCTTCAAATCCTTCTGCAACAATAGCATCTACCCCGGCTTCTTCGCATTTTAGAGCAAATTTGGAGCTTGCAATCACATGAGCCACTTTGATACCGTGATCTTGAAGATGTTTTGTCCATGTTTTTGGATTTCCTGCTGATGTGAAAACTATTTTCACTCCTTCTTCAATGATTATTTGTATTATTTCGTCTATTTGGGGATAGAGTAGAGGTACATTTACGCCAAAAGGCTTGTCGGTGGTAGCTTTGCATTTCCGGATGTGTTCCCGTAGCACTTCGGGGTGCATAGACCCAGCACCTAGCAATCCCAGACCTCCGGCATTACTGACAGCCGAAGCCAATTGCCAACCACTGCACCAAACCATTCCGCCGGCAATGACCGGATATTTTATTCCAAAGAGAGAGGTTATTTTATTTTTCATTTTTAAATTATGTTATAGTAAAAGAAAGTATTTAATGATATGTTTTTACTGCATAATTTTCTTATGCTATTATGTATACAAAGAAAATAAAAAGGGCTGATACCTTAAATTTATTTTGTTCCCGAATGTACAAAAATAATAAAAACAAACCCTGTTCTCTGTATACTCCAGAGAGAAACTACTTGTTTTGTTTATAATCTTATTGTGCCGATAGTGTGTTTTGATGAATATTAAAGGACTTCTTTGTTGAAGTGATTGGCTTTGTAACTAAGCCGATAGTATGAAGAAAATAGTTAGGAAGAATTGAAATAATGTTCTACCTTTGCGGGCATAAATATTTTTATAATACAGACTTAATTAATTTATATGGCAAAAGAATTATTATCCGGTCTGCCTTATTTGGTAGCAGATATTACCTTGGCGGATTTTGGACGTAAAGAAATAGAAATAGCAGAACATGAAATGCCGGGATTGATGGCACTTCGTGAAAAATATGGAAAAGAAAAACCTCTCAAAGGTGCTCGCATCATGGGTTCTTTACACATGACAGTGCAGACAGCCGTATTGATAGAAACACTGAAAGAATTGGGTGCAGACATCCGTTGGGTGAGTTGTAATATTTTTTCTACACAAGATCACGCTGCTGCTGCAATTGCAGCTGCAGGCATTCCTGTTTTTGCGTGGAAAGGCGAAACACT
>JBKECE010000023.1:0-2395 GCA_047974325.1 Dysgonomonas sp. | reverse complement strand
CTTCTCAAAAAGGCAAAGAACGTTGCGAGGCTGTCGCCGACTCGTCTGTGCAGCTAGTACACAGACTAGGAGCACAAGCATGGGTGGATTATATTACATTTAACTTCGATGCCGCAATGCGCATACGTGAGTTAGACCCTACGGCTAATATACTTTATCTGGAC
The DNA here is from genome assembly GCA_047974325.1 of Dysgonomonas sp. Taxonomy (GTDB): domain Bacteria; phylum Bacteroidota; class Bacteroidia; order Bacteroidales; family Dysgonomonadaceae; genus QVMP01. The sequence goes on along the minus strand of JBKECE010000023.1, from coordinate 2,231 downwards.
GCAGATAAAAGTTTAGAAGAATTAAAGGCTGCAAAAATATCAGGAATAGATTATCATTTTTCTCACTTTCAAAAAGATCCTGATCTTGTAAAAAAGGCAAACGCTCTGAATCTAAAAACAAACGTCTGGACGGTAAACAAAGAAGAAGATATGAAAACCTATATCGATATGGGATTGGACTATATTACGACAGATGCACCAGAACTGTTATTGAAACTTGTGAAAAAACAATAACTTGATATATTCCGGCGGACTATTTGTGTAACTAAAGATTATTTAAAACGCAATCATTTTTTCGTAAAAAAAGACTTTCTTTGTCTTCGTAAATGAGTGTTTATCTTTAGTCTAATAAATTTTACTGTGAATAAAATCAAGTCCATTCGTATAGAAGCTTTGGATATATTTCGTGCTATCACGATGTTTCTAATGCTATTTGTAAATGATATCCCGGGATTAAAAAATATTCCTCACTGGCTACTGCATGCCGCAGCAGATGAAGATATGCTGGGTTTTTCAGATACTATTTTTCCGGCATTCCTCTTTGCAATGGGCATGGCTATTCCCTATGCAATCCACAACAGATTGAAAAAAGGTGATACTACAATGCAAATAGGAGGTCATATTTTATGGCGCACAGTAGCTCTCCTTATTATGGGATTATTTACTGTAAACATCGGCCATCTCGATCCCATAGAAACAGGAATGACATCTTCATGCTTCATGCTGCTGATGGTATTTGCCTTTTTCCTGATATGGAATGTATACCCAAAAACGGACGATTGGAAAGACAACCTATTCATAGCGATGAAAATCGTAGGTGTAATAATTCTTGTATATTTATTTGTAATATATGAAGGGAAAAACGGTGAAGATTTTGCTCCTAGATGGTGGGGTATTTTGGGCCTGATTGGGTGGACATACGTTCTGAGCGCAAGTATATATCTCATCACCAGAGAAAACCTTTTATATAATTCCATAGCTCTAATCATCTTAATAGCTTTTTCGCTTTTATCCGCTGCTGGCATATTTCAAGGATGGCCGATAATCAATCAGATTCCGAGCCAAGCCACTTTATACGCTTTTGGTATGGCGGGTGTTTGTGTGGGAGTGTTTATGAGAAAACATGCAAACAAAGACAATCCAAAATACTTCTTTATTGTGATGACTGCCATCGGTGTTGTTTCTCTGATAATTGCAATTATCACGCATCAATTTTGGATTATTTCTAAGATACAAGCTACCCCTACTTGGTTTTTCTATTGTTGCGCTATCTTCTTTCCTCTGTTTGCATTTGTTTTTTGGCTCACGGACATTAAAGGAAAAAGCAATTGGTTTGATATCATAAAGCCGGCAGGCACTGTGACTCTTACCTGCTACATCATCCCTTATGCATGGTATAGCCTGCAAACGATGATAGGGTTCAGCTACCCGGACTGGATGATGACGGGTATAGCAGGAATAATCAAATCTCTACTGTTTTCTTTGGCCATTATAGGCATTGCGTGGCTACTCATGAAAGCTAAAATAAGGCTCAAAATCTAGCAAAAAAAATAATTGGATAGTTTATAATTAACTATCCAATTACAAGATGCGTTAGTACGAAATACTAGCGTCTGCGATTCTTCATTTGCTCTTGCATTTCCTTCTGAAGCTCATCATACTTTTTCTGTTGCTCATCAGTAAGCAAAGCTTTTATCGCTTCATCTCTTTCCTTTTGTGTTTTTTGAAATTGTTCCCGCATTTTTTCACGATCTACCCCCTCACCTCGTTGAGGCATAGATTGCGCCGATTTCAGATAAATGTCATAGACCTTCTCTTTTTGCTCCTTCGTTAGCCCTAATTTTTCTACCAGAGCTTCAGTCTGGCGTTTAGCCCTTTCCTCAGGGGTTGCTCGTTGTCCTTGTTGTGCAGATAGTGTAACCACAGCAAACATGACCGTCAATAATAATACTACCTTTTTCATACACAAATAATTATAATTTAAAGAAACATGTAAATCCGGAGAACAGCACAAGAATGCATATCTCACAAATATCAATTATTTAGACTACAAAAACAGTAAAAAGTAAAATTCAGAAAACAAATAATTATGTTAAAAAAACATTCTGAGTTTTAACACAACCCATTCCATATGACCATTATGTAAAACCAACTTATAAACAAAGCTCTTACAGATAATTTTAGAAATCGAGAAAATAAAAACGAAAATCAAACACAACGTTTTCACAGAT
>JBKECE010000011.1:0-3647 GCA_047974325.1 Dysgonomonas sp. | reverse complement strand
TTAGTCATTGGTGAAGATGAAATTATTGGATATCATGCAGCTTGGATTTTCACTCATTTTTCATCGCAAGATAACGAGTGGTTATATAATAAACAAGATCAATTGATTGATGAAGTATTAGTCTGTAAGCATGGAGGAAAACGAAGAGTAATACTCAACTTGTTATACAGACAGCCATTTCCGAATCCGCCAAGAGTAGATTTTCTGGATTTCTGTTTAGAGCGAATGATGTCTAGCGAGGAATTGTCCGGAGTAAAATCTCTTTGTATGAAGATCGCTTATGAATTATGCCGTCCCATTCCTGAGTTGGTTCAAGAATTGAAAACAATGCTTGTAATGATGGAAGGCGATTTAGTGCCATCTATACGAGCCGTTAGAAAGAATATTCTAAAGGCAATACAAAAAGGAAAGAGTTTACAAAAACTTTAATCATAATAACATGAATTATAAAGATTCTGAAAATATATTGCTAATTGTATGTGGAGCGATGGGTATCGCTTTACTGTCTCTAATTTTCCGTTATTTGTTTTTAGAGTTAGGGTTTGATGCTTTTGGGGCTAATTTGGTATTCATCGTTATATTTGTGATTGGATTGATCTTTTACATTTCTTATATAGAAGTCATTCAGAGAGTTATTCCTCCACTATTTAAAAGTCGAAAACAAATAATAGAAAATCAAGATATAATACCCGAATCCGATACGGTTGAAGATATTGAACCCACTATTGAGTCAGAGCCAGAAGAACCTATTGTAAATGAAACATCTGTTATCAATGATCTGGAGGCAATAAGAGAAAAGTACCAACAAAACGAAATTATAAGAAAACAAGAAATACTTGAAGTCGCTATTCAATATACAAGAACAACCTTTGCACCCTTTGCAGATGATCAGAATATAAACCATTTGTGTGAATATATCATTCAATATTCCACAGGAACAGAATTAAAGAATGTAGAACCCATCAGAGTAAATGATCTACAAAACATAGATTTATATCATTTCGGATGGAATCTTTGGAATCATTTTCGAATAAATACACAAGGAGATATAGCTTTATTCCTTAAAAAAGCTTTTGCTCGAAACCTAAAAGATGTCGAGACAGATACTATAAGAAAAAAGCTGACTCTTAATGAAGGTAAATTTAGGATTGTAATAGAAGAAAAGATTAAGTAATGGTATTATCTAAAATTTGAATCGCTTTTTTTACGAATGAGTAGTATTTATTTAAAATCGAATAGCTAATACCAACAGATTTTCCATGAGCAATCATATGTCTATTTTGAACAACACTATCAATGCTATCTTTAATCTCATTATCAACATTACTTCGTAATTTTATTTCTTCTTGAAAATTAGTACACCAAATAGGGTCATATTTTGTGAGAATTTCCAGTATTCGAGTCGTTTTACAGTTTGTTATACGTTTAATTTCCGCTTCAAGAAATCGTTGGATTTCTATTGATGAATTATTTTTAGCATGATTGAGCAATAGTACTCTAAATGATTCTTCAATCAGACCAGCAGTAAGGACGCATAAGTATTTTGACCATTCTGTTTTATCATTTGGATCAAGAATTCCCTCCACTTTTGAATAGAGATGATCAAGCTTCTGTATATGTGATTGTATCTGAATATGCATTTTATCTATTCAAAAAAATATAGTTTGCTAAATCTAATTTTCTTAAAATACTACCTTTGCTTGTAGTCGCACTTTTATTTAATAACCAAAAGTCTTCATTTTTTATAATTTGCTCATAAAAATATTTTACTTGAGATTCATCTTTTATATTATGAATATTTTTAGAAACAGTAAGAGCAACAGTATCAAATAAGCCTTTGTTGAAAATTTTATTGTGGTAGAATGCGTAATTTCCTATTGAATGCTCAATTACTCTAAATGTTTCATAAAATATAGATTCAATGTCATTTCTACTTATTCTATCTCCTAATGTTCTATTATCTCTCATGAAATCATTTAAAAATTGGACAAGGTCTCCTGAATAATCCTCTAGATTAAAATGAAATGCTAAAAATCTCAATATTAGTTCTTGATCGTTTAATCTTAAGTCTTCCTTGTGGTATAATGCCTTCCATGTTTCACTCGATGAAAACACACCTAATGAATAATTAAAGTTTCCATGATATATTGCATTTCTAATTTCTTGATTTGTCAAAGGTGTGCCTGTAGTATTTAATCTTTCAAAGAGATAGAACATTCTATCCGTATTATCATTTTCAGCAATTATAATACAATGAATTATTATATTATCTAGATTAATTCTATCCTCTGCAGTTAATTCTGCATATGTTTTATTTAAAAACTCAAAAGATACATTTTTAAGTCTAAATAGCTTTCCATCAGGGAATTTTCCTTCAAAAAAATAAAGAAGTGTTTTCAATCTTTGTTGACCATCAATTACTATTAATTTATTAGAATATTTATCTCGTGCAAGAAATAAGGAAGGAACAGGTAGACCTAATAATAAGGATTCAATAAATTTAGATGCCTCTTCGATTTTCCACACATATTGTCGTTGAAAATTAGGAATTATAAATTCCTCTTTCTGCATCCTATAGACCAAAGAATCTACAGGATAATCAGCTCCATAATAGTTTAAATTAAATCTTAAATCATAAATAGAATTTTTCGTATCCATATTATTTTATTTTATTCATTTTATTTCCCCATACTCCCAAATCTTCTCTTCACAAATCCTCTTAGTAATATCTCTCAATAACTCCACTTTGGGAACAAGTGCGTCAATATCCTCTTTTGTTACTACAAAATCAGGATCGTAGCGACCATTTACATAGGCAGCCTTGATAAGCTCAAAAAGTCGTTTTTCTTCAGGAGTATCTTGTGGAAAAACTTTGATAAACTCGTTGGAATATTTTTTTACAGAGTTGAGAAGCTTTGATAGATTATGTTGTTTGGGATTCTCTAACGTAAAAACTAAACGAATGGTATAAATATAGTTTTCGCAGGTTTGATGAAGATAAAAAGAAGCTTGTACATAATCTTCTCTTTTATAAGCATTTTTTACATCCTCAAAAAAGCTATTGGCTCTTTTGAATTTCTCATTAAAATATTCCTGAGCCTGTTGTTTTATCTCATCAAAGCTAAGTTTACGACGACGGGCAAGTTTAAACTTACCACTATCATATAGCACAACACCTTCCTGCTTTATTTGTGTGTAGAAATATCTCCCATCGTTCAGATACTTATTCAGCTTTTTCATATCCTCACTAATAAATTGAACAGGAGGCTGACGATCTGGATCTGTTGCCCGGTCGTAATACAAATCTTCTATATTGCTGAGTATCTTTATTGCAATGCCATCCGATATACCACTCGTAACAACCAATATATCGTAATCGCTTACATAGAATTGTATTTTACCAAACTCAAATTTTTCATCATACACCACATAATCATTTCGGGCATAACTGCCAAAAAGAATTATCATCTCAGTCTGCTTCAATCTCTGTAAAACAGATTCGATAATAAAGTGTAAATCTCTCTGGTTAGTTGATGGTAAATATGATATGGACTTTTTCATTCTATTCGTTCGTACTTTTTGCAAATCAAAAATTAAAGATAGGTAAAAAAGAAAAATCGAGATTAACTTTTTGTTTGTTAATTGTA
>JBKECE010000284.1:0-5678 GCA_047974325.1 Dysgonomonas sp. | reverse complement strand
TGTCATACATCACTTTCTTTCCGTCGCTTTGATAAATGGCATAATAAGGATTATATAATCCTTCCGAAACATATATACTCGTTCCTTGGGGCGCACTATACATCAAACGTACCAGCGAATCGCCCGGAAAGGCATTGTCCCAATCCTTCCCCGACATACTTCCGCTTCCGTTTTCTTTAACGAATATTTCGCTAGCGTTGGCACAATGTGCAGCCAACAAAAAAGAGCATAAGATTGTCCGATAGAAATATTTATTCATTTCAAGTTTGTTGTTGGTAGCTGATATATTTTTCTATTCAGGTCAAAATCTAATAATAGTTGGTCTGCAATCACGCCTTCATCCACTCCGTAAAGCGTAATCGTATGCTTTCCGGGAGACGTGATGTAGTGTGAAGATACAGATACCGTTCTGTTGCTCAATACACCTTGTTTCCATGCTTCGCTATTAGCCTCTATCGGAGAATCCACTATAACAGGAGTCTCATTGTCTAAAGCTATGGCATATCGTTTTGTTCCTCCGCCAATGGGGTAATTAGGCAACAGTCGCACTGATATATTTACCCGCCCTTTTTGGTTGGTATAGAACGTATACTGCAATTTGTTTTCTCCATTCGGACTCGCTGGCAATTGTATGGCTTTGAGACTATATCCCAAGCCTTCGGTGATTACAAATCCTTTGCCACAACTTTTGGTGTAGTTGGCAGCATCGAAAGCAACAATATTCTTACTTTCGATTTGGATATTATCATACAATTTATTGTTTTTCCTTATTGCTTTCAGGTTGAAAGTATAATAATCATTTTCCGATTTGAATATCAGAGATGCTGCACTCTCGTTTTTTTCAACCTTGCTCCAGTTTATGCTCAACCATAATTTATATTCGCCTTTCAGCGGATTGTCTGTTTTTATGTTCAGCCATTTGGGTTTAGATTCAATAGACCAATTGGCGGGAACCGTATCTCTGTCGAATATAGAAATAAAAGACTCGTTGCCTGCCGCCTCAATGAAAGGAGTAATATTTGCTATGGTTTGCGAGTTGACGGGAGATGATGCTCCTTCGTTCCAAAGCAGAATGCCCGATTGATCTTGAATGTTGATATGCGGCATAACCAATTTCTCGAAAACAGGGAGGTGTCTGGGTTGGTAGTCCATCATACGATTCCATTTTCCGTTCGATAGCGTGTTATATTTTACTGTTAGTTGTTCAATATCATGAAATGCGTTATCACTCATCTGGGCGTATAAATTCCCCACAGGAAGACCATACTGAGCATATAACCTATATTTTTGAGCATACAACATTTTTTTATTCATCAAAGATGCAGCTCTTACGGGATATTCTACAAGCTCGAAATAAGCATCCTTCATTTTATCAGGTATTTGCCGCCCAATGTCGGTGACCTTTTTTTCTATCTTTTTATAAGCATCTATCCTTGTTTCTATTTCATCTCCAAAACCAAAGGGATTGAACTCGGTATCTTTGACAGGCGATAGACCCTTGTGATACCCTTGTTCCTGTACACGGCTCCAACCCATATGTTCGGGTTTCCTTATCATAGCCAATCGGTAGTATTCCTTCATCACATTGGCAATATCAACAGCATATTCCTTACCTAAAGTTCTTTCTATCCACAGTTTCTGGTGTGCATATATATTTTCCTGATTGATGCTGTTAATGTCCCATGCCATATCCAGAAAAAACTCGGTTAAATATTCGGCCGGTTTAATGTCGCCAACATTCAATATCCATATTTTACGGGCATTGTTGTCGTAGGCACGTTTCATTTCTGAATAAATCAAAGATGGTTGATGGCTTGCCAGCCACAAATAGTCGTGAGGTTTTCCCCAATAAGATACGTGATAGTAAACACCACTGCCACCCGAGCGTTTCTGCTCTTCCTTGTTGCTCAAACGGCGTATGTAACCGTAGTTGTCGTCGCACCAAATGAGAGTAACGTCATCCGGAACTTTCAGCCCAGCATCATATACATCCAGTACCTCTTTGTATGGTATAAACACCTGTGGCACTCTTTCTACTAAAGTGTCTACATAAGTAGCCAGCATGTTCCTTTGTTTGTCGAAAACACGCGACAATACATCAACTTGCTCCTGCAACGTACTTGCACCCTGCATTTCTCCGTCATGGACGCCTCGCATACCAATGGTGTAGATATTTTCGTTGTGAGCAACGTCCTTCACACGTTCTGCCCAATATTCATCAACTTTTTTACTGTTGGTTGTGTAGTCGTAGTCTCCAAGTTTGGACGAATCCCATTCGCTGGCACTGCATCTCATCATTGGTTCGCAATGTGATGTTCCCACTACTATTCCATACTTGTCGGCCATCTCCTTGTTTCCTTCTACCCAATAGAACGGAACAGTGCACTCGTGCATTGCCGGCCAAATAGTGTTGGCACGCAAGCGAAGCAGTAATTCAAATACTTTCTTATAAGTATTGGGACCTATCGCTCCTTTTGCCGATGTGGGAGAGTCTGTTTCCGTGCTCCATGGCATCAGTCCCCAATCCTCATCATTCAAAAAAATACCACGATACTGAACGGATGGCTTTTGAACGGCAGATTTCACTTCTATCTCTATTTTGCTTTTTCTCTCGGGTTTTACGTCTGCCCACCAACACCAGGGAGAAACTCCCATCATTCGTGATACTTCAAGAATACCGTAGGCAGTTCCACGATTGTCACTACCAATTATAAGCAATGATTTTCCTTTATCACCATCAATCACAATAAGTTTAAAGGCCTCCCATTCTCCCTTAATGTCGGCTACTTGTAGTTTGTGCACTTTTACCAATGAATCTATTTGTGCACTGACTGACAATGTTCCGGCAATGATTTTGTTGCCGTCAAAATTATCTTTTAGTGTTTTTATCTCCGGTGTTTTTCCCAAAATAGATGAGATGTCTGACGACAGAATGCCGGCAGCAGTTTTCACTACATCTTTTTCGTTGTTGTCAATGTAGATTCTTGCAACAGATTGTCCGTCAGAAACAGAAAAAACTACTGACGAATTGTTTGCACACGAAAGCAGAGGCAAACACAATCCAAATGTAATTATTGCATTATATAAATATTGCTTAAGTTTCATTATCAAGTATGGGTTTATTTTTTTATTGCAAAGAATATTCAGATTGTAAGGCGTCTTAATTATAGAGAACTATTCCTCATCCTTCTTCTTTTTAAAAAGGATGAGGAATAGTTGTTAACAGTTTTACCACTCGCTATTGTTAGAGTTTATGGCATTATTTACACTCAGTTCCAGTTCGGGTATAGGCATAAGTAAATGCTTTGTGCCTACATTGTCATAGGTTCTGACAACATATGAAAGTCCGGGAAAGACAATGCCATCAATGGCCGGATTCTTTTTGCCATCAATTTTTTCAGGAATTGCTTTTATCGTGTTACCTACTTCTTTCATACGATCGAGGAAGATGCCCCAGCGAATCAAATCGAGCTTACGATGAGATTCGAAAGCGAGTTCACGCAAGCGTTCGTCTTGTATATATTTCAAGAAGTCGGTTTTGGACATGCTTCCTACATCTTTTGCCGATACAGTGTTTACATCAAGTCCAAATGCTCTGCGGCGCACTTGATTTACGGCGTCTAACGATTCGACGGTTGTTCCACCATTTACTTCATTGTCGGCCTCGGCAAACATCAGTAAAACATCAGAATATCTCAACAGAGGGAAGTTGGTTGAATTGCCCCATGTATACACCGGAAGATTGATTTCGTATTCCCTTCTATATTTACCCACCAAACGAAACTTGAATTCGGGTTTTACGGTTGCCTTATCGAGTGTGTTATAACTTTTGTAGCTATAGTCATAAGTATTCCAATCGCGACGTAAATCACCATCCTCGAAGGTGTCATAGAAAGTTGGTGTCACTTGGAATATGGCGTTAGATCGGGCGTTAGATACTCCATTTTCAGATTTATAGTCGAGAGTGAAATTTGTACCAAATCTGCTTGTAAACTGGTTCACTTGTCTATACTCATTACTATATGTATTTCCCCAGAATTCCACTTCGAACAAACACTCTTTGATATCGTATTTGTCTTGCATTAATTTTATAAAAACATCTTTATAATCTGGATTCAGAGCATATGTTCCGTTGGCTTTTGCTTCTTCAATTAATGACCATGCCCAACTTCTGGCTTTGGGATAATAAGAAGCATCGTTGAGGCGTCCGGCGGCATGTAGGCAGACTCTTGCCAATATACCTTTTACTGCAGCCTTATTTACTTTTCCGCCATAGCCCAACTCAGACAAATCGGCTACCATATCAACAGAACTCTCCATATCCTTGATTATCTGCTCATAGATAGTTTTGGCCGGAGTTCTTGGAACATGTACATCTTTGGGTGATTTTGTGGACTTTAGCTTGAGAGGAACATCTCCCCAATAAGCGACTAGCAGGAAATGATAATATGAGCGCAAAAATAGAGCTTCTCCTTTTATCCTTTTTATAATAGCTTCATCACAATCGGCCTGATCTGCATTTTCCATCAGAGCGTTAGCTCTGTCTATACCAAGATATAGAGACTTCCATACATCCAGTATTGTTGAATTTGCAGCATCAAAATTATAGTAATAGGGTTGCGATGGAGGCGATGACTCACGGCTGTAAGCCTCATCTGTTCCCATCGGCATGAATGCACTCAGGTTGAGCCCATATTGCAACAATGGATTATAAACAGCCATCAGAGCCTCGTCCAATTCTTTTTCGTTTCGGTAAAATGTTTCAGGGGCTGTGAAGTCTTCAGGGTCAAGATTTAGTAAATCAGAACAAGAAGATGTCAGCAGCATTAACGCAAACAGATATATGATCTTTTTCATTTTTTTAATCGATTTTAGGTTTAACATCAAAATGTAGCACTAACGCCGAATACATACGTTCGAGCCCGTGGATATGGTGAATAATCGAAACCGGGTGTCAGTGCCGAATTGTTGACAGAAACTTCAGGATCAAAGCCCGAATATTTAGTCCATGTGATCAGGTTTTGTGCCGAGAAATAGCAGCGCAATTTGTTTATGCCTGCCGATTTAATCCATTTTTCAGGAAATGTGTATCCTAACTGTATGGTTTTCAGTCTTAGAAAAGATCCATCTTCTATCACTCTTGTAGAGTAATAGCTGTTACCTTGCCCAAGAGCTACATAATTTTCGGCATTTGGTGTTTCGGGGCTCCATCGGTCGGCATATGATGCAAACTGATTAAGTCCGTAGCGATATGTCCCTTCAAACATCAATCGGTTAGCATTGAGAATGTCATTACCTACTGTAAATTGTAAGAATACGTTTAAGTCGAAACCTTTATACGTAAAATTGTTTGTAAAACCACCTTCAAAATCGGGATTCGGATCACCGATAACAACACGGTCATTGTTGTCGATATGTCCATCAGTGTTTCCGTTTTCGTCCGGAATGTCTCGGTATTTTATATATCCCGGTTTTATTTGGTTACGAGCCAATCCATTGTCAGGCACATCACTCTTCAACTCATAGATTCTTTGGCTGTGTGGAATAGAAGGATCGCTGTTGTTTTGCCATGTAAAATCGCTTATTTGATAATTACCCACCCATTCGTAACCGATAAACTGAGCTATGGGTTTACCTACCTCGGCAACGTACAGGGGAACGGTTGAGTAATTGGCATT
>JBKECE010000202.1:0-6993 GCA_047974325.1 Dysgonomonas sp. | reverse complement strand
CTAATAGTCCGGGCAAGACAATAGCTAGAGTTTGGGCGTGATCTAACCCATAAAGGGCTGTCAATTCATGACCTATGCGATGTGTTGCCCAATCTTGAGGAACACCACATGCGATCCAACCATTCAATGCCCATGTAGAAGCCCACATCAGATTGGCCCTGATGTCGTAATTGTCGGGTGTTTCTAAAGCTTTGGGACCTTCTATAATAAGTGTCTTCAGGATACCTTCTGCAAAATAGTCCTGAATCATTGCATTTACGGGATAGGTGACATATTGTTCAACAACATGAACGAAAGCATCTATCACACCATTGCTTATTTGCTTGGTGGGCAAAGTAAAAGTAGTGGTAGGGTCAAGTACCGAAAATTTGGGATATACCAATGGTGATCCGAAAGCTAGCTTATCTTGAGTTTCGGCTTTTGTTATCACAGCTCCGGAGTTCATTTCCGAGCCTGTTGCCGAGAGTGTTAGCACCACACCGAAAGGCAGAGCCGCTTTTATCACATCGCCTTTTGCAACTAAATCCCATGGGTCATGACCTTCTACACATGCTGCTGCCGCGATGAATTTTGTAGCATCAACCACAGAACCTCCACCGACAGCTAAGATGTAGTTACAACCTTTTTCTTTGATCGTGGCTACAGCTTCCATACAGGTTTCATAATGAGGATTTGCCTCAATACCTCCAAAATCAAAATATGTATAACCTTTCAGTGCATTAATGACCTGATCATACACACCATTCTTTTTGATACTGCCACCGCCGTAAGTGATCAGAATTTTGGCATCAGCTGGTATTTCTTTCGATATATTGGAAATTGTATTTTTTCCGAATATTATTTTTACGGGATTTTGAAATATAAAATTTTCCATATTCACGCAGTTATTTTTATTTATTGCTTATTGCGCGTTTTCGAATTGTTTCAAAAAGTTGACATCGTTTTCTGAAAACATACGCAAATCTTTCACTCTGTATTTGAGATTGGTAATTCGTTCGATTCCCATACCCAAGGCATAACCTGAATATTTTTTGCTGTCGATACCACAATTTTCGAGCACATTAGGATCGACCATGCCACAACCAAGAATCTCTACCCAACCGGTATGCTTGCAAAAGGGACAGCCCTTTCCACCGCAAATATTGCACGATATATCCATTTCGGCACTTGGCTCGGTAAATGGGAAATAGGATGGGCGCAGACGTATTTTTGTGTCAGCACCAAACATCTCTTTTGCGAAAAACAATAGAGCTTGTTTCAGGTCGGCAAAAGAAACATCTTTGTCTATGTAAAGAGCTTCTACTTGATGGAAGAAGCAATGTGCGCGGTACGATATGGCTTCGTTGCGATAGACACGTCCCGGACAAATGATTCTGATCGGAGGCTGCTGTTTTTCCATTATCCGTGTCTGAACAGATGAAGTATGCGTGCGCAACATAACGTCCGGATTGCGGGCGATGAAAAAAGTATCTTGCATATCGCGTGCAGGATGATCATCAGCGAAATTGAGAGATGAAAATACGTGCCAGTCATCTTCTATCTCAGGCCCTTCGGCAATAGAAAATCCGAGGCGTTTGAAAATATCACAGATTTCTTTTTTTACTAATGATAGCGGATGTCTGGTTCCCAGATGGATGGGATATGATGTACGTGTGAGATCGATACCTTCTTCAACATTATCCGAATTTTCGATGCTTTCTCTCAGTGAATTTATTTTCTCTTGGGCTTTATTCTTCAGCTCATTCAATTTCATCCCTAAGCTTTTCTTTTCTTCTGCTGCAACGTTCCTGAAATCATCCATTAAGGTTGCAATTTCGCCTTTCTTACTTAGATATTTGAGACGAATATCTTCTATTTCCTGCGCGTTGGCAGCTTTGAGGTTCTCTATCTCGGAAAGCAGTTTATCTATTTTTTGTATCATTACTAGTTTAAAACTTTATCGTTATGTTTCAATCCGTTTTTAAATTACAAAAATACGTTTTTCTTTTCTAATATCAGAACATCTTTTTATTATTCACATTTCTTTATCAGTTTGTCTATGAATGCGGTTTTTGCCCCAAGTTCCTTTGCTTTGGTGAAATCTAATTTTGCGGAAATCTTATCATATTGGGCAAGCCGTATCTGTCCTCTCATAATGAATAGCGACGCATCTTCAAAACCTAATTCCTGCGCTTTATTCAGATCATCAATCGCCTTGTTGTTACGATTAAGATTGACATAACATTCGGCTCTGTTGAAATATAAATTTGCGTTATTTCTGTATTTTGATATTAGGTCACTGTAGGCTGTTTCGGCTTTGATCCATTCGTTTTGAGTTTTGTAGATAAGCGCTTCGCCCATTTTTCCCAAAGCGTTTTCAGGTGCTATTTCTGTTATTTTAAAGAAATCTTCTTTGGCTGCAGGCAAATCATTCTTGCTCATGTGAAGCAATGCCCTGTTGTAATATGCCTCAATATCTTTATCGTCGATCAGCAGTATCGTGTTATAGTCTTTGATGGCATCATCGTAGTCGTCCGTTTCACAATAAAGTGAGGCTCTGCTGTGTAGTATAGATGTGGATTTTGGAGAATTGCTCAAAGCGGCAGTGTAAGACATAAGAGCTTCGTCGTTCTTGCCAAGATTGCGTTGCACAGTGCCCAGATTGGCTAAAAGCAAAGTGTTAGCCTGATTGGCAGGGTCTTTTCTCAGAGCTTCTTTCAATGCCTGCTCGGCTGAAATGTAATCTTTCTTTTCGATGTAGTCTGAAGATTTTTCTACAAACTCTTCATATGATTGGGCTGCGAGTGAAGTAGTTATTGCGATGAACAGGCATGCGCTGAATAATTTTTTCATCTTTTCTGTATTGATAACTAGAATAATTGCCAAAATTACTGTTATTTTGTGTATTAATATAAGGTTCTTACTAATAAAGAAATAGAAACTATGTTTACAGATGTTATAGCTTTTGTGCAGGCCGAACTTCCACTTGCCGATGTGGATTCAATTAGTAAATTGCAGCAGATATTGGACAAATTGATCGATGCTTCGATTCTTTTCGGTCAGAAACTGATTGCCGCAGTAGTCGTTTATTTTGTAGGTAGATGGCTGATCAATTTTTTGAAAAAGTTTTTTCATAAATTATTGAATCGCAAGCAAATTGATCCGGCAGTGCAATCCTTTTTGGCAAGCCTTATCAATATATCGTTAAATATCATTTTGGTTATTCTGGTAATTGGTATTTTAGGTATTTCTACAACTTCTTTTGCAGCCTTAATTGCTGCTGCAGGTTTGGCTGTGGGTATGGCTATGAAAGACAATTTGTCTAATTTTGCCGGAGGGGTGATGATTTTGATAAACAAACCGTTCAAGATCGGAGATCGTATCGTCGTGCAAGGATTAGACGGAGTTGTTAAATCCATTGGAATTTTATATACTGTGCTTGTGGCTGCCGACAACAAAACGTTGTACGTACCTAATGGGCCTTTATCAACAGGGAACATCACCAATTTTTCGACACAGGCAAACCGTAGAGTAGATATAACTTTGAATCTGGCATATGGTAATGATCTTGATAATCTGAAGGCAATATTGACAACGCTTATTGATGCTGAGCCAAAAATATTAAAAGATCCAGCTACTTTTGTCGGCATAACTGCTATCTATAATGGCAATATTGATATTACAATCCGCTCATGGGTCAAAAATGAAGATTTTGTAGCTGTGAGCACCTACCTGAATGAAGCCATATATAATACGTTATCTGAAAAAGGCATTTATGTACCATCATCGATGTCGGTCAGGTTATTGAAAGATTAATTTTAGAAATTACGGAAAAGAGATTTGGACTAAAAGGTTAGATGAAAATAATGACTGCTTTTCAGGAATATTTAGATAGACATTTTTATAGCGAATTTGATATTAAAGCAGTTCTCTTTGATATGGATGGAGTGTTATATGATTCAATGAAATATCATTCCCGATCATGGTTTGAGACGATGAACGAGTTTGGTTACACTTCCACTCCGGAAGAGTTTTATCTGCACGAAGGGCGCACCGGAGGCAGTACAATAGACTTGCTGACGCAAAGATGCTTCGGTAGATCGGCGACCGATGAAGAAAAAAAACGGATTTATGCACGAAAGTCGGAACTCTTCACCAAATATAATGAAGGTGATTTGATTCCATTTTCACTGCAAATGGTGAAGGCTGTTAAGGCTATGGGCTTGAAATGTGTATTGGTTACGGGATCAGGGCAGAAGTCCTTGTTGGGAAAATTAGATCACAACTTTCCGGGAATTTTTACACAAGATGCAATGGTCACGGCTTTTGACGTGAAAAAAGGAAAACCCGATCCGGAGCCTTATCTGATGGGGCTAAAAAAAGCCGGAAATCTGGCTCCCAATCAGGCTGTAGTAGTTGAAAATGCTCCGATGGGTGTTGAAGCGGCTGTGGCTGCAGGAATATTCACTTTTGCTATCAACACAGGGCCCATTGCTCCGGAAGTATTATCGGCAGCTGGTGCAAATATAGTTTTGTCGGGTATGGAGGATCTGTATAATAATTGGTCAGATTTTTCCCGTCAGTTAGGAATAAAATAAAACGTTATTTTATTTTTTTACCACCCAAAAGCTTCGTCGTTCATCCAAGTGCCTTGTGTTTTCATCACTTGCTCTATGACATCACGGCCAACTCCTTCTCCTCCTTTTTTATGTGAAATATACTTTGCTATTGCCTTTATTTCGGGTGCAGCGTCTGCCGGAGCAACGGATAGACCAACCGCTTTCATAACATGATAGTCGGGTATATCATCGCCTGCATAGATTATTTCTTCGGCCTTGTATCCTGTTTTTTGCATATAATCGTTGAGATCGTTTATTTTGATACACGATTTCATGTAGACATATTTTATTCCTAAACCTTCAAACCTGAGACGAACAGCTTTTGTGTTTCCGCCTGTTATGATAGCGACACCGTAACCGCTCCTTATTGCTAGATTCAGCGCATAACCATCTTTGATATTAACGCTTCTCATAGGTTCTCCTTCGGGTGAAAGTGGGATGCATTCGCTTGATAACACACCATCTACGTCAAAAATGAATGCTTTTATTTTACTTAAATCATAATTTATTGTACTCATTGATCTTTTGTTTTGTTCATTGTATAAATATCATTGCTCAATAGTCTGTATAGTTCTTTGTGCTGTTTATTTCTGAGTAGGGCAAGGTGCGCATCAATTACATTGCTGTCCATCCGGATTGCAGGACCTGTCTGAGCCTCGGCAGGGGAGAGTTCATTTATTTTTTTTGCAGTTTCGTTGATTAAAGGGAGAACTACTCTGAAAGGAATATCACTTTCTTTCAGAATATGTTCGGAAATATGATACATGTGATTAACGAAGTTACACGCAAACACCCCTGTGAGATGTATGTATTTTCTTTTTTCGGACGAAAGTGGGTATACAAATCCCGATATTCCACAACTAAGAAGTTCTATAGCTTTCAGTGTGTCGGCATTGTTTGCCTCAATGAATATCGGAATTTGTTGAAATTCAACTTTCCGGTTTTTACTGAATGTTTGGAATGGATATAAGATGCCGTAGTTATCTGTTTTACCGTGAAAAATTTCGAGAGGTAAACTCCCTGCCGTGTGTATCCAGATACCATTGTTTTTAGGTGTTTGATTTAACAAATTGGGGAGAATGGAGTCTTTTACTGTGAATATATAGAAATCGGCATCTGGTGTCAGAGCCTTGATGTTGGTGATGAATGGAGCATTAATCGCGGTTGCCAAGGCTTGTGCCGATTTTTCGGTTCTACTAAATATCTGGACAATCTGTGTCCCGTTTTCGTGCAAGGCGAAAGCGAGTTGTGTAGCAAGATTGCCTGCTCCTATGATAGCTACTTTCATATTTTTCAAGAATTATTTTTTTGCAGTCAACACCAATACTAATCCTGCCACGATGAGTATAAGCGGCACGATGATATAGGTATAATTGTGCATCCAGTGCAAAAATATATCAGAACAGATGACCACGCCTGTTGCAGCTAGCACAATGCCAGTTGTTCGCTCTGCTTTCATGGAGAGAAATACAATTCCGGCTATCAAGGTGAAACCACCAATGCTAACAAGATTGGAGGCGTAAGGGATTTTACTTAAAATATTCGTCATCTGCAGGAGGTAAAGAACTCCGAAAATCATTATTGTGAGACCGTAAGCAAGGCGGTCGCCAGTACTATTTCTTGCCATTATTAAAACTCTGTTTTTAAAACTTTTCTATGTGAACATTCTCCCAAAGAAGTTTGTCTTCGTCCTGAGGGGTTTTCTCTTTCTCTTTATGCCCAAAGGCTATCACAGAAAGTATTTGCAATTGCAAAGGTAGTTCGAAAAGTTCTTTTATATATTCTTCTGACGAAATATTATTTTCGGTATATCTGTCTCTTATTTGTATCCAGCAACTTCCGATGTTCAGATCTTCGGCTTGTAATTGCATCACAATTGAGGCGATGGAACAATCTTCTATCCAGACGTCACTTGTCAGCGGATCGCCTGCAACAATAATGGCAAGCGTGCAATTTGCAATGAATTTACCTGAATTTTTGCATTTCGACAGAGCGTCTAGTTTTGCTTTATTTTCCACTGCGATAAAGTGCCACGAATGAGAATTTTTAGATGTTGGAGACATTAAGCCGGCTTTCAAGATTTGTTCCACATGTTCGGGACTAATGTTTTCAGTAGTGAACTCACGGACGCTTCGACGTTTTTTTATCAGACGGGCAAAATCTGTCATTTCTTTCTATATTTATTGATTACCTATGAGATAGTGCAGTAGTTTATAACTAAGATTGCAAATGTTAACCTACCGACAACCGTTCTATTTCTTTGTCGATGTCTAATGGAGACTTCACACCCTCGGTACTACTTTTCTTTAGTAAAATGTTGAGGGTTTGCAATATCAGTTTAATATCTTCGGTCAATGAATAGCCATTAATGTACATCAGATCATATTTCAACTTT
>JBKECE010000242.1:0-25110 GCA_047974325.1 Dysgonomonas sp. | reverse complement strand
TTTATTTAAATGTTTATATTGCAAAGAAATATGTTTAGATGGAATGAATTGTTATCCGTTTTTGCTATTTTCATAAAATTATAAATATACACGAAAAGATAGAATAATATATGATATATCGTGGTTATTTCATTATAAAATAAAATTTTGGTAAAAGTAATATATGTAGAGATATTCAATCTTACTTTGATTTATTTTATTATCTTTGAGGTTGCTTAAATGGTAAAAAGATTAACTAAAAGATGCAAAAAGATGATTTTTGATGTCAAAATGATCCAATCTGTCTATGAGTCACTACCCGTAAAAATACGGAAAGTGAAATCGATTTTAAACAGACCTCTTACATTAACTGAAAAAATATTATATACCCATTTATTTGATAGTGAATCTATAAAAGATTATAAACGAGGCGAAGATTACGTTAATTTTTCGCCCGATAGAGTAGCTATGCAGGATGCAACAGCTCAAATGGCATTGTTGCAACTGATGAATTCGGGACGTAAAAAAGTAGCTGTGCCTTCTACAGTGCATTGTGATCATCTCATTCAGGCTTATAAATCGGCAAAGGAAGATTTGATCACGGCAGAGTTTACCAACAAAGAAGTATATGATTTTTTGAGCACAGTGTCCAATAAATATGGTATAGGTTTTTGGAAACCCGGTGCAGGTATTATTCATCAGGTAGTCTTAGAAAACTATGCTTTTCCCGGAGGAATGATGATTGGAACCGACTCGCATACGCCTAACGCCGGAGGCTTAGGTATGATTGCAATTGGTGTCGGTGGTGCTGATGCCGTAGATGTTATGGCTGGAATGCCTTGGGAACTCAAAATGCCGAGGATTATTGGTGTGAAGTTGACAGGACGCTTATCTGGTTGGGCTTCGGCTAAAGATGTGATCTTGAAATTGGCAGGGATATTGACTGTGAAAGGTGGCACAAATGCGGTGATTGAATATTTTGGTGAAGGAGTTTCTTCTCTTTCAGCAACAGGAAAAGCAACAATTTGTAACATGGGAGCAGAAGTTGGAGCAACAACATCCATATTTCCTTACGATAACAAATCGGCAGAATATTTAATTTCGACAGGACGAAAAGAAATCGTGGATATGATCAGTTCTGTATCAAATTGCCTGGTAATGGACAAAGAGATTGAGGAGAATCCAGAAAAATATTATGATCGGCTAATTGAAATCGACTTGAGCCGACTCGAACCTCAAATTAATGGACCTTTTACACCTGATGCAGCACATCCTATTTCAGAGTTTGCTCATGTGGTAGAAGAAAAAAAATATCCTCAGGCAATGGAAGTCGGTCTGATTGGTTCGTGCACCAATTCGTCTTATGAAGACATGAGCCGTGCAGCTTCCATCGTGAAAGATGCCAAAGCCAAAGGTATACCCGTGAAGGCTCAGTTCATTATCAATCCCGGATCGGAGCAAGTACGATATACATCGGAACGAGATGGCATTTTAAAGGAATTTGAAGATGTTGGAGCAATCATCATGGCAAATGCATGTGGACCCTGCATTGGTCAATGGAAACGCGAGACTGATAATCCTGAACGTCCCAATTCGATAGTAACATCTTTTAATCGGAATTTTGCAAAAAGGAACGATGGCAATCCTAATACTCATGCCTTTGTGGCATCACCCGAATTAGTGGCAGCTCTAACCATCGCAGGTGATCTTTGCTTTAATCCAATGACAGATACGCTATTGAATGACAGAGGTGAAAAAGTAAAATTGACAGAACCTGTCGGATTAGAATTGCCTGAAAAGGGATTTGGTGTGGATGATCTGGGTTATGTACCACCTGTAGCAGATGGTTCTAATATTGAAATATCCATATCACCCGACTCTCAACGACTACAGATACTGAAATCTTTTGCGACATGGGACGGTGAGGATATTATAGAGCAACCTCTTCTGATAAAAGTGGCAGGAAAATGCACCACAGATCATATTTCTATGGCAGGACCTTGGTTACGATTTCGTGGACATCTTGACAATATATCTGATAATATGTTGATCGGCGCTGTAAATTCGTTCAATAATAAAACAAACTCAGTAAAGAATCCACAGACTGGAGAATATGAGGCTGTGCCACAGTTGGCGAGAAAATTTAAAAGTCAAGGGTTGGGTTCAGTCGTTGTGGCAGAAGATAATTATGGCGAAGGATCGTCCCGAGAGCATGCGGCTATGGAACCTCGTTTCTTGAATGTGAAAGCGATATTGGTGAAATCTTTTGCCCGTATTCACGAGACTAATTTAAAAAAACAAGGAATGCTTGCCCTGACATTCATAAATAAAGATGATTATGATAAAATCAGAGAAGATGATCTGATAAGTGTTATTGGACTAACGGATTTCAGACCAAATAAAAATCTGGCAGTATGTCTGACGCATAAAGATGGGACAAATGAAACTTTCGATGTTTCGCATACCTACAATCAATTGCAAATAGAATGGTTTAGAGCCGGAAGTGCACTCAATTTTATGAAAAAAGCATAGGGTATTATATATCTGATAAATTAATATATGGCAGAGAAATTAAGCATACAAGACGGCAAATTAAATGTGCCTGACAATCCGATCATACCTTTTATTGAAGGCGATGGAGCAGGGAGAGATATTTGGAAAAATGCTCAACCTGTTATTGATAGAGCTGTAGAAAAAGCATATCTAGGTAAGCGGAAAATAGAATGGAAAGAAGTTTTGGCCGGAGAAAAATCGTTCAATCTGAATGGTTCCTGGATGCCGGATGAAACGATGTCTGCTTTCCGTGAATACTTGGTGGGTATTAAAGGCCCTTTGACCACACCTGTTGGAGGAGGTATTCGTTCGCTTAATGTTGCTTTGCGTCAGGATCTGGATTTGTATGTATGCTTACGTCCAGTACGATGGTTCAAAGGTGTGGTTTCTCCCATAAAAACACCGGAAAAAGTGAATATGACTATCTTTCGTGAAAACACTGAAGATATTTACGCGGGTATAGAATGGATGGAAGGAACACCCGAAGCAAAAAAATTTCTTGATTTTTTACAAACAGAAATGGCTGTGAAAAAAATAAGATTTCCGGAAACATCTTCATTTGGAGTAAAACCTGTATCGGTGGAAGGTACGGAACGGCTTGTACGTGCTGCTATAGAATATGCTTTATTAAATAAACTTCCTTCGGTAACCATTGTTCACAAAGGAAACATAATGAAGTATACTGAAGGTGGATTCAAACTCTGGGCTTATACTCTGGCAGAGCGAGAATATGGTAATAAGGTGTTCACATGGTCTCAATGGGAAAAAATAAAAAAACAACAAGGCGAAAACGAAGCAAATGATGCTCTGGACAGAGCAAAATCAGAAGGAAAACTTATCATCAAAGATGTGATTGCAGATGCATTTCTTCAAAATACACTGTTGAAGCCTGCTGACTATTCTGTGATAGCAACTTTGAATTTGAACGGTGATTATGTTTCCGATCAGTTAGCTGCTATGGTTGGTGGTATAGGTATCGCTCCCGGAGCTAACATAAACTATCTGACCGGACATGCCATTTTTGAGGCTACACATGGTACAGCACCGGACATTGCAGGGAAAAACATAGTAAATCCTTCATCATTATTACTTTCTGCTGTGATGATGCTTGAATATTTAGGTTGGCAGGAAGCTGCTGATCTGATTACAAACGGATTGGAGAAACTATATAGCCAAGAGAAAGCAACATCTGATCTTGCCCGTTTTATGGATAATGGCGAAACACTCTCTACAAGCGAGTTTACACAACTCCTTACCGATACATTATAACTCTAAAATACAACATCAGACTTATGGATCGCATAATCAAAAAAATATCGGAAACGATAAAGACTACAACACTGATCAATCCGGATCTATTCAAGACCTATAATGTGAAACGAGGCCTTCGAAACGAAGATCATACGGGCGTTGTTGTCGGACTTACTAAAGTTGGGGATGTTGTAGGTTATGAACGGAAAGAAGACGGATCGCTGCAAGCAATACCAGGAAAACTGATGTATAGAGGCATGAGCCTCGAAGATATTGTACGGGGAGCCCAAAAAGAAAATCGTTTGGGTTTTGAGGAGACCGTTTTTTTGATTCTGGCTGGTTATTTACCTGAAAAACAAGAATTGATAGATTTTACGAAAGTTCTGAACCAGACTATGGATTTAGAGCAAAAAATAGTGATGCATATTCTAGATCTTCAAGGACAAGACATAATGAACATTCTGGCTCGATGTGTCTTGGAACTCTACACTTTCGATGAATGTGCCGATGATACATCTGAAGAAAATCTGGTGAGACAATCTATCAATCTGGTAGCTACATTTCCCACGATCATAGCTTATGCCTACAATGCTTTGCAGCATCATCAGGGAAAATCACTGCACATCAGGCATCCGCAAGTTGGAATGTCTCTGGCCGAAAATTTTCTTTATATGATGAAAGGGCATAATAATTACACAAAGCTGGATGTTAAGATTTTAGATTTGGCTTTGATGGTACATGCCGATCATGGTGGTGGTAACAATTCAACGTTTACGGTACGTGTAACAAGTTCTGCGGGTACAGATACTTATTCTGCAATAGCATCAGGAATAGGTTCTTTAAAAGGACCTTTGCATGGTGGAGCTAATTTGCAGGTGGTAGATATGTTGAAAAATATAAAAGAAAATGTGAAAGATTGGACAAGTGTTGAAGAGGTTGACACTTATCTCAAAAAAATACTGAATAAAGAGGCATACAATAAAACAGGGCTTATTTATGGAATAGGTCATGCAATTTACACAATATCAGATCCTCGCGCGATGTTGTTAAAAGAAATGGCTCGAGATCTGGCCATAGAGAAGGGTAGGAAAAAAGAATATAATTTTTATAACCTGCTGGAAGAAAGAGCTGTCAAGAATTTTATGGAGATGAAAGGAAATGCTTCTAAAAAATTGGTCTGTGAAAATGTCGATTTTTATTCTGGCTTTGTTTATGATATGATCGGATTGCCTAAAGAAATTTATACACCTTTGTTTGCTATGGCTCGTATTGTCGGTTGGTGCGCACACAGAATAGAGGAACTAAACTTCAAGGAAAGACGTATTATTCGTCCTGCTTATAAGAATGCAAGCGATATGAAAGAATATAAACCTCTGGAAAACAGATGAAAAAAAATAGCCTTGCATTTATAATGCAAGGCTATTTTTTGTTACGATATCTTTTTATTTTTCATTCTTTAAGCTGGTGATCTGCTGTTTTACATCAGCATTGTTGGGCTCAAGTTCTGCAACTTTTTCAAAATCTTTTAGTGCAGACTCTTTATCTCCGAATGTCTGGTATGTTAAACCCCTGTAATAATAAGCATCGGAAGATTTTGGATCAAGTTCTATTGATCTTGTGAAATCGGCAATCGCTTCATCTTTTTTACCCATAGAAAAATATAACGAAGCTCTGTTGAAATATGCAACAGGATCACCTGATTTCAAACTGATCACTTTAGAGTATACATCAAGGGCTTTTTCGGATTCCTTTAGTTCATCGTAAGCATTACCCAAATAGTTGTAAGCAAGAAAAAAATCGGGATTCATTTCTGTCACTTTTAAATAGTCAGATGCAGCTTCTTTATATTGCTTCTCTCCGAAATGGGCTATACCTCTATTAAAATAAGATTCCCAATGATCGGGTTTCAATTCAATGGCTCTGGAAAAGGCTTCTATGGCATTTTTATCATCATAGTTTTTACTATATGCCACGCCTAAACTGATAAAATATGAAACCTGAGAATTATCTAACACAGAAGCCTTCTTGAAATTATCAATGGCGGACAGAACACGTTCTTGTCTGAGATATATCAATCCGAGATTGTAGTATGGTTCCGCGAAAGTGGAATCTCCTTTTACCGCGAGATTATAATTATTGATAGCATCACTGAACTTGACAGCCTTGAAATAAATCTTACCTTTATTATTGAATGCTTTTGCATTTTTAGGATCGAGATCGGTAATTGAATTAAAATCTTCTACAGCTTTGGTGTTTGCACCCAGTTCTAAATATATATTAGCTCTTCTTTCGTATGCAAGAATGAATGAAGGATATTTTTTGATGGCTTTATTCAAGGTCTTAATAGCACCTTCTTTGTCGCCTTCACTATAAGCAAGGTCTGCTCTTTTTATAAAAGCTTCTTGCTCGCTATCTGCAACCATATATTGAGAATTGCAGTATTGACAGGCCATAAATAGCCCTATAAATAGAATAACTATTCTTTTCATATTATTACTTTTTAAATTTTCCTAACACAAAACTAATAAAAAAACTGATAAAAGAAATTATTCTATATAATTTCCTTATTCTGAACAATATTCATATTATTCTTTTATAAATTTGCAGCCATAAAACTTGGAGGAGAACGTATTTTGATAAAAGTCCGAAAAATAGAATTATTGGCGCCTGCTAAAAATCTGGAATGTGGAATTGAAGCAATTAATCATGGTGCTGATGCCGTTTATATCGGAGCACCTAAGTTCAGTGCTCGTTCTGCTGCCGGAAACACTATCCAAGATGTAGAATCACTGGTTTCCTATGCTCATCAGTTCGGTGCGAGGGTTTATGTTGCATTGAATACTATAATCAAAGATGATGAGTTGCCGGAAGTCGAGCAATTGATATGGAAATTATACAATATTAAGGTCGATGCACTTATAATTCAGGATATGGGCATAACAATGCTCAACTTACCTCCAATACCTTTGCATGCGAGTACTCAAACGGATAACAGGACTGTCTTAAAAGCACAATTTTTAGAAAAAGCAGGTTTTTCACAAATCGTTCTGGCTAGAGAGTTGACACTCGATGAAATACGTGAAATAGCGTCAAAGGTATCCGTTCCTTTAGAAGTTTTCGTTCATGGAGCGTTGTGTGTTTGCTATAGCGGGCAGTGCTATTTGAGCGAAGCACTTTCTAAACGAAGTGCCAATCGGGGTGCTTGTGCGCAATATTGTCGTTTGCCATATACTTTGATAGATTCGGATGGAGAAGAAATCGTACGACAAAAACATTTGCTGTCAATGAAAGATTTGAATTTATCCGATCATCTGGAAGAATTGCTGGATGCAGGTATAAGTTCATTGAAAATTGAAGGGCGTCTAAAAGACGTGGCCTATGTGAAGAATACGGTTGCGTATTACCGTCAAAAACTGGATCGGATAATGAATCAAAGACCTGAATATATAAGATCGTCGCAGGGCAAAAGCAGTTATACTTTCACACCAAGCCTCGAAAAAAGCTTCAATCGAGGTTTTACGGAATATTTCCTGAAAGGAAGAACTTCTGATATATGGTCTGTCAATTCACCGAAATCTATAGGTGAACCGATTGGAAATATCAAAGAAGTTTTTGACCGCTTTTTTATACTTTCAGGAACAAAGAAACTGCATAATGGCGATGGTTTATGTTTTTTGAATGATCGTAAAGAGTTGCAAGGCATCAAAGTGAATAGGATTGAAGGCGAAAAAGTTTTCTTTTTTGAAAATAACATACGACTCAGAAAGGGAACTTTCATATATCGCAATTTTGACCAAGAGTTTGATCGGATTCTAAATAAGAAATCAGCTGAAAGAAAGATTGATGTAGAACTGACTCTGACAGAATCGGTCAATGGATTTGCTTTAGAAGCAGTAGATGAAGAAGGGGTTTCTGTCTCCATAGCATTCAATTATCTGTTAGAACCTGCTCAAAAAGATCAAGCAGAAAATATTCGCATCAATTTGGCTAAAACCGGAAATACGATATTTAGGGTGAAGAAGATCGATATATTCCTTTCACAAAATTGGTTCATTCCTGTTTCAATACTCTCAGATTGGCGACGTCAGTTGACTGACAAGTTATTAGAACTTAGATTAAAAAAGCATAGAATCGATTATCGTGAACATCAACAAACCGCACATGCCTATCCTGTCTCCGATATTACATATCTTGGAAATGTGATGAATAGCAACAGTGAACATTTCTATACTCAGCATCAATCAATTGTGCGGGAATTGGCTTTTGAGAAAAAGGCAAATAAAAATGTTCCATTGATGTTTACACGCCATTGCATAAAACAATCAATGGGGTGGTGTCCCAAAGAAAAACTACCGAAACATCCTTATAAAGAGCCTTTCTATCTTTTGTATAATGAAACGCATTTGCGTCTCGAGTTTGATTGTAAAAATTGTGAAATGAAGGTTTTTGAGAAATAAATAGGAGCAGAGGCGATCATTTATTCGTCAATTTCCATCCCAAATACATTTTTGAGGATAGATTTTGATTTTTCAGACAATTTTTTCGGTCCACCCCAGCCAGTGAGACTTATACCTGATGGAACGACTAGTAAGCCTCCTGTAGGGACCAATACGAAATGACCTCCCATAAAAACAGGAGTGCATGACCCCGGTGGCAATTGATTTGCAGGAATTTCATTTTTATATGTGAATACGTGTGAATCTATTTTGTGATCACTGTCTATCAATATTTTAGTTCCCGATTTATAATTGTTGTATGCATCAATATATTTATTGTCCATGATGCTGCTTTTGGGAGCAGTGACACTAATAATGCTTTTTGACAGATCATTTACAGGATTTGCAGATTTGAGCAAACTTCTTTTTGTTTCATCACTGATTCCTATCTGAGCCGAAACCGAAGTTGATATTGAGAGCATAAGCAGGCTGATGATGGTAGGAATATATCTGTTTTGGTTGCTCATTATAGTGCATTAATATTTTAACAAAGCTAATTCAAAAAAAGAAGCCTTTCTTTTTACAATTGGTTAAAATAGACTAATGTAAATATCTTTTAATATATTGTATATATTTTTTTAATTTCGTATTCAAATTCAAAAATAGCCAATGATCCATTTTTTTAATCCCGGGCATGAAGTTGCAGTATTGAATGATTCACCTTTCTATATGCCTCCGTCCAATGTTATGCAAATGGCATCAGAATTGAGCCTTTTGCCGTTTTGGTATGCACAATCGGGTGATTATATATTTGTTACGGACGATGACTCTAAAAACTATTGTCAAGAACTGAATAAAAAGCTGAATGCAAATATCATTGCATTCACTGAAAGTGATATACCTCAGATTGAGTCGATAATAAAAGGGCAAAAGGCTCAATTTTGGGGCATTTCATTGCAAGCAATACATTTCTGGACAGAGCTTAACAATAAATATCAATTGGAGCTTTCTATTCCTCGGTTTGACAATGCATATAGAGATTTGTGCAGTAGAAAATTCTCAAACAATATATTGGATCATATTACACAAAGATTACAACAGATAGATAAAAAGCTACTACCTCGCTTTTTCACTGACCTCACCGATATTGAAGAATATGTTGCAAATACAAAATTCCGTTTGCTGGCAAAAGCACCGTATTCATCATCAGGGAGAGGTTTGCTGTGGTTACCTATAGCTAAATTAACCAGAACGGAACTTCAAATTTTGCATGGAATACTTCGAAAGCAGGGTTCTGTATCAATAGAGCGTGTATTAGAAAAGCAAATCGATTTTGCAATGGAATTTCTGATTGATCCGTCTGAGCAAGTTTTTTTTAGTGGTTATTCGGTTTTTGAGACAAATGGCAAAGGTGCTTATATTGGAAATTATTTAGATAGTCAGGCAAATCTTGAAAGAAAAATATTGTCGTTCATCGATTCAAATATTCTGGAGAATACGAAATCTACTATATTGGCTTTGCTGAAAGAATATATAGCACCACATTATCAGGGATGTTTAGGTGTGGATATGTTATTATATGAAGAAAATGGTAAAATAAAATTACACCCATGTGTCGAAATAAATGTGCGTACCAATATGGGTTATCTGTCAATCCATGTACATGAACATTATATGCAGAACCGTTCTGAAGGTTTTTTTAGAGTGGAATTCAATTCAAAGGACAAATTTATTTTGGGAAGAGATCTGGAACTGAAAGATAAATATCCTTTAGAAATAAATAATAATCAAATTATTAAAGGATATTTACCCTTATGCCCTGTTTCTGAAAAAAGTAAATATCATGCGTATGTGATAGTGAACTAGATCAATAATCACTTGATACTTGTTGTGTCAGGATAGACCAACATGATGTCTTTATATATGGTATCGGCATTTCCGGCCAAATCTAAACTTACAATCATGAATTTGTAATCGCCCGGTATGACAGGCTTCGTGACACTGGAAGCCGTGTCTGTTTGTACATAATCGAGTTTGAGATTCTTTAAAATATCAATGTCGGTCTTTCCAAAAGAAGTTGCATTGCTCCAGATGCCTTTATAGGAAAGATACATACTGTCAGTAGACGTGGGCTCTTTTGTGGAATAGATTTTGACAAGATAGGTAGACAATCCAACATTGTCAGACAGATGGACTTTGAAATAAGAGCTATCACTGTTGATCCATAATGTATCTAAATGCTGCCCCATAGGTCTATAGCCGACCTCCAGATTAGATATTTTCGGAGGTTCGGTATCATCGCTTGCATTATCACTGCAACTGAAAAGAAGCGACAATAAACCGATGGACAATAATATTTTAGAAATGCGACAATACATTTTTATTAATAGATATGTTGTATGGTTACTACATCCAAACGGTCTACCTTTCCGTCAATAGCTTTCACAAAAGCTTGGAAATGTGCAGACTGATTGTGTATATTTATCGCATCTTCGGATTTCCATACTTCGAGAATGGTATATTCCAACGGATTCTTGATATTAGTATGTAAATCGTAAGAGACATTACCTTCTTCCTTGCGGGTTTGGTCTACAACATTGTGCAACACGTTCTCTATCTCAATTTTGTATTCTGGTTTGACAAGGATTGTCGCTACTATTTTTAATTCATTCATAATTTGATTTATTTAATTTATCTTCTGGGTGTGATAATGTCCATTTTCTCTATTTCGTTCAGATCGAAAGGCGTTTCCTGATATACAAAATAGTTGATCCAGTTATTGAACAGTAAGTTTGCATGTCCTGTCCAACGAGATATTGGTTTGAGAGAGGAATCGTCGTGCTTATAGTAATGTTTGGGCAAGCCAATATTCAACCCGCGTTCTTTATCTCTGATATATTCATTATGAATCGTATAGAGAGAATATTCGGAATGGCCGGTTACATAAAACTCTCTTCCGCCACGTCCGGCAACGATATATATGCCCGATTCTTCCGATTCAGATAATACTTCCAATTCGGGATGTTTATTAATATCTTCTTTTCTCACTTCGGTATGTCTGCTGTGTGGCGCATAAAATTCATCATCAAAACCTCTGAAAAGCGGAAAACTGTGATTGTTGATCGTATGTTTAAATATTCCAAACATTTTTTCAGGAAGCGTGTATTTGGGTATATCATAAAAATGATACATAGCAGCTTGTGCAGCCCAACAAATATAGAATGACGATGTTACGTGCTTTCTAGCCCAATCAAAAACGGATGAAACTTCTTTCCAATAGCTAACATCTTCGAAGTTGAGCATTTCTACGGGTGCGCCGGTAACAATCATTCCATCGAAATTTTGTTTCTTGATTTCATCAAAATCCTTATAAAATGTTTGCATGTGCTCCTGTGGGGTATTTTTCGATTGATGTGTCGAAAGTTTTACAAGGCTTAAATCAATTTGTAAGGGTGTATTTGACAAAAGACGGACAAGGTCTGTCTCTGTGGCTATTTTCATAGGCATCAGATTCAACACTAAAACTTTCAATGGACGAATATCTTGTGTCGTAGCACGTAGCTGCGACATCACAAATATGTCCTCTTTTTTTAAAAGCTCTATTGCTGGTAAATTGTCAGGCAATGTTACAGGCATCTTTTTGTGTTAGTTTAAAAAATAAATTTATTAAGATACAAACTTGGGAACAAATCGCAATAATGAGAAGACAAAAGTACAAAAAAAGAAGATTGAATTGAAATAGATATATCCAATTAATTAATTTCTAAATTATAACTGTTCTGCGATGTTATCTGTTTTGCAAAATTATTGAGCAAAATATCTAAAATAGCATTGTTGGGAAAAATATTTTTAATTGCTTGCGAGTAAATTTCAGATTCGGTCTGGATATAAGGTCCTTTCAAAGCTAAATCATCTTGACTATAGTCGAGCAGAATCTTGATTGATTCTGGTGTCATTTCTGGATGAAATTGAATACCAACAACATTATTTCTATAGACAAATCCCTGATTGGGACTGCATGCACTCGATGCTATGCGGATTGCACCTTGAGGCAGATTGAATATGTCGCCATGCCAATGAAATACAGTTTGAGTGGGCCATTGAGATGCAATGTTTTTGAATAGGACAGACGATTGAACGTCAGCCGTAAATGTGATAGGATGCCAGCCTAACTCTTTTGTTACATTCTTTTCCACTTTGGCATTGAGCACTCTGGCTAGTAATTGCGCACCCAGACAAATGCCTAGAACACTCTTGTCCGTTTCTATTGCGTTACGGATGTATTCTTTTTCTTCTTTCATCCAGTTGTATATATCATCCTCGTCAGCATTCATTTCTCCACCTAGGATGATCAGTAAATCAAAATCATCAATACTTGGATAGTCTATTTTTTCGTAAAACTTTGTAGAGGAAATAGCACACCCATTTTGATGAGCCCACGTTTCGATGTAACCTACTGTCACTTCGGGCTGATGTTGCAAATAATGAATTCTCATTTTAGTGACTTTACAATTTTCTGTTCATCTTTTTAGTTTTACATAATCGACCGTGTGGTCTTCTGCTTTATGCAGGATTAAGCTAGCGCGTTCCCGTGTCGGCAGGATATTTTTTCGTAGATTTTTTCTATTTATTTCCCGCCATGCAGCATTTGCCATTTTGATTGCGTCTTTTTCAGGGAGTTTTGCAAAAGCATGGAAATAAGATTGCGGATCGGCAAAAGCTCCTTCTCTGAATTTTAAAAATCGTGAGATATACCAACTTTCCAACAGATTTTCTTCGGCATCGACATAAATGGAAAAATTGAGAAAATCAGAAACGAAAACCCTTGGTTTGCTCTGAGGATAATCCATGCCACTTTGCAACACGTTCAGTCCTTCAAGAATCAGGATGTCAGGTTGTTTTATTATTTCAAACTCATCAGGAACAATGTCGTAGGACAAATGAGAATACACCGGTGCTTTGACTTCCGGTTTTCCGGATTTGACATCCATCACAAATTGTAGCAATTTGTGAATATCGTACGATTCGGGAAATCCCTTTTTCAGCATCAATCCTTTTTCTTCCAAAACTTGATTTGGATAGAGAAATCCGTCAGTGGTGATCAGAGATACAGTTGTGGATTCTTTCCATCTGCTGAGCAAGGCTTGCAATACACGTGCAGTAGTACTTTTACCAGCCGATACACTACCTGCAATACCTATAATGAACGGGACTTTACTGTTTTCCTCACCCAGAAATTTCATCATGGCACTTTGGCGGCTTGTGGTTGCATTGACATAATAACTCAGAAGCCTAGACAGAGGCAGATAGATGTCACGCACCACATCGAACGACAATTCTTCGTTGATTCCCCTCAGGGTTGCTAATTCGGACTCTGTCAGAGTCATGGGCTCTTTGTCGCGTAATTTGGCCCATTTTTCACGTGGAAAAGTCATGTAAGGGCTTGGTGGAATAGAATTCATTCTATTTTTAAATATAATAGATTTATTTTACAGACTCTCCAGCATTCTTTTAAGAACTGTTTGCGCAGATATTTCTCTATTAGCAGCTTCTTGTATGACAATAGATTGTGGACTTTCAATAACGTCATCTGTCACAATCATATTGCGCCGTACCGGCAGGCAATGCATAAAATAAGCATTATTTGTGAGAGCCATCTTCTGGGACGATATTGTCCATGCTGTGTCTTTGCTTAAAATTTTGCCATAATTGGGGTCTCTGTATGCAGCCCAGTTCTTAGCATAAACAAAATCGGCTCCGGAAAGAGCTTTGTCCTGATCATATTCAATCTTGGCATCTCTTACAAACTTTTCATCCAATTCATAACCTTCGGGATGTGTAATTACAAAATCGACATCCGCTTCATTCATGAAGTCCGCAAAAGAATTTGGCACAGCCTGAGGTAATGCTTTGGGATGGGGAGCCCATGTGAGAACCACTTTAGGGCGCTCCACTTTTTTATGTTCTTCAATCGTTATGAGGTCTGCAAAAGCCTGCAAGGGATGTCCGGTCGCAGCTTCCATGCTGAAAACCGGCTTTCCTGAATATCGGATAAATTGGTTCAAAATAGTTTCTTGATAGTCATATTCTTTGTCTTCGAACTGAGCAAAAGCACGTACGCCAATGATGTCACAATAACAGCCCATCACAGGTATGGCTTCCAATATGTGTTCGGTTTTGTCTCCGTCCATTATCACACCTCGTTCGGTTTCGAGTTTCCATGCACCTTGGTTGATATCGAGTACGATAGTGTTCATACCTAGGTTCATGCCGGCTTTCTGGGTGCTGAGGCGTGTACGCAGGCTCGAGTTGAAAAATACCATTAGCAAGGTCTTATTTTCTCCCAGATGTTTATAAGCAAATCTGTTTTTTTTTACTTCAAGAGCTCCTTTTATGGCTTGATTCAGGTCACCTAAGTCTTTTACATTAGTGTATGTTCTCATATCTGATATTTTTATTCTTCCGGATAATTTTTCCGATTGTTTTTCCGGGTATATGTCTTTTTACTTTTATGAATCTTATTTACAGCCGTCCATCCATTATTCTTTTCCAATTGAATGTTCCTGTCTGCCTTTTTCACCGCTTTTATATAGTCGGCAACGGTGATTGTTCTATTCTCTTTTTTACGTTCTTTCCTCATTCTTACGGATTCCTGGTTTGTCCGTTACCCTCTATGATCCATTTATAGGTACATAACTCATTAAGAGCCATGGGACCGCGGGCATGTAGTTTTTGGGTGCTGATTCCTATTTCTGCACCAAATCCAAATTGCCCACCGTCGGTGAAGGCCGTGGAGGCATTCACATATACACAGGCTGCATCAACAACGGTCTCAAAAAGTTCAGCTGTCGGTTTATCATCCGTAATGATAGCTTCACTATGTTTCGATCCGTATTTCGCTATATGTTCAAGAGCTTCTTTTATATTGTATACTGTTTTTACAGCCATCTTATAATCCAAAAATTCGATTCCGAAATCATCTGTTGCAGCTTCTTTCAGCAAATTGGACGGATAATTTCCTTTAAGGACTTCATATGCATATCTGTCGGCATATATGGTAACATCATCATTTTTTAAATCTTCACAAATGTAATAAAGATCGTCCAGTCTGTCTTTATCAATGATGAAACAATCAAGTGCATTGCAGACACTGACACGTCTGGTTTTTGCATTGAATACAATTTGCCGTGCATAATCCCGGTTTCCGTTACTATGGAAATAGGTATGACAGACACCGGCACCTGTTTCAATAACGGGTATTCTTGCATTTTCACGAACAAAATCTATCAACGATTTGCCTCCACGTGGAATAAGTAAATCGACATAATCTTTTGCTGTAAGTAAGTTCTGAACCGAGATACTGTCATTATGGAGCAGAGTACATATATTAGGATTGAAACCTTGTTCATCAAGGACGCTACGGATGATTCCAATAATTGCAGCATTTGAAAATTGGGCATCGGAGCCACCTTTCAGTATGCACGCATTGCCGGATTTGAGACAAAGCGAGAAAACATCAAAACAGACATTGGGACGTGCTTCAAAGATTACTCCGATCACACCAAATGGTACGGTTTTTTTGTATAGGTGTAAGCCGTTTTCGAGAGTTTTTTCTTCTAAAATTCGTCCAATGGGATAGGGGAGTTTGATCACACTTCTGATATCCGAAACTATTCCTTTGATACGTTCTTCGGTCAATTTCAACCGATCATATTTAGGATTACTTTTTTCCATTCTCTGCAAATCTTTCAGATTTTCTTCAAGAATGTAGAATATTTTGTTTTCGGTTTCTTTTGCAACAGATTCCAGTATTTCGTTGATTTCATTTTCTTTTAGCAATACCAGACTGTTGCTTGCTATCTTCGCTGCCTCAAACAGCTGTTTCGTGTCATCGTCCATTGTTATATGTTATTTGTCAATATATAAATAATCGTAATGAATGATTGGCTTAGAATTACTTTTCCCAACGAGAGCCTGCACAGATTTACTATTGAATGCTGTGCGTCCCACACCAATCTGGCTTCCTTTGGTATCATATATCCGAACAATATCGTCTTCTTCAAAATCACCAAACACTTCAGTGATTCCTACCGGTAAAAGGCTCACAGCCTTGTTTCCAAGCAAAGCTTCTTTAGCTCCATCATTCACATATATCATACCTTTAGCAAAGCTATCGGAATGCGCAATCCATTTTTTTACGTTCGATGTGTTTTTTTCTGCCGGGATGAATTTTGTACAGATCGCGTCTTTTCCGTTCATGAGTTTAACCAATATATTATCAGTCTGTCCGTTAGCTATGATGACTTCTATGCCTTCTTCAGCAGTTTTCCGGGCTATGTTATATTTGGTTTGCATCCCACCACGTCCGGCACTCGACTTTGCAGATTGTATATATTCCTCTATATGATCTTTTTTTGTGTCGATTTCTGTGATGACCGCTGAATTCTTATCAGCCGGATTTCCGTTATAAATGCCATCTATATTGCTCAATATTATTAATTTGTGGCAATTCATCATTGTTGCCACAAGACCGGAAAGTTCATCATTGTCCGTAAACATAAGCTCATTGACAGAAATGGTGTCATTCTCGTTTACGATTGGGATAACATTGTTTTCGAGCATGACGGTCATACAATTACGTTGATTCAAATAGTGCCGACGGGTCGAAAAATCTTCTTTGGTTGTCAACACCTGACCACAAATTATGTTTCGGTTGCTGAATAGAGTGAGGTATTGATTGATAAGCTTAACCTGTCCCACTGCAGAAAAAAGCTGGCGGGCAGAAACAATGTCAAGTTTGCTTTTAGGCTTTATGGTGGTTTTTCCGGCTGCAACTGCACCCGATGATACTATTATTACCTCGATACCTTTTTGTCGTAATTCCACAATCTGGTCAACCAGAGCTGACATCCGTGTAACATCTAATGTCCCGTCTTGACGAGTGAGTACATTACTGCCTATCTTGATTGCAATACGATGAGTTTTCGCAATTTTTTCTTTCATATTATCGGCTAAATAAACCAATCATCACAAAGTTATATATTTTTATATATAAAACAAGTGAGGCTGTTAGTTAATTAGCAGCCTCACTTTGTTATAATAAAAAATCGGAAAGATTTATTGTTTCCTAATTTCGGCACGCTTTATTTTTCCACTGATTGTTTTCGGAAGTTCATTCACAAATTCTATAATGCGGGGATATTTATATGGAGCAGTCACGTTTTTCACATGGTCTTGAATCTCTTTAATCAACTTTTCGTCGGCTTTATCTATATAATCTTTAGCCAAAACAATGGTTGCTTTAATTATTTGTCCGCGAATCTCGTCAGGAACACCTGTGATGGCACATTCAACCACAGCCGGATGAGTCATCAGCGCACTCTCAACTTCAAAAGGTCCGATACGATAACCCGAACTTTTGATCACATCGTCAATGCGGCCGATGAACCAACAATATCCGTCTTCGTCGCGCCAGGCTACATCACCCGTATGGTAGATATGGTCGTGATAGACTTCTTTTGTCAAGGCTTCGTCCCGATAATATCCCATAAATAGCCCCAGAGGATAACCTTTGTCTGTCCGGATAACTACTTCACCGGACTCTCCATCTTCAGCGGAGCGTCCTTCGGGAGTTAATAGGTCAATATCGTACATCGGATTAGGAATTCCCATTGATCCGGGTTTAGGCTCTATCCACGGAAATGTAACAATTGTCGGAGTAGTTTCGGTTTGACCGAATGCTTCATACATTTTTATCCCTGTGGCTTTCAGGAATGCATCAAAGACAGATGGATTCAGAGCTTCGCCTGCAGTTGTGCAATATTTGAGAGACGATAGGTCGTATTTACTCATATCTTCACGAATCATAAAGCGGTATACTGTTGGCGGTGCGCAAAAAGATGTTATGTGGTATTTTTCTATCAGTTCGAGCACCATGACCGGAGAGAACTTTTCGTGATCGAAAGCAACCACAGTTGCTCCAACAATCCATTGCCCGTATAATTTTCCCCAAACAGCTTTTCCCCAACCTGTATCAGACACGGTGAGATGTATGCTGTTTTCTGAAAGATTGTGCCAAAAACGTGCAGTCACGATATGCCCTAGAGGATATACAAAATTATGAAT
The DNA here is from genome assembly GCA_047974325.1 of Dysgonomonas sp. Lineage (GTDB taxonomy): Bacteria > Bacteroidota > Bacteroidia > Bacteroidales > Dysgonomonadaceae > QVMP01. The sequence continues at coordinate 6,766 of JBKECE010000242.1, read as the reverse complement.
AACCATTTTAGGTTCACCGGTTGTTCCAGATGTGAAATACAACAACGAAATGTCATCATTCGAATTTACATGTTCGGGACGAACAAACGGTTTTGCATTTTCCAAACCTTTGTGAAAATTGTCCCAACCTTCAGGAATGATGTTTCCGCAAGCAATACGATGTTTCACACTTGGCGATTCTTGCATGGCATCATTAACATGTTGATAGATGAGTTCTTCGTCAGCTACTATAATGGCTTTAATGCTGGCTGCATTGTTACGATAGATGATGTCTTTTTTTGTGAGCAGGTGTGTTGCGGGAATCGCCACTGCACCGATCTTGTGAAGTGCGATCATGGACACCCAAAACTCATAACGACGTTTCAGTATGAGCATAACCATGTCGCCTTTGCCAATGCCTAACGATAGGAAATATGATGCGGCATTGTCGCTCAGTTCTTTGATGTCCTTAAATGTAAAATCGATGTGTTCTCCTTTGTCATTAGCCCACAACAGAGCCACTTTATCGGGATTGGTCTTGGCCCACTCATCAACCACATCGTATCCGAAATTAAAATTTTCGGGTATATTTATATGATGATTCTGTTTGAAATCTTCAGTTGAATTGAATTCTGTTTTATTTATAAATTTTTCTAACATTTTCTTGTAATTAATATTATACAATAACTGTCAAAAATTTGGCAGGTTTTTCATCTAAAGCTTTCATACCGTGCGGCAAGCTGGGATCAAAGTAAAGGCTATCTCCTTTTTCCAATATTAGATCTTTTCCGTTTATGCGGATGAGTAATTTGCCTTTAAAAACAAGGCAGAATTCCTGCCCGGAATGCTGGCTCATGTGTATGGGATGATCGTCGGCTTTGGGCTGAACGGTGACTACAAAAATATCGGCTTTCCGATTGGTGAAACCACTGGCCAGAGACTGATAGTCATATTCCTTGACACGTTTTATGTTCAAACCTTTTTCACGTCTGGTTAGTGAATAGCTGCTCATACGCGGCTCATCGTCAAACATCAAAGTTGTTAAATCTACTTTGTATCTGTCGGCAATGCTTTTCAGCAAACTTATCGATAGGTCTTTCTCTCCGGCTTCATATTTTGCATAATCTTCGGGCGGTATATTACACGAGGACGCAAAATCTTCCTGCGTCAGTTCGAGAGCATCTCGCAAGCCTTTTAGCCGGATGCCTATTTGTTTCAATTCTTCATTCATTGAGTGATAAATTTTAAAAAATTGATAAATTCGCCCAAAGGTAATAATAAAAAAAAGTAATATTCCACATTGGATGTTTTTACTTTGATGTAAAGAGATATTTGTAAAAATCATATCTTTGCATCATAAAACATAAGATCATAAAATGAAGAAACATAAAAATTTAATATTTTATGTAATAACTATCGGTGTTTTTTCGCTCCTCATTTATTTGATATTAGTATTAGGTAGAGAGAATTTGGAGGTATCGCGAATGCTGAATATAAAAGCAAATGAATCTTCCAGTTGGGATACTTTTCTGCAAACTCTTCACGAAAGTTTCGCCAGTCCTGTTGCAACTTTACTCATGCAGATTGTTATTATCTTGCTTGCTGTCAGACTATTTGGATGGATTTGTTCAAAAATAGGTCAACCAACAGTGATAGGAGAGATTGTGGCAGGTGTGGTTCTGGGTCCATCGCTCTTGGGTACATTCTTGCCTCATATATCACAAATTATTTTTCCTGAAACTTCTTTGGGCAATATTGGAATACTTAGCCAGATAGGTCTCATTCTCTTTATGTTTATCGTAGGAATGGAATTGGATATCAAAGTTCTGAAAAATAAGGCTAATGATGCAGTTCTAATAAGCCATGCTAGTATTATTTTCCCATTTGCATTGGGTATAATTCTGTCTTATTTCATCTACGATCATTTCACTCATCAGAATGTTCACTTTATATCATTTGCTCTGTTCATGGGCATCGCAATGAGTATAACGGCTTTTCCTGTTTTGGCTCGCATTGTGCATGAACGGGGAATTAATAAAACTCCATTAGGAGCTTTGGTTATCACGTGTGCTGCAATAGATGACATCACAGCATGGTGCATTTTGGCTGCGGTGATTGCCATAGCAAAAGCCGGATCTTTTGTCAGTTCTGTCTATGTGATTATGTTTGCATTGATTTATATCATAATCATGTTTAAACTGATACGTCCTTTTCTGAAGAGGGTTGCCGATTTGCAAACATCAAAGAACCTGATAGGCAAATCGGTGATAGCAGTGTTTTTCTTAGTCTTATTTTTATCGGCTTATACGACCGAAATAATTGGCATCCATGCTCTTTTCGGAGCATTTCTGGCAGGTGTCATCATGCCGTCTAATCTTAATTTCAGAAAGCTATTCATTGATAAAATAGAAGACATATCATTGGTACTACTCCTACCATTGTTTTTTGTATATACAGGTTTGCGCACCCAAATTGGATTGCTCAATGAACCATATTTGTGGGTGGTGTGTCTGTGTATAATCATTGTCGCCATCACCGGAAAGTTTGTAGGAAGTGCTTTTGCTGCCCGTTTTGTGGGTTTAGACTGGCATTCTAGTGCTACGATCGGGGCACTGATGAACACTCGTGGATTGATGGAATTGGTGGTGTTGAATATTGGATATGACTTAGGAATACTCACTCCCGAAGTTTTTGCGATGATGGTGGTGATGGCTCTTGTAACTACTTTTATGACAAGCCCTTTATTGAATCTGACAGATAAAATATTTAAAAGAAAACCACAAATAAGTGAAATTGTTGTCAAAAAGAAATTTAAGATATTAGTATCATTTGATGATACGGTCATAGCAAAAAAACTTTTGTTGCTTGCAAATGCTTTTGTGAAAAAAAACCAGCTTCATTCAGAGGTAGATATGGTTCATATTTCTCCGGGTAATAATCTCTATCAATATAACATGGATGAAGAAGAGCGGGATGTTTTTGAGCCGATAATGGAAGAATCTAAAAAACTAGTACAGCCAGTGACTCCAATATTTAAAATTGCGTCAGATCCGTTTGCTCAGGTCATCAAAATGGGGAATGGAGAAGAATACAGCTTCATTCTTTTGGGGGCACAGGATTCTATGTATAAAGGAAATCTCTTAGGTCAATTTCTAGGGTTATCTAACAAAATATTACACTATCCGTTACACCTGTTATCTTTGGTGACAAGAGGTCGTAAAGCAACCCGAACCAGAAATGCTGCATTGGACGAAGGTACACGTACAGTGCTGACCGAAAGTGATATACCGGTAGGGATATTTGTTGATAAAGGACTGACTGCAATAAAAAATGTTTTTGTTCCCATAATGTATGAGGAAGATGAATTTATAGGTGAATTTATGGAGCGTATGGCAACCAATTCGTATGTCCGCATTACGTTATGGGACGGAATTGGGCTGCTTGATAAATCCATTGAGTTTACAAAAAGCATCAGAAGTATAAAGGCTATCAATCCTTATCTATTCCAACTATGGAATAATAATATACCGATTGATAGTGATATATTGAAAAAGCAAGATCTGGTCATGGTTAGCCTCAACAGTTGGAAGGCTTTGAGAGAAGCCAATGTGTCGTGGCTAAAATCTACACCTTCGCGGTTAATGCTGAATGAGTAAAACCTACGTTATTTCAGATTGCTGGCTTTTAGACCTCTAATGACAGCCGATGTGAATCCGGCATGTTCCATTTCATTTAAGCCTTTGATTGTTATTCCTCCGGGAGTGGTTACTTTATCTATTTCACTTTCGGGGTGCGATTGGTTTGTTTCCAACAATTCTATAGCTCCACGCAGCGTTTGAATTAGGATGTCTCTCGATTGAAGGGCTGGTAGTCCCATTTCTACACCACCTTCCATAGCTGCCCTTATGTAGCGAAAGGCATATGCTATCCCGCAGGAACTAAGCGAAGTGGCCGCCGAAACCATGTTTTCTTTAATAAATTCAACTTTGCCTAATTTTTCAAATATATTTTGTACTAATAGATCATTATCGGGCCTGGTGTTGATGGGGCAAATAAAAGTCATGCTTTGTTTTATAGCAATGGCTGTATTTGGGATCACTCTATAGAGTTTGGCTTTATCGATTGTCCATGTTTGCAATTGTTCTAACGAAACTCCGGCAGCGATGGATATGAATAGCTGTTTTTCAAAATCGAATTTGTCTTTATTTTCGATCAATACGGTCTCTACCAACCATGGCTTTACGGCAATGATTATTATGTTGGCATCATTTAATGATTCGTAGTTGTTAATGGCTACTTTTATCCGGGGATTGATTTTGTTAAGAATCTCAACAATTTTGATATTCTGGTCAATGACTGTAACAGATGATATTTCGGAAGCGTCTCCTGAAACCAGTCCACAGGCAATTGCTCCACCCATATTGCCTCCACCGATAATTGATATTTTCATATTGTAATGGATTTTATAATGTTCTACAGAGGCAAAATTAGTTTATTATTCAGAATATACAGTGCCTAGAATTCAATTATATGTATTATTTATTTTTTTATTACAATATATTGCTTCACTGCATTTTCTTTCATCACCTTCACCAAATATTGTCCTACGGCTAATTGTCTTATGTCTATATTATTTGTTCCTGTAATAAGCTGTTTTGAGAATAATATGTGCCCACACATGTCAAAAAGGGAAATCGATGCATCTTTGTCTACATTGATGTATATGAAATCTGATGCCGGATTTGGGTATAAGCTTATATCGTTAGCTTTATTTTGTGTGATGGACGATTGATTTTCCAAAATCCACAAAGAACCGGCTTGTGAATTATTTGTGTTTTGCCTCAAGGTATCTCCTTCAGTTGTGCTACCTTCTGGTATTTCTATCGCTTTAGCACTGTGTCTGGCAATTAGCTGAAGATCGTCATTTCTATCTTTTGCAAGAATTATTTGTTGACTCTTCGATTCGCTGTTAATCGGTTCCATTACAGTGTTAGCCTGATCAAGATAGGAACCAAGTGCAATTCCCAGAACGGTATTACTACTCCTATCGAAAATATTGTAAATGCCGTTTTTTATTTCTACTAAATCAAAATCCGTTCCAACTCCTTTCTGAACCAGAGTTAACCCTGCTACTGGATCACCCTCTACCGCCATATACATATTACTGTTTTTGGCTTTTATTTTATAAGTTCCATTCAAATCCGAAATGCCTTTCGCTTCCATTTTAAGAGAAGATACTTGATTGTCCCATATCAAACCGGCTGCATTACCCGACAATACACGTGAGTTTCCACTGAAATCATCATCCAGATATGCTGTCATCTGAAATCCGGTAAGCACTTTTTGTGAAGATATTGCATTGTCCGGCATTCCGGCAAGTTTGAGGTCGGTGGTGGTATATTCACGTTCTGTTAGTTTTACACCATCGCCTCCATAATTGCTGTTAGGATAAATTGTTGCAACCGGTGCGATAATCTTTTCAGAAGAGAATATTCTATTCACAGCCATTGCATATTTACTTAAATCCCAAGTTTCATCATTGTATACCCAGAAGAATCCTCCTGTCACACCATTGTTCTCAGACCAGCTTTTCATAACGGTTTTACTTTCTTCGAAATCCTGATAGTTTAATCGTCCTGCATGAAGTGTGATGTTGTTCAGATGCCAGTCAGACGGATTATTTCCGGCCCCACCATCGTAGCATTGAATGTATACTCTGATAACAGCATCGTTTCGTTGATTGTTGATGTTAGTTGCAAGACTTTGCCAATATGTTTTGTTTCTATAAGGTGCTAATGTTGTTTTGTATCCGATGTCGTATAGCATTATATGGAATGCTGTTGCAGAATTTACGTCATAAGCCGATTCGTCATCGTTATTAAAAGCATCTACTGATGGTATAGTCGCTTTCAGTGCAGCAAAATTTTTGTACAACATCGTGTTCTCTCCGGTTCCACCAGATTCGACAAGTTTTTTGATATTGTTGTAAGAATTATTGCCCCAACCTCCGATACACATTTCCACTCTGTTTATGCATGTTTTGCCCTCTTTCAGAGAATTCACGTCGCTCACGTATGTTGGATGCTTTTTGTCAAAAACATAACTTCCGTTATAACAAATAGTATCGCCATCTGTAGTAAGAGTTCCATCTTCTTCTACATTAACATTAAACAATATTACGTAAGTGAATCCTGACTCTTTCAGTGTGGTTATGGTAGTTGGTCTATTTCTTCGAAAATGGCCACCAACATATATTCCGGATTCGGCAAAACAATCGGAAATGACTGAAGCGAATAATAAAGATAAGCAGAGTACAGATTTAGAAAGGTTCTTTTTCATTTTTTCAAAAATATTTTAAATAGAGATAGATTTAAATTAGTATTACAAAGAAAGAAATTATTTTGAATATATATAATGAAATGTTAAATTCTTGTTCTGTTTTCTGCTATTCATTTTGCTCATAAAACCATTTTTTGCTAAAGAGAGGACACTCATATTGATTTCGCTTAGAAGGTAACGGGACGAAAGTGGCAGCTACAGGGCATGGGTTTTTGAAGAAGGATGGATAGTTTTTCATATTTCCTATTTTCGTATTCTCAGGATCAATATAATCACAGATATTTACCAATGTTCTATCGGGCATTATCTGATAGTTGCGAAAAATGGTGCATATGCCGATACCTTCTTGCCGGATCGATTGAGTTTTTATCGTATCACCCATTATGCGGTATGTTCCCCAAAGCGGGTATTTACATATCTTTGTTTTGCCTCCATATTCAAAGCAATT
>JBKECE010000241.1:0-15794 GCA_047974325.1 Dysgonomonas sp. | reverse complement strand
GTATCGAAAAATGACTGATGCCACCAATTTTGGCCTAAATAGCCTCCCAGTTTGGAGTTTAGTCCGTATCTTAATATAAGATTGTTTCTTGTATATCCAACGTACACAGGACTCGAAATTTGCTTTCCGTTCACATATACACCTTTCGCGTTATCCAATGACATGTCCGTCAGTCCATCTGCCTCGTTGGTGTAAACATTTGTGCCAATGACAAATCCCTTGAACTGCACTTCTAACGCAGCTGTGCGGTACCTGTCATATAATGTAAAATTGGTGAATAGTAAAGCTAGAATATCATCTTCGAAACGAATATTGAATTCATCGAGATGAATGCCTAATATACCCGAAATCTGGCTATCACCCTGATAGTAGTGATTCACATAGTATGACCCTCCATATTTATTGTCGTCATAGACTAATCCGGCATAAGTTGTGCCTAATCCGAATACATTATTTGCCTTGTAGGCATCTAATCCGGCAACCAGAGACCAATCGCCGATTTGTTGAGAAACAGAAATGCCTCCACCCAAACGGAACCCACTTCGGTCGGCAACTCCGGCTGTGAACATGGCAACGAGTGAGATTTTTATCCCAAAACCATCATTTTTTTCGGGGTTCAATATCGTTAACGATGTTATATCTCGGTCTGTCGTAGACTTATGCTGACATTGTGCAATCTTTGAAAAGCTGAGAAACATGAAAATAAAGCAAAAAAATACTTTCATTTTTATCAAAAAAATTTCATATTTAAGTAAAGGTATCAAAATCCATTCTAAAATCTTTAAGACTCAGGAAAGAAAATGATAATGAGTATCTTTTTGATACAAAATTCTTTATTTAAAAGCCTTTTTATCCCAAACAAAAAATGTAACTTTGTGTCGCTTTTTGAGGGGTTAAGATTATCAGTATCAGGTAGGATGTGAATTTATTTGACAGCGAATAATAAAACCTTTACAAAAACACTAATTATCAGCTAAATAAATAGAACCTATATACTAAACTATTTTTTAATAACAAATCATGGCAAATCTAAAAGAAAAGCTTTTTACAGATTTTCCACCCGTGTCAACGGAAGAGTGGATGGCAAAAATTGTTGCCGATCTGAAAGGTGCTGATTTTGAGAAGAAACTTGTTTGGAAAACAAACGAAGGTTTCAAAGTAAATCCTTTCTACAGAAACGAAAATATCGAAGGTCTGAAAACCGTAGACTCTCTGCCGGGGGAATTTCCTTATGTGAGAGGTACGAAGAAAGACAATGACTGGTATGTTCGTCAAGATATTACTGTAGTTGATTTCAAAGCCGCCAATGCAAAAGCATTGGACATACTGAACAAGGGTATTACATCCCTCAATTTTATTATCAGTGGAAAAGATGTGAGTGCCGAAAATGTAAAAGCATTATTGTCCGGTATTCTTCCCGAAGCTGTAGAATTAAATTTCTCCACATGTCACAATAGCTCTCTGGAATTAGTAAAAATACTAGCAGAGTATATTAAATCTCAAAATGTAGATGTTCTTAAATGTTTTGGATCTGTAAATTATGATCCCTTTAAGCCAATCCTGAAAAAAGGAATGGACACACCTGAATGGGTTGATAAAGCAGCTGAAATCACAATGGCTTCCGCTCAACTTCCTCGTTTCAGGGTGTTGAATGTGAATGCAAAACGTTTCAACAATGCTGGTTCGTATATCTATCAGGAATTAGGATATGCCTTGGCTGATGGAAATGAAATATTGAGCAAACTTGTAGAAAAAGGACTTGATGCAGCTTTGGTTGCCAAGAAAATTAAATTCAATTTTGGCATCAGTTCCAACTATTTTATGGAAATTGCCAAATTCAGGGCTGCCCGTTGGTTGTGGGCTGAAATTGTTGATGCTTATAAGCCTTTGTGCAAAAATGATAACCCTAACAAAACAGGAGAAGAAGTTTGCAAATGCTCATCTAAAATGTATGCACATGCTGAAACATCGACATACAATACAACTGTTTTTGATGCTCATGTGAATCTACTACGCACTCAAACAGAATCTATGTCAGCTTCATTGGCTGGTGTAAATTCATTGACTGTTGTTCCTTTCGATGAATCATATAAAACATCCGATGATTTTTCGGAAAGAATTGCGCGTAATCAACAGTTATTGCTGAAGGAAGAATGCCATTTTGACAAAATAACCGATCCTTCTGCCGGGTCTTACTATATTGAGAATTTGACAACATCAATTGCGGAACAGGCTTGGAACTTATTTTTGACAACAGATGAAAAAGGTTTCTATGAAGAGCTGAAAGCCGGATCAATTCAGACAGCGATCAAAGAGTCATCACAAGCACGATTCAAAGCTGTTGCAACACGTCGCGAAATACTTCTTGGAACAAATCAGTATCCGAACTTTACTGAAAAAGCTGCAGGAAAAATTGAGAAAACAGAAACTGATTGTGGTTGTGCTAAAGGAACATTACAGGCATTGCCTACAACTCGTTTGGCTCTTGAATTTGAAAAACTTCGTCTTGCAACAGAAAAATCTGGAGCTCCAAAGGTCTTTATGCTAACAATCGGTAGCTTGTCTATGCGTCTTGCACGGTCTCAGTTCTCATGTAACTTCTTTGCTTGTGCAGGATATAAAGTGATAGACAATTTAGGCTTTGAAACTGTAGCGGAAGGTGTGAAGGTTGCTCTTGAACAGGAAGCAGATATCATAGTTCTTTGCTCTAGTGATGATGAATATGCGGTATACGCTCCTGAAGCGTACAAATTGGCAACAGAAAACGATAAATTCTTCGTAGTTGCGGGTGCTCCGGCTTGTGCAGATGAATTGAAAGCGCAAGGTATTGAACACTTCGTGAATGTTAAAAGCAATGTTCTTGAAACATTGAAAATATTTAATGCTAAATTGGGTATTGACTAAAACTATAGGAGAATAAAAAAATGAAACCAAATTTCAAAAATATAGATATTAAAAATGCAGGATTTGCAGCTACAAATGCTGCCGAATGGGCTGCAAAAAATGAAATTGCGGCAGGTTGGATCACTCCGGAACTCATCCCTGTGAAACCTGTGTATACGAAAGAGGATTTAGAAGGAATGGAACATTTGAACTATGCTTCCGGTATTCCTCCATTTCTCCGTGGACCATATTCTGGTATGTATGCGATGCGTCCTTGGACAATTCGTCAGTATGCAGGATTCTCTACAGCTGCCGAATCTAACGCTTTCTATCGCCGCAATCTAGCTTCAGGACAAAAAGGACTTTCTGTTGCTTTTGACTTGGCTACTCACCGCGGTTACGATGCAGACCATCCACGCGTGGTTGGAGATGTCGGTAAAGCCGGTGTTTCCATCTGTTCGGTCGAAGATATGAAAGTCTTGTTTGATGGCATTCCATTGAACCAAATGTCTGTCTCAATGACCATGAATGGAGCAGTGCTTCCGATTCTTGCTTTCTATATCAATGCTGGATTGGAACAAGGTGCTAAATTGGAAGAAATGGCAGGTACAATTCAGAATGATATCTTGAAAGAATTTATGGTGCGTAACACCTATATCTATCCACCGGAGTTTTCCATGAAGATCATCGCTGACATCTTTGAATATACATCACAGAAGATGCCCAAGTTCAATTCAATATCAATTTCAGGTTACCACATGCAGGAAGCAGGTGCAACGGCTGACATAGAATTGGCTTATACATTGGCAGACGGTATGGAATATCTAAAAGCCGGAATTGATGCTGGAATTGATGTGGATGCTTTTGCACCTCGTTTATCATTTTTCTGGGCTATAGGCATGAATCACTTCATGGAAATTGCTAAGATGCGTGCAGGTCGTTTACTTTGGGCTAAGATAGTAAAGAGTTTTGGTGCAAAAAATCCAAAATCTCTGGCTCTTCGTACACACTCACAAACATCAGGTTGGTCTCTTACAGAACAGGATCCGTTCAACAATGTTGGCCGTACTTGTATCGAAGCCATGGCAGCAACTTTGGGTCACACACAATCGCTCCATACAAATGCTCTGGACGAAGCAATCGCATTACCTACCGATTTTTCTGCTCGTATTGCCCGTAATACACAGATTTACATACAGGAAGAAACTCAAATATGTAAGGAAATTGATCCTTGGGCAGGTTCCTATTATGTGGAAACATTAACCAATGAATTGGTGCATAAGGCTTGGAATTTGATTCAGGAAATTCAGAAACTTGGAGGTATGGCTAAAGCCATTGAAACAGGTATACCCAAAATGCGTATCGAAGAAGCAGCAGCTCGTACACAAGCTAAGATTGACTCAGGACAGCAAACCATTATTGGTGTTAACAAATATCGTCTCGAAAAAGAAGATCCTATTGATATTCTTGATGTGGATAACACAGAGGTGCGTCGTCAACAAATTGAACGACTGAATGATCTGAAAGCCAAACGTGACAACGAAGCTGTTAAAAAAGCTTTGGATGCCATTACGGAATGCGTGAAAACAAAAAAAGGAAACCTATTGGAACTCGCTGTAGAAGCAGCACGCTTACGTGCTACATTGGGTGAAATATCCGATGCTTGCGAAGTTGTGGTAGGTCGTTATAAAGCAATAATAAGAACTATTTCAGGCGTGTATTCATCGGAAACAAAAAAAGACCCAACATTCCAAGAGGCTTGTGAGTTGGTCGAAAAATTTGCAAAAAAAGAAGGTCGCCAGCCTCGTATCATGATTGCAAAAATGGGACAAGACGGTCATGACCGTGGTGCAAAAGTTGTGGCAACAGGCTATGCAGACTGTGGTTTTGATGTGGATATGGGACCATTGTTTCAAACACCGGAAGAAGCTGCCCGTCAGGCAGTTGAAAACGATGTGAATGTTCTTGGTGTCTCATCTTTGGCAGCAGGACATAAAACACTCATACCGCAAGTGATGGAAGAACTCAAGAAACTTGGCCGTGAAGACATTCTTGTCATAGCAGGAGGTGTGATTCCGGCTCAAGATTATGATTTCTTGTATAAAGCTGGTGTGGTAGCAATTTTTGGCCCGGGTAGCCCTGTGACAAAAGCAGCTGTTGAAATAATGAAGATTTTGTTGGCAGAGTAAAGAAAGTCAATATCTGAAACCTATAAAAAGGTCGTTTCCTCGCAAAATGGAAGCGACCTTTTTGCTTTATGTTATGAAATAGTGAAAGACTAAAGATCAGAAGTGATTTCTTTCAAAGAAAATTTATATCTTGTATGCCTCTAAATAATTCTCATTATGAAGTATATAAAATATATTTTATTCATGTTCTGTTTTTGCGTACCGGCAAAATCTCAGATTTACAAAACTCAGGCGCTAAATTCAAATATAGGAACCATTCAAATAAATAAGAATGGTGATTGGTTGGAATATCCAGTGATAGAACTTAATTCGTCGGAATATATTCAACTGAATTTTGACAGAATTTCAGACAATTCATATAAGAGATTAAGATACAAGTTGATTCATTGCAATGCAGATTGGACACAATCTTCTCTCTCCACGATTGAGTTTCTAGATGGATTTGATGATAACTTGATTGACGATTATGCAATTTCAGAGCAAACCACCGTCGATTATACAAATTATATACTACAAATCCCTAATAAAGATATTAATCTCAAATTGTCAGGAAATTATGTTATTGAGGTTGTAGAGGATGATACTCCTGACAAAATATTGTTGACAGCTTGCTTTTCAGTGCTAGACAAACAATCAAATATAGCGGCATCGGTGAGCTCGAATACTGATATTGATTCGAATAAAGAACATCAACAGGTTTCATTTTCGTTGAGCTATGGAGGTATTGATGTGCGTGACCCATACACAGAGATAAAGACATATGTCAGGCAAAATAATAGATTAGACAATGAAAAGGCACTCGTAAAGCCAACTTTCATACAGCCTCAGAAATTGCTCTATGATCACAATCGTGATTTGATTTTTGAAGCAGGAAATGAATATAGGCGCTTTGAATCATTGAGCTATAAATATAATGGACTGAATATAGAGCGAACTGAATTCATAAACCCTTATTACTATACGTCTGTCATTCCAGATAAAATCAGAGCAGGAAAACTCTATGACTATGATCAAGACCAAAATGGTCGTTTCTATATACGAAACGGAGAAGTCAGCGAAGAAAATTATGATACTCAGGCTGATTATTTTAAGACCACTTTCACACTTAAGACGGATAATCCTTTTTTAGAATCTATTTATATCAATGGCGCATTTTCAAATGATTCTTTTTCAGATAAATACAAAATGACCTATGATAACGAAAATAAACAATATACATTGACATTATCGTTGAAACAAGGTGCATACAACTACCAATATCTGACTAAAAACGGGAACACATATTCTGCAAAAATGATTGAGGGTAATCATTTTGAGACGGAAAATGAATACACCATCATGGTTTATTTTCGTCCGGTAGGGCAGAGGTATGATAGTTTGATCGGATTTTCAAAGATTATTTATAAATAATAGCTGATAGAATGGGATAGGTTGTTATTTTTTTAGGTATATTTGAAAATGAAATAAACTAAAATAACTATACTATCATGTTATCGGCAAATTATCAATTCCTCAGGGATGAATTGTCAAAGATGATTGATCCCAAACGCATTATTACAAATCCTTTACAACTATTAGCATATGGTACGGATGCCAGTTTCTACAGGCTCGTTCCCCAGATTGTTGTGCAGGTTCATTCAGAAGAAGAAGCTGTTGAGGTGATTAAATTGACAGGGAAAATGAATATTCCTGTAACCTATCGAGCAGCCGGTACAAGCCTATCAGGGCAAGCTATAACAGATTCTGTTTTGATGGTTGCCACTCATAATTGGAAAAAATATACTATTCTGGACGATGGATTGAAGATTCGCCTACAACCGGGGATTACCGGAGCACGAGCAAATATCTTTTTAGCTCCACTTGGTAGGAAAATAGGTCCGGATCCTGCATCCATAAATGCAGCAATGATTGGCGGCATTGCTTCCAACAACGCAAGTGGTATGTGTTGTGGTACATCACAAAATTCATACAAAACAATTGCTGACATCCGTATTGTTCTCTATGATGGAACTATATTGGATACGGCCGATGAGGCAAGCAAAACAGCTTTTAAACGGACTCATCCCGAAATTATCAAAGAAATAGAAGATCTGCGCGATGAGATTAAAGCAGATACAGTTTTATTAGAACGTATACACAAGAAATTTAAAATAAAAAATACAACAGGATACAGTATTAATGCACTCGTCGATTTTGAAGACCCGTTTGAGATAATCAAACATCTGATGATTGGTGCAGAAGGAACATTGGCATTCATCTCAGATTTAACGTATCACACCGTGATTGACGAAAAGTATAAAGCATGTGCCTTGCTGATATTTGAGACCATAGAAAAAGCTTGTGAAAGTGTTCCGTTATTGAAAAATTCGCCTGTGTCGGCTGTTGAATTGCTCGATAGGGATTCTATCCGTTCGGTAGAGAATGATCCGGATGCTCCTGACTATTTCAAAACTTTGCCTGAAACAGCTTGTGTGCTTTTGGTAGAAATTCAGGCCAATAGCGCAGGTGAAATAAAAGACAAGGAGATAGCTGTTCGTAAATCAATAGAAACCACACCAACTAACAAGCCTTTTGAATTTACGTCCGATCCCAAAGAATATAATTTTAATTGGAAGGCAAGGAAAGGGCTTCTTTCATCTGTTGGTGGGCTGAGAAAAACAGGAACAACCTGTCTCATTGAAGATGTTGCATTTCCGATAGATAAATTGGCTGCAGGTTGCATTGCTTTGAAAGGATTATTTAAAAAACTAGAATACAAGGATGCGGCTTTGTTTGGTCATGCTCTGGATGGTAATTTGCATTTGGTCTTTTCACAAGATTTTTCTACGCCAACCGAAGTGCAAAAATATGCTGATCTCATGGATGGGATTGTAGATATTGTTGTTGGTCAGTTTGACGGCTCTTTGAAAGCTGAGCATGGAACGGGCAGAAACATGGCTCCATTTGTTGAGAAAGAGTGGGGTGATGCAGCTTATAAGATAATGCTCCGCATAAAAGATATATTCGATCCGAATAAACTGATCAATCCGGGAGTGATCATAAATAAAAATCCTAATATACATCTGGAGAACCTGAAGCCACTTCCTGCTACTCACGAATTGGTGGATAAATGTATGGAATGCGGATTCTGTGAACCTAATTGTGTAGCCGAAGGGTTAACATTGTCACCACGTCAACGGATTGTCATTGCGCGTGAAATTTCTCGTTTGAAACAATTGGGTGATGATCCTGCCCGCTTACAAAAAATGCTCCATGATGCAAAATATTTTTCGGATGAAACTTGTGCTACTGATGGGCTTTGTGGACTTATCTGTCCGGTGAAAATAGATACAGGCAAATTTATCAAAGATATACGTCATGCAGAAGCGTCCAATGAAGCTAAAAATATTGCTGCCCAAATTGGAAATCACATGGGAACTGTGACATCTGTTATGAGAGGCGGCTTGAATTTTGTAAGTTTCTTCCAATCAATACTGGGAGACTCTCTGATGGGTAGCATTGCCGGAGGGATGCGTTCCATATCTGGTAACCGAATTCCTAAATGGACAAAAGATATGCCTAAGGGTGCGCATAAAATAAAGCACTCGATTGCAAATCCGGGGCAAACAGACAAAGTTGTTTATTTTCCTTCGTGTATAAACCGGTCTATGGGAACATCGAAAGGATATGCGAAAGATGAGGTTGAATTGACTCGCAAAACACAACAATTATTGGAACGAGCCGGTTTTACCATAATTTATCCTGAGGCTATCAATGATTTATGTTGTGGTATGGCATTCAGTAGTAAGGGATTAAAGGAAGAAGGCGCACGCAAATCAAAAGAATTGGAAGACGCTTTGATGAAGGCTTCGGAAGGTGGCAAATATCCGATCTTGTTCGATATGAGTCCTTGTTTTTATACTTTCCATGAAGCGAATACCAATACGGATATCAAAATTTATGATCCTATTGAGTTTATGCTCAAATTTGTGATGCCTAAGTTGACCGTAAAACATCCAAAAGAAAATGTGACAGTATTTCCTGTTTGCTCGGTGAAGAAAATCGGTATGGAAGATAAACTTGTAGAGCTAACCAAGATGTGTGCAAAAGATGTGACTTATATTCAGACCAATTGCTGTGGTTTTGCGGGCGACAGAGGTTTCACCTATCCGGAACTCAATGAACATGGCCAAAGGCATTTAGCAGAGCAAATTCCTACAAATTGCAAAGAAGGGTATTCAACAAGCCGTACCTTCGAAATAGGGATGAGTGAATATAGCGATATCAATTTCAAATCCATATTCTATCTGATAGATGAAGTAACGAGATAAACGAGTTCAGTTAGTTGAACTCGTATCTCAGTTGGTCAAATAGTAAAGGAAATATAGATTTATCAACACCGGAAGCAATCAGTTCATTCCGGTCTTCATTAAAAAGATTAATGAAGCTTTCTATATTTTCGTTCTCTTTTGAAACCACTGTTTTATAATATATCACGGCTTTGGTATAATTTTTTTCACACAATTCTACGTGTCCTGCATTCAGATAGTCGTGCACATTGGGCTTATCTGCTAAAATGAAATCATAGTATTTTCTAGCTAAGTCAAATCTGTGCATAAGAAAAGCTGTCCAAGCAATTGGTCTCCATGTTCTGGAGGAGTTTTTTTCGCTCAGCATTTCTATCTTAAAATAGCAGTTCAGAGCTTTTTCATATTCTTTTTGTTCCAAATAGCAGTGACCTATATTCATCTCAACAGTTAAATCGTTGGGTTTCACTCTGGCAGCTTTCTGGTAAAATTCTATGGCTTTATCATATCGCTTCAATGTCCTGTACATGTGTGCAATCCGCTTTAAAGTCCATGTATTGTCTGGTAAGAGTAGATCGGCGTGGAGATAAGCGTCTAATGCTCCTTCAAAGTCGTTTCTTATCTGCTTGCAATAGCCAATCTTTTGCCAGATATCAGAAGTCTCATTTTGTTCCGACAATTTACTGTATATGGCTAACGCTTCAGATAAGAAGTTTTTATCGAAACAATATGAAGCAATCTGTTTCATACTGTCAATATCGGATATGAGAGGTGCTATGAATCTTGTTTCATAAAAATTGATCTTTAAAGAGAAGATATCAAGAAAATTATTTTTGTACGGATACACTTTAAAAAAACGGTACAAATCCTGTATATATTGATTTGAAACAATCTCATCATTCAGATTGGGATTGACAGACATAGCTTCTTGTTGCAGCTTTTTCATTTCTTCTGTTTCTTCCCCAAATTGGTTCATGATCATTTCTCTTTGACTGCTCGGAATTTGCAGCAGGCTCAGACTGAATGAATACTTGTCGGAATTGCACATTTGCCCTGAATTCAGAATGGCTGTATACAGCAAGCTGTCTTTGTTGTCACTGTTGTTTAGACTCTGCAATTCGGAATATGATGGGTCGAAAGGTAAAAACCAATTGCTAAGATCATTAAAAAAGGTAAAGGATTTCAGGTTGGCAAATGTGGAGTGAAAAACATCCGCACCTTCAATCTGTAGATTAGAATATTCCTGAAGCTTATTGGCAAGGCCGGATTCTTCCATATCTTTTTTCCATTCAGGATTTTTTTCCGAAAAATCAGAATCGCCCAGAATGTCATCCATATTGAGTTTGCGCTTAGCTTTGGAACTTAACTTCATCATTTCAGGAATAATTTCCTCAGTCATTTTTCTGCTGATTTCTTCCGTTTCACGAGATCGGATTAGCTGTTTCACTATCGTTAAAACTGATTTTCTGAAATGGATGTTTTCGGACAAAGTATCCAATTGTTGTTGGCATTGAGGATATAAGTTCCAACGATTATCGTATATCTGCAACAGAATGATTAGTCCTACTGTAGCTCTTTGGCTGACTATAAGCGTATCCGATTCGCAAGCAGACATTAAAACTTGAACTTTACGTGCATCAAAACGGTGAATAAGACTCAACGTGAGAGCCGATAGAAATAAACATTTCTCCCGTGAAGGAAGTTCTATGCTTTCGAGTATAGACAAATAATCTGCATAATCTCCGGCTGTGGCACGCGGGGCAATAAATACGGCATTGAAAAAATCAGAGTCTATACGTTCTCTTTTTATCGCTAAATCACGTTTTTTTAATTGTTTCTCATTTCCATTATCGAGAATATCGACCAAACTTTGCTCTTCCGATAAATCAATCAATTTTTTTTTATAATCTGTGATTGTTATCGGGGTTCGCAGGGCATTAATTCGGATTCTCTCGTATAATATATTATTTGAATCAATTGATAGAATCTCGTCTGTTACATCATCGGTCAGTTCATATAATGAACGGAGCGTATTCTTATAAACAGCTTCACGCTCAGGATCTGCACTACCCTCAAATTGGTAGCGAAGCATATACCGATATGTCATTTCCAATTCACTCAACTTTTCAGAAATATGCCAATCCTGCACATTAACTGAAAGTCTGATTAATGATTCAAATGCCTCTTTGAGCTGGTATTTTGCCAAGAAGTCTAATATTTGTTTCTTTTGTGCTGATATTGTTGAATTCATTTCTTTATTTTCCTTATTTTTCTCTACATAAAATAGAACTACAAAATTCTTGCCAAAAATGAATTTATGTTTTAGGGTATGCCTGACGTACAATAAAAGACTCTATGCAAGAGGGATAGATATCAAATAAGATAACTTATTCAAAATTAAATGTAAGTGTGATCATCCTCGATTTTCCCGAAGATAGTGCATCTGTGTATTTCTGTAAATCTTTATCTGTGAGGTCAGAACGATCTTTTTCTATCAAATCACTAAGACCAAATGAGAATTTAAGTTCAGGCGAAAGTTTGAATAGAGGCATATAAAAATCACATCCAAAGCCGAATTCTAAACCAAAATCTGTTTTTTTCAATTTGATTACGGCATCTTTTTTTGAACCTATTTCCATCGAAGCATAACCTCCGGCCAATAGATAGGGACGCATATTATTGTTGCGTTCCGAACTCAATTTTATATATGCAGGCAGTGAAAGGTAATTTGTTTTGACAGTGGTTCTCATTTCCTCTCCGGTATTTTGTTCTCTGAACACAAATTCTTTACCTCCAAAATACAAAGAAGGAACCACCCTCAGATTCATATATCGGTTCAAATATCTATCTCCAATGATGCCGACACTGAATCCGGGTGTATATGATGGGATTTCAGCAAACCAGACTTCTCCGCTTGATGTTGGCAGCCCGGTGTGTGATAAGATCAAATCTTGGCTATGCAACCCAATTGTAAAACCAATATGGTATAATTTTTGATCTGCAAAAGGCTGATTTTTAATCTTCTGGCGTTGTGCATAAATCGGTGCAGATACAAGATATGCAACTATAAATAATAGTATTTTATAAGATATTTGTTTCAATATATTAATAGTTTTACCTTATATCTAATAACGACTTATTGCCTGTTATATTGTCTCTGGATAATGCAAAGATACAATAAAAATAAATTTTGCTGTCTATTTTAGAAACAATCAAAATAAGATGCTGGTAGCCGATAATGTATCGTTTTTTATCTGCTGTAATACAATAGTTTAATTTTGAATATAGATAAAGATAATTGATTAATATATATAATCTAATCAAATAGATTGTGTGAATTATTAATTTCTGGTTATATTTGTAGTATCAAAGTTAGTATTAATATATAAAATTCAAAGTTATGGCTTACGTAATTAACGAAGATTGCATCGCTTGTGGAAGTTGTATTGACGAGTGTCCTGTAAATGCAATTTCAGAAGGAGAAATCTATATTATTGATCCGGATGCTTGTACAGATTGTGGCACTTGTGCCGATGTTTGCCCTTCAGAAGCAATACATTCTGCATAATAGGTGAAAAAAAGAAAAAGAATGACCGCACAATTTTCTATTGGCGGTCTTTTTTTATTTATAAATATAATAATAAGATAAAATGAGTTTATTGGAAGATCTGAATTGGAGATATGCGACCAAACGAATGAACGGGAAGCTCATTCCGAAGGAAAGTCTCGATACAATTTTGGAAGCAATTCGGTTAGCTCCTACGTCTATGGGGCTTCAGGCATATAAAGTGTTGGTGATAAGCGATAAAAGCTTGATTGAAAAAATTGAAGAAGCAGCCGCACCCAGACAACTGATGCTGAGAGGATGTTCACATCTGCTTGTCTTTGCAGCATATACGAAAGTTGATGACCGTGTTGTTGACAATTATATCAAATATATAGCGGAGGTCAGAAATCAAAATACAGAAGTTTTAGCTTCTTTTCGTGACCGATTCAGTGGTATTATTGCGATGCCGGACAGAGAAAAGGTGGAATGGACTTCGCATCAGGTATATATAGCAATGGCTTATGCTTCGATCGCTGCTGCCAATCTTAAAATAGATTCAACCCCAATAGAAGGTTTTGATTCTGATGAATTGGATAATATGTTAGGTCTATCAGAAAAAGATTTGACTTCAGTTTTGCTTTTTCCGCTTGGCTATAGAGATGAAACGAGTGATTATCTGTTAAATCAGAAAAAAGTTAGAAAAAACAACAAAGATCTTTTTGATATAATAGATTAATTATCAGATCGAAGATTATAATTCAATAATTATACAATCAAAGAGAGGCTGCAAAAGTAGTTTTGGATCAATATAAATTTATATATTTGCAATCCTAAAAAATACATGTAGTTATTACATGATTAAACACTATTATTCTTATAAAGGAGTTGATTTGTTCTTCTCCTTTATTTTTTTGGCATCACAAAGAGTACTCTTATATTGTGAGTTTATTTATCTTTGTTGTTCATACAAAATCAAAATAAACGAATGAATACATTTGGTAATATATATAGGTTGACAACATTCGGCGAGTCTCATGGTGTTGCAATTGGCGGTGTAATAGATGGTTGTCCGGCAGGAATTGATATTGATATGGCATTTATCCAGAACGAACTGAATCGCCGCCGTCCGGGACAGTCTAAAATAACTACATCGCGGAAAGAAGCCGATGAAGTGCAGTTTCTTTCAGGAATATATGATGGTAAAACGACTGGTACACCCATCGGTTTTGCTATATATAACAATAATCAGCATTCCTCTGATTATGATAACATGAAAGAAGTGTATCGTCCGTCTCATGCAGATTATACCTACCAACAAAAATATGGAATCAGAGATCATCGGGGAGGAGGAAGGTCTTCGGCACGGGAAACAATAGCCCGATGTGTGGGTGGAGCTATCGCCAAATTAGTTTTGCAACAGTTGGGCATTGATATTAAAGCATATACTTCGCAGGTTGGACATATTTTATTGGATAAACCGTACACAGAATATGACTTGGATATGATAGAATCTACACCTGTCAGGTGTCCCGATCCGGTGAAAGCACAGGAAATGATTTCATTGATAGAAGATGTAAAGGCCAAAGGCGATACTATTGGAGGTGTGATAACCTGCATTGTCAAGGGTGTTCCGGTAGGATTGGGTGAGCCTGTTTTTGGAAAGCTTCATGCAGAATTAGGTGCTGCCATGCTAGGGATTAATGCAGTGAAAGGTTTTGAATATGGAAGCGGATTTGATGTTTTGCATCGGGGATCACAGATGAATGATGTTTTTCGAAACAATGAAGGCAAAATCTCAACTTTGACAAATCATTCGGGTGGAATTCAGGGAGGAATATCAAATGGACAGGATATTTATTTCAGAGTGGCATTTAAGCCTGTTGCAACAATCCTGATGCAACAGGATACTGTGAATACATCTGGTGAAGATACTCAACTAAAAGCAAGAGGCAGACATGATCCATGTGTGTTGCCACGGGCTGTACCGATTGTAGAGGCTATGGCTGCAATGACAATTCTTGACTATTATTTGTTAAATAAGGCACGATAGTTGTGTCTGTCCAGAAATAATAAAGTTTAGAAAATTTCGTCTGAGATTAAAAAATAAATATAGCCTGAAGAATTCTTCAGGCTATATTTTGTTCTATGAAAAGGAATACACCTTAATTATTTTTTATCCGGCTCGGTTACATCAGTGGCTTCGCCATCTTGCACATCTTTTCCTTTGAGATAGGCTGGCAAATTCATACCGGCAAGGTTGAATAAATCGTTCAAAGGAGGAACACTTTTCATCAAACCTGACACAAAATTGGCTGTTGATGTTTTTTCACCTTCGTTGTTTCCGGAATCCCAAACTGTAACTTTGTCAATCTTAATATTCTTGATAGCTTCAACCTGAGTTTTAACCAATTCGGGTAATTTTTCAATTAAAAGTAATTGATATGCATCAGTCGCATTTCCTCCTGCAGCTTCAACCATTTCTTTGTAACCTTCGGCTTGCTTGGTCAATATTTCGAACAAACCTCTAGCTTCTGCATCCATCTTAGCAAATGTTGCATCTGCTTCACCTTTGGCTTGTACTCTGACTTTCTCGGCTTCGGCCTGAGCTTCTATGATGATTTTTTGTTTTTCAATTTCAGCAGGTACTACGACATTGGCGATTTGGGTAGAGCGTTCTCTTTCGGATCTGGCCAACTCTGCTTTTTGTTCTGCCTGATAGGCCTCTTCCAAGGCTTTCGCTTGTTGAACTTTTTCGGCAGAAATAGCTATGCGTAAAGCATCGGCTTCTCTCTCACGACGAGTTGCATCAGAATTAGCGATTGTAATTTTTGCTGTATTTTCACCTTCAATTGCAGAAGCATTAGCTTCTGATGTTTTCACACGGGTATC
>JBKECE010000139.1:0-1754 GCA_047974325.1 Dysgonomonas sp. | reverse complement strand
CAAAAGGCGATGGATCGCCCGGAGCCTCTGCCGATATTATTATTCGTGGCGCAGGTTCGCTCAATGGTATGAGTCCTTTGTATGTTGTAGATGGCGTGGCACAGGAAACAGGATTCAATTTCAATATGCGAGATGTTGAGACAATTGAAATTCTCAAAGATGCCGGTTCGGCTGCAATATATGGTTCGAAAGCTGCAGGAGGTGTTGTTTTGATAACAACAAAATGAGGTCATGGTGGCGAAAAAGCAACAATCAGTGCTAATGCTCGTTTTGGAATCAGAAATGTTACAAGCAAT
Organism: Dysgonomonas sp.; assembly: GCA_047974325.1. Classification (GTDB taxonomy): domain Bacteria; phylum Bacteroidota; class Bacteroidia; order Bacteroidales; family Dysgonomonadaceae; genus QVMP01. The sequence goes on along the minus strand of JBKECE010000139.1, from coordinate 1,458 downwards.
ATAAAACTGCTGAATACTGCCGATTGGGTTCGCGCCCGAGACGCTTTTGGAAATGGCAGCACTTTGAACACACTTGGTGTAACTAGTATTGATGAATTGCCAAACACAGATTGGATGGATGTGATGTTTGGTACAGGCACAGAGCAGGAATATAATCTGTCATTAGCGTCATCCACCGAAAAAACAAAAGTCTTTTTGTCAGCCAGCTATATGGGGGAGAAAGGAGTATATATGGACACTGATGCTGAACGCTTTTCGTTTCGTAATAATTTGGATTATAAATTTAATGATCATATAACGATTGGAGAGTCAATCTATGGCAGTACGTCGAGAACGAATCCAGCAACTACCTCTTCAATCTATAATCACACAATACCTTTTCGGAGTGTTCCCGTAGCAACTGTTTATGACGAAGATGGGAATTTTGCTAAAACTCCGTCGGTAGGCAGCGGACCTAATTTTGCCGGAGTAGAAAATGCTTTTCATGTGTTTAATGATAATAACTATACATTAAATGGACAAGTTTATTTAAGTGTTGATTTTTTAAAAGGCTTAAACTGGCGGACAACAGGAGCGGGGACTTTCTATGGTTTCTCAAAAAATACATTTACAGAATATAAAAACTTCGGAACTGTCGAAGTCGGAATAGATGGAGGGCAACTGAATGCTTATGCAGGTACAACTCAAAACTTAATGTTCAATAGTGTACTCACCTATGATAAAGCGTTTGGTGATCACAACTTCAAATTGATGGCAGGAACCGAATGGTGGAAACTTGATGGGTATAGCTTGAGTGTGAAAGCTTATGGATTTACAATTCCGGTAGCAGAGTCCATTTCTCTAGGGTCTGCAGGAGCAACTAAAGATGCAAGTGATCTTTTACCAACTGAACGCCGAGGATCTTTTTTCGGACGTCTAAATTATGACTATAAAGGAAAATATCTGCTAACAGCAAATCTACGTGCTGATGCTTCTGACCGCTTTGTTGGAAAATATCGTTGGGGATACTTCCCCTCTGTTAATGCGGGGTGGCGAGTGAGTAAAGAAGATTTTGTGAAACCATATACTGAAAGTTGGTTAGATAATGCAAAGATTCGTCTTAGCTGGGGGATATTAGGAAACGATGCCATTCCTCAATATATGTATGAATCTACATATTCCCTCGAAGGTATCAGCCATGCTTTTGATAATACTTCTATCCCTCAAACGGGGGCATGGGTAGCAACTGTTGCAAACAGAGACCTCAAATGGGAAGAAGTAAACCAAACAGATTTCGGTATCGATTTGACATTTTTATCGAATAGATTGACCGTTACATACGATTATTATAATCGTCAGACCAAAGATATGCTATATCGGGGAAGCCTACCTCTATCAGCAGGCATGAGCTATTATTTCAGTAGCGACGATCCAGCGAATACAGTACCGGTTTATTTTAATGCCGGTTTAGTAGAGAAT
>JBKECE010000065.1:0-27029 GCA_047974325.1 Dysgonomonas sp. | reverse complement strand
AAAAAAACAAAAAAACAGATGGAAACTGTAAAACATCACAAAACCATTGTAGTATCCGACATTCATTTAGGATCAAAATGGTCTAAGGCAAAAGAAGTAACACGCTTTTTGAAACAAAACACCTGCGACACGCTCATTTTGTGCGGAGACATCATAGATGCATGGAATCTGATGCGAGGTAAAAAAAATAAATGGAAAAAACGCCATACAAACTTCATAAAACTTATATTAGACCTCCAGCACGACACAAAAATCATTTATCTGAGAGGAAACCATGACGATTTTTTAGCAAAAGTGCTGCCCATTGCCTTTCAGAACATAAGCATTGTAGAAGATTATGTCCATGTGAGTGGAGACAAACGTTTCTATGTGCTGCATGGCGATGTGTTTGACTCTGTAACCAGCCGTTTCAGTTGGTTGGCGAAAGTGGGAGACGTAGGCTACACATTTTTGCTCTGGGTAAACAGATACTACAACAACCGACGGTTGAAAAAAGGGTTGCCATATTACTCGCTGTCGAAAGAAATAAAACAAAAGGTGAAAGCGTCAGTATCGTATATCAGCGATTTTGAACAACATATCAGTAAAATAGCGAAAAAGAAGAAATGTGATGGTGTCATTTGCGGGCACATACACCATCCCGAAAAAAGATATATAGATGACATTCTTTATCTTAATTCGGGCGATTGGGTGGAATCGCTATCTGCGCTGACAGAAGACTATGAAGGAAATTGGAATATTGTATATTATGAACAAGCTGAAAACAGAGATGATTCGGATAAAGAAATCGACAACAGTGTGGCGGAATATACAACATTACCGCAACTCAAATTAGCATGAAGTATCTTTTCATCGTACAAGGAGAAGGCAGAGGACATATGACTCAGGCCATTGCCTTATCAGGAATGCTGAGGCGTAACGGGCACGAAATTGTCGGAGTACTCATCGGAGAAAGTAAAAACAGGGTGGTTCCCCATTTCTTTTATGAAAAAATAGGAGCCAAGGTAAAGACGTACGCCTCTCCGTCTTTTCTTTTCAGCAAAGACAATAAACACATTCACATAGGTAAAACGATTCTATACAATCTGACTCCGCGTAAGCTAAAAAAATACATGAATAGCATTGAGCTGATTCATGACGAAATAGCGCGCCTTCGGCCGGATGTTGTGGTCAATTTCTATGAAATGCTTGCAGGATTTGCAAATTTGCGTTTCTGGGAAAAAACGCCATTCGTGAGCATCGGGCATCAGTTTCTGCTTAAACATTGCGATTACAAATTCGGACACGGAGACGAACAAGGATTGATGTTTCTGCGTTTGCATTGCTTGCTGAGCGGTTTGGGTGCGCGCAAAACGTTGGCATTGTCTTTCTATCCGCTCAAAGAAGATTCCGCATCGCACATTATTACGGTGCCACCGCTGTTGCGCTCTGAGGTGTTGGAGGCAAAGCCATCACACAAAGACTTCATTTTGGGCTACATTTTGAATTCCGGTTTTGAAGAAGAAGTGAGAATCTGGCACGATAATAATCCGGATACCAAACTTCGCTTTTTCTGGGACAAAAAGGATGCTCCGCAAAAGGCGAAAATAGATAAAACACTTTCATTTTACATGATAGACGACAAAGATTTCATAGAAAACATGGCAGCTTGTAAGGCTTTTATCTCCACTGCCGGATTTGAATCGATCTGCGAGGCTTTCTATCTGGACAAGCCTGTGATGATGATTCCGGCACACATAGAGCAGGAAATCAATGCGGCCGATGCCGAATCGACCGGACTCGGAATTTCGGGAAACAAGTTTGATATTGGAAAATTGATTAACTTTACTCAGGAAAAGAAAACCTCGAACAACGAGTTCCGTGCATGGGTGGACAAAGCTGAAGAAATCTTAATAAAACACCTGACAGATTTTTAAAGGAATGATAATAAATAATAGAGAGCTGAGTTGGTTGGCTTTTAACGAGCGTGTTTTACAAGAGGCGCAAGATAAAACCGTGCCATTGTTGCAACGATTGCGTTTTCTTGGTATTTTTTCTAACAATCAGGACGAATTCATGAAAGTGCGTTTGGCCAATCTGGTGAGACACACACAGATCAGAGCACAGAAAAACTACAAGTTTAGCGGAGGATATACCGCATCCGAATTACTACCTCTTGTCAACGAACGCTTTACAAGAACCCAAAAACTGTTTTCTGAAACATATGATGATGTGCTTGCCGAAATGGAAAGCCACAACATATTTGTGATCAACGAAAAGCAACTGAACGAAGAGCAGACAGTATTCTGCCGCGACTATTTTTCCACGATTATCAGTCCGCGTATTTTGCCGTTGATCCTGCGTAAGACAACTGATATTCCGTTGTTGAAGGATGATAATATCTATCATGCAGTGAAAATGTGGTCAAAGAAACCGGGTGGCGAAAGGTATGCTATTGTGAAGATTCCGGTGAGTGGTTATTGTCCCCGTTTTGTAGTGCTGCCTTCGTCCGGAGGGCGGAAAGATATTATTTTCATGGACGACATTATACGTCTTTGTTTGGATGAAATATTTTTCATGTTCAACTACGACTACATCTCGGCACACACGTTTAAACTGATGCGTGATGCCTACCTCTCGCTCGACGACGACATATCAAAGAGCGTCATCGAAAAAATGGAAGAGGGTTTGGACAATCGGTTGCATGGTCAGCCAATCCGTCTCATTTATGACAGGGATATGCCAAATGACGTGCTCGATATCATTGCCTCAAAACTCAAACTACGCAATAGGGATTATTTTGATGCCGGAGGTCGCTATCATCTGATGAAAGACCTCATGAGTTTTCCTAAAATATCTCCCGATCTCGAAAATGTAAATCCTGCACCGATGTGCCATCAGGACATTGTTCCATTTTCCAGCTTGCTGAAAGTGATAAAGAAGAAAGATATACTGCTCAACTACCCTTACCATACGTTCAACCATTTTATAGATTTTTTGCGCGAAGCGGCAATTGATCCTAAAGTGAAAGATATTTACATCACGATTTATAGAACGGCAGACCGCTCCAAGGTGATCAGAACTTTGCAGAATGCAGTCAAGAACGGGAAAAATGTGGTTGTGGTGCTTGAGTTGTTGGCGCGTTTCGACGAAGAGCAAAATATACTCAACTCCGAAGCCTTGCAGAAAATAGGAGCCAAGGTGTTGCATGGTATTCCCGGACTCAAAGTACATAGCAAGATTGTGTTAGTGGAGCGTAAAGAGGGTTCTTCCCTGAAGGGCTATGCTTATGTGGGCACGGGCAATTTCAATGAAAATACAGCCAAGATATACAGTGATATGGGTTTGTTCACGAGCAATGCCCAGATTGTGAACGATGTGCGTTCGGTATTTGATTTTTTACAAAATACACACCGTCATTTCACATGCAAACACCTGATGGTGTCGCCATATTATATGCGCAGAAAGTTTGAAGAGCTTATCAATCAGGAAATAAAAAATGCTCAGAAAAAGAAAGAAGCATTTATTTATGCAAAATTCAATACCCTCACGGACGAAGCCATTATTGGTCAACTATATAAAGCAAGTCAGGCAGGTGTGAAGATCAGGCTTATTATCAGGGGAGCATGTTGTCTGCAACCGCAAGTGAAGGGATTGAGCGAAAACATCAGTGTGATCAGCATCGTGGATCAATATTTGGAACATGCACGATTAGCAATCTTTCATAATGGAGGCAACGATCAGTATTATATTTTAAGTGCCGATTGGATGACCCGAAATCTGGATCGACGAGTCGAAGCAGGTGTGCCTATCTATGATAAACAGATACAAAAAACGCTGAGAGATTTTTTCGATATCCAATGGTCTGACAATGAAAAAGCACGCGACCTGACCATTTTCGGAGCAAACAATTATGTAACAAGAGGGCAGCGTAAGAGCGTGCGCTCACAGGTGGCATTGTATGATTATTATAAATCCAAAATAGAGATAAAAGAATGACCTCAAATATATTGGCGGCTATAGATATAGGATCGAATGCCATTCGTCTGCTAATCAGTAATGTTGAGTATGATGGTAAAAATAAAGATTTCAGAAAAATGGCATTTCTGCGTGTTCCCATCCGCTTGGGAGAAGATGTGTTCACAGAAGGAAAAATAACCGAAGAGAAAGGTGTTCGCTTCAGGGAAGCGATGCAAGGTTTTTCACACATCATGAAAGCCTACAATGTGCAATCATATCGGGCTTGTGCCACCAGTGCGATGCGTGATGCGAAAAACGGACTCGACATCACGACCGGTATATTGAAAAACAGTGGTATCAATATCGAAATAATAAGCGGACAGGCTGAGGCTGAATACATCTATAATGCTGGAGGACTGGATAGTGTGGTAGACAAAAGCCAGAGCTATCTGTATGTGGATGTTGGTGGTGGAAGCACTGAGGTCATTGTCTACAGTGGCGGGCACAAAGTAGATGCTCATTCCTTCCAATTGGGTACTGTGAGGATGCTCACGGGTATGGTTGAAGATCGGGAACTCGACTTTTTCAGAAAGTGGCTCAAGGGCATCTATAAAAAATATGCACCGCTTAGTGTGATTGCATCCGGTGGAAACATCAATAAAGTGCATAAAATGCTGGGGAAAAGAGATCGCGAAACGATTAAATATACTGAATTGAAAGTCCTTTTCGATACGCTGAGCGATATGACATACGAAGAAAGGATCCAAAATTTTAAATTGAATCCTTATCGTGCCGACGTTATAATTCCGGCACTGAAAATTTTTCTGACCATTGGCAAAGTGTGCAAAATAAACGAAATGTATGTGCCTAAAGTAGGTTTGGTTGATGGCATCATTCACCAATTGAGCGAAGGCATACAGTAAAAATACTGTGTGCTTTTCGTCCTTGCAGAAATCTTTGGTAGAAAAAATATATTTTTCCCAGTGCTTTATTCTCTGTATTTCAACGATGTGAAATTATTTTTTCTCTTTTTGCGCAAAATACTTTTTAGCTTCTTCTATTTCTTTTTTAGCATCTTCCGACAAACTTGGATAGCGAGGATTTAATTTTTCTATTTCATTGCAAATGATCTCGCTTACGGCATACCGCATGAACCATTTATTATCCGCCGGGATGACGTACCAAGGGGCTTTTTCGGTCGATGTGTTTGTCAGCATATCTGAATATGCCTGCATATAATCGTTCCAATATTGTCTTTCTTTGAGGTCGGATGCCGAAAACTTCCAATTTTTTGATGGGTCTTCCAAACGGGCTAAGAAGCGCTTTTTCTGTTCTTCGTGCGATACGTTGAGGAAAAATTTCAGAATGTGTATGCCGTTGTCTACGAGATATTGTTCAAAGTTATTGATCTGTTCGTAACGTTTTTTCCAAAATTTTTCTGTCACATCCTCCACCGATTCGATATCTGGCAGTTTGCAGTTGAGCAATATTTGAGGATGCACTTTTGAGATCAGGACATCTTCGTAGTGCGACCGGTTGAAAATACCTATTCTTCCGCGTTCGGGCAGTGATTTGTTGATGCGCCAGAGAAAATCGTGATCGAGCTCTTCTGCTGATGGTTGCTTGAAAGAATAGACCTGACAGCCCTGTGGATTGATCCCTGACATTACGTGCTTCACCGTACCATCCTTTCCGGCGGCATCCATTGCCTGAAAGATGATGAGTATCGAATAGCGATCTTGTGCATAGAGTTTGTCTTGCAGTGCCGACAGTCGTTCGGTATTCTTATCTTTGATGTTTTCAACGTAGGTTTTTGTTAGTTTACCTGTGTATGCAGTGTTAAAATCAGACGTTTTATGATTTTCGCCGGGCTTGGCAATCAGTTTTTTCAGAAGTTCTTTTTTCATTGCTCCATCTTTTTTATATTAAGTTTCAAGTTATGATATAACGTTCTGAATTCTGTTTGTGTTCAAATGATGAGATTTCTTAATTTATGTTTTGTGATGGATTCACTTTTCCGTAAAAGGATAGAGTTTTTCTAAAACAAAAAAATAGCCGGAATTTGATATGATCCGGCTATTTCTGTCAAATTTTATTTGAAACTGTTATTATTTACTCAATATCTCGATTTGTTGTCTGACCGACTCGTCGTGGATCGATTCGAGAACAACTCGCATAAATTCAGGGTTCATACCCATTTCTTCGGCTTGAGCTATGCGTTTTGTCAATATTTCATCGTAACGTTCTGTTTGAACTATGGTAAGATTGTTTTCTTTCTTGAATGTACCGATCTCTCTTGAGATGCGCATACGTTTAGCCAGAAGTTCGAGCAATTGGTCGTCCAGATCATCAATTTGCCTTCTCAGTCCGGACAAGTCTTCTGTGGAACGTTTTACGCCATCACGGATCACGAGGTGAGCTAATATTTCTTTTAGTCTGGCGGGAGTGACCTGTTGTGAGGCATCGCTCCATGCTTCGTCCGGATTACAGTGCGTTTCCACGATAAGACCTTCAAAATTCAGATCCATTGCTTGTTGGCATAGAGGTTGTATGAGGTCTCTTTTTCCACCAATATGACTGGGATCGCATATAATCGGCAGATTCGGATAGCGGCGTTTGAGTTCGATAGGAATGTGCCATAGCGGCAAATTGCGATATACTTTTTTGTCGAACGAACTGAACCCGCGATGTATTGCGCCTATTTTTTTCAGTCCGGCATTACTCAATCGTTCAAGTGCTCCGATCCATAGTTCCAAGTCGGGATTGACAGGGTTTTTGACCAATACAGGTATGTCCACACCTTTCAATGCGTCAGCAATTTCCTGCACGGCAAAAGGGTTGGCTGTTGTGCGTGCTCCTACCCATAGTAGGTCAATTCCGTATTTAAGTGCTTCGTATACATGCTTTTCTGTAGCAACCTCTGTTGATACATACATTCCGGTTTCTTTCTTTACGGTTTTCAACCAGGCTAAGCCTTCGCTTCCAACGCCTTCAAATCCACCGGGTTTGGTGCGGGGTTTCCATATTCCGGCTCTTAATATTTTTATCCCGTCGGCGGCAAGTGCTGTTGCGGTACGCATCACCTGTTCTTCTGTTTCGGCGCTACAAGGGCCGGCAATCACAAGCGGACGTTTAGGGTCTACGCCGGGCAATAAGATTGACTCTAATTCCATAATCTCTTTTAAATTATATTGTTTTGATTGATAACTTTGTAAATTATAGCTGAAAATGTAAGGATTATCGAACAAATCGAGCATAAATGCTCAAAGGTAAAATTTTTTTCGAACTTTCTGGTACAATAAGTTCTCCGTACTCAAAATTTTTAACATCCGGAAAATAATCCTTAATTAAATTAGCTGCGATGACCGCCGAAAATCCCATCGAGTAAAGATTGAGGATGAAAAAAGAATTTTCTGTTTCGAGTAGATCCCTGCATAGAGACATTATTTCTGCGATATTTTCTTCCAGAATCCATTTTTCGCCATCCGGTCCACGTCCATAGGCGGGAGGATCGAGAATGATGCCGTTGTATTTTTTTTCACGTTTCACTTCGCGGCGGCAAAATTTCAAAGCATCTTCCACTATCCATCTGATGTTATCTAAACCTGATGCTTCCATATTTTCACGCGACCAAGTGATCACTTGTTTCACCGAATCGACATGTGTAACATCCGCTCCCGCACTCCGTGCTGCAATGGATGCACCACCCGTGTAGGCAAAGAGATTCAACACTTTGGGTTGTTCCGTTTTCATCTGTCTGATGCTGTCGTAGATAAAATCCCAGTTTTCAGCTTGTTCAGGGAAAACGCCCACATGTTTGAATGATGTCAGACCGAGACGAAATCTGAGATGCATTTCTTTGTAGTGATATTCGATATACCACTGATCCGGCATATGTTTTTTTTGTATCCACTCGCCACGTTCATTTCCATCTTGTGACGACTTTCCTTTTTCGCGCCGGAAAGATGCATCTGCCATTTGTTGCCATTCGTTGTCCGGGAGCGATTTGTTCCAAACGGCTTGTGGCTCGGGTCTTGATGTAATGTATTTCCCGAATCGTTCCAGTTTTTCGTAGTTTCCTGAATCGATTAGTTCATAGTCTTTCCAATGTTGTGGTGATAAAAGTTGCATTTACAGATTGTTTGATCTATTGAAATAAGGCTACAAAGATATGTATTCCAAAATGGAAAATTCTTTCCGAAGGTACATATTTCGAGGCTAAAATGAGAGAATAAATCATAAAAAGACTCTTTTAACACGACATTTTGTATTCTTTAAGGTTCTTTACGTAAACATTTTGCTAATATTTAGATAACTTTGCAGCTGTTTTTTTATTTAGAATAATTTTTTTTAATTGAAATAAAGATGTCAAAATTCAGAGTATTCCTTTGTCGCAGGGCGATATTATCGTTTGTGCTATTCCTTGTTGTCGGTGCAATTCATGCAGTACCTGCAATACAGACTCCGATAACAATAACCCAGCCGGATGGATCACAACTGACTATATTGCTGCGGGGTGATGAAAATTTTCACTTCAGTTTGACTCCAGACGGATATCTTATACAGCAGAACCAAAGCGGATATTATGTGTATTCTGATATCGATGCAAATAATGCCATTGAAGGTTCATCTATGAGAGTGAATAACGTTGCACAGCGTACTAATTCAGAGAAAAGCTATTTGACAACGCTTCCGAAAGACAGAATTCTTCAAGCTCTTGATTCGGAGATACAATTGAAATCGGCAGCGCAAAGCATTCGGACAAAAGCCCTGAAATCACAAACTAAACTGGGCGGTTTCCCAACTACGGGTGTGGTGAAATCATTGGTTATTTTGGTAGAATTCAGTGACAATAGTTTCACCGTTGCCAATCCGACATCAGCTTTCTATAACCTGCTAAATCAGGAAGGGTATGCGGAAAATAGTGCAACCGGTAGTAGCAAAGATTATTTTATTGAAAATTCACAAGGTCAGTTCCATCCTCAATTTGATGTGCATGGACCAGTGAAGTTGCCACAAGCGATGAGCTACTATGGAGGAAATTCTAACGGAAGTGATAAGAATCCCGCAAGAATGGTTGTCGATGCGTGTAATTTGTTGAAAGATTCTATTGATTTTTCTGAATATGATATTGATAAAGACGGCTTTGTAGACAATGTTTATGTTTTCTATGCTGGTTATGGTGAAGCGGATGGTGGTCCGGCAAACACAATATGGCCACATAAATATTATGTATACAGAGGTGCTGGAATCACGCTCAAACTTAATGGTGTTCAAGTTGACGATTATGCTTGCTCCAGTGAGCTTATAAACGGACGAGGCACAACGATGTGCGGTATAGGAACTTTCACGCATGAGTTTAGCCATGTTTTGGGGTTGCCCGATTTGTACCAGACCAACGGTTACTCAACATCTTTCACTCCCGGATCGTGGTCTATATTGGACTATGGCCCTTACAACAACGGTCAAAAAACGCCGCCTAACTATTCTGTATATGAGCGCTATAGCTTGGGATGGCTGAATCCGGTAGAACTGGATACAATTCCGGCGGATATTGTTGTGGATTCTATACAGAACAATGTGGGTTATATAATAAAAACAAGCAAAGCAAATGAATATTTTTTGCTGGAAAACAGGCAAAAATCCGGTTGGGATACTTACATTCCCGGTCATGGAATGCTTGTGTGGCACATAGATTATAACAATGCAGTATGGTCTGCCAATACGGTGAATAATACTCCTGCGCATCAATATGTGGATATCATAGAAGCCGATAATATCAAAACTGAATCGACACGTGCTGGAGATGCTTTTCCAGGAACAAGCAATGTTACTTCGCTGACCGATTCCTCTACGCCAAATATGAAGACGTGGGCAGACGTTGCACTCGACAAACCAATCACAGACATAAAAGAGACTGGTGGAAAGATATATTTCAAATTCAGAGGAGGGGTATCTTTTCAAGGGGTAGAAGCTGTCGCTGATACGGCAACGGAGATAACTCCCGTAAGTTTTGTGGCTAATTGGAAGCCTGTCGAAAATGCAACTGGTTATTTGCTTGACGTGTATGAATTCGTAAATGATACAACCCTAAAATATGTGACCGGATATAATTCTAAATATGTAGGAAATGTAGTGTCATATAAGGTGGATAATTTGACTGCTGAAACCGAATATCGTTATGTTGTCCGAGCCACAAATGGATACACAAAGAGTCAGACATCTAACGAAATAAAAGTTCAACTACCCGAAGCCACTTTTGAGAGCTATTTGCCTGTAGCATCGGCTCCAACAGCCGTTAGTTCTACTGCCTTCACAGCTAATTGGGAGGCTGTTGAAGGTGCTACATCTTACATTTTGAATGTCTATAAAACAGTTTTGGGTGGTACAACAAGTTCGGCTGTTGTTGATTTTGCAGACAAGGGAAATCTGCCTGCCGGGTGGACAACAGATGGTACGTCTTTCTATTCATCGACAGGATACTACGGTGTGGATTATCCGGCTCTAAGGCTCGAAGCCAACGGTCGGTATGTGGAATCTCCTATTTTCGATGCACCAATCAGATCGCTTAAATTCTGGTATCGCGGTGCAAGTTCATCGAGCGATAATGTCTTGGAAGTGCAAGGCTACACCGGAAATGGCTGGGTTGTCCTAAAGGATATAAAGTCTCCGACAAATGGAGAGGATGGAGAGATCGTTGTTTTCAACGAAGCTGATTTGGATGAAATTTATGCAATAAAAATAATTTTTGTAAAGACCGGAGACGGAGCAATAGCTCTCGATGATATAAATGTAACCTATGGCGGCGATTTGACTAAAGAATACCTTTCCGGATACACAGATTTGAATGTGGGAAATGTTTTGTCGTATACCGTGTTAGGGCTTGAAAACAATACAAAATATAGTTATACCGTTGCTGCTTCAAACGGAAACCTGATATCCCGAAACTCTGCGGCAATTAGTGTCCAGACTCAGAATTATATGAGTAGTATCAACGGTCCGGAAGCAAATAAAGGAACTAATGTGTATGTGACAACCAGTGATATTGTTGTGAAAACCGACAATTCGGATTCTCAAGTATTGCAACTGTTTAGCGTGGACGGTCGGTTGTTGCTGAATGGATCTTTAGCGGGTGAAGCTAAAATATCAAGAGATAATATAGTAAATGGTATATATCTGGTCAAAGTTGGATCGAAGACATATAAAGTTTTGTTGAAGTAGAATGACGCAAAAATCGAAGAAAATATTAATGAGAGTAACCGTTGTCATGGCGGTTACTCTTCTTTTTGTGATAATGATATTATTTTATGCCAACTGGAAAATTCCGCATGATACGCAACACTATGTGTTCAACAATGTAGATAGCATTCCGGAGCAGAAAGTTGCATTGGTTCTGGGAGCTTCAAAGGTGTTGAGTAATGGTTTGGCAAATCCTTATTTTACGAAGCGCATCAATGCGGCAAGGCAATTGTACGAAAAAGGCAAAGTAAAAGCCTTTGTAGTGAGTGGCGACAATGGAGAAGAGACATATAATGAGCCTGAAGATATGCGAAATGCGCTGATTGAAGCCGGTGTGCCCGATAGTGTCATATATCTTGATTATGCGGGTTTCCGTACCTTGGACTCGGTGGTGAGGATGAGCAAAGTTTTTGGGCAAAATTCTTTTATTGTTGTTTCGCAGCGGTTTCATAATGAACGCGCTGTTTTTCTGGCACAGCATTACAACCTGACTGCCTACGGATACAATGCAGCTGACGTGATCCCCGGCAGGATTTCTTATCGCACTATTATCCGCGAAAAGTTTGCACGGGTAAAAGTCTTTTTGGATTTAGCTTTAGGAATGCAACCAAAGTTTTTGGGTGCAAATATAGATATTAAGTAAGTTCAGGGTCAATTCTGAAAATCAACAGGAGACACTTTTCCCATCAAGCTGAGAATCTTAGCCCTGCGTTTGAGCATATACGAGGAGGGCTTCGCCGAATTGAATTTTTTTGGATTGGGCAATGTTGCCGCAATCATTGCACATTCGGATGCTGTCAGATTTTTTGCCGATTTCCGAAAATGATTTTGAGCTACGGCTTCCGCTCCGTAGATGTTTTCTCCCATTTCTATGGAATTAAGATAAACTTCCATAATGCGCTCCTTTCCCCATATAAATTCTATCAACACGGTATAATAGGCTTCCAGCCCTTTGCGTATGAATGAATGCGCAGGAAACAGGAATACATTTTTTGCAGTCTGTTGCGAGATTGTGCTGGCTCCACGTTGACGTTTGCCTTTCTCTGCCTCGTTCATGGCTATTTCGATCTGATCAAAATCGAATCCGGAGTGTTCCAGATAGAGGTTATCTTCGGATGCAACTACAGCCAAAGGTAGTTTGGGCGATATTTTGTCCAGAGAAACCCATTGGTGTTCGCATACAGGTTTGCTTCCAGACAATAGCTGTTTGGTGTTGTTCCATACCATGAGTGGAGTATAGTATATTGGTATAAATTTGCCTAAAAGAACCTGTAGAATACTGAATAGGAAGAGTGCAACCAGAATCTTGCCAATCCATTTGAAAACCTTTTTCACCTCTTTTTGTCTTATTGTTATTTTCTAATTTTAGTCCAATGCAATACGTTCTGCAAAGATAGGTTCTTTGAGGAATATAGACGCATTCTCCATGAACTTATCCGACGCCTCTGTCGTATAATATTCCGTATGTCCTTCTTTGGTGCAATAGCTTTCCATTTCGGGATGCCGTTGGAGGTAGTTTTTCAGACTTTCAGACACATATTCACCTTGCGAGACAATGGTCACATTGTTGCTGACATGTTTCCGGATCGAATTGAACAGAATAGGGTAGTGCGTGCAACCCAAAATGATGGTGTCTATGGCAGGGTCTTTTTCAAACAATGCATCCAGATCTTTTTTTATGAAGAAATCCGCGCCTTCATTCCCAAACTCATTGTTTTCCACAAGCGGAACCCACATCGGGCAAGCCTTTCCGGAAACTACAATGTCTGGCATGAGTTTTTTTATCTCTATTGGGTAGGATTCGGACTGAATGGTTCCTGATGTTCCCACAATGCCAATATGCCGGCTTTTAGTCAGGCTATCGAGTTTTTCAACGGTCGGTCTTATTATACCTAGAACACGCTTGTCAGGGTTGATAAGCGGCAGGTCTTTTTGTTGTATGGTTCGTAATGCTTTTGCCGATGCTGTATTGCATGCCAGTATGACGAGATTGCAACCTTTGTTGAACAGAGTTTCTACAGCTTGTCTGGTGAACTCATATACCACATCGAATGAACGCGAACCATATGGCGCACGCGAATTATCACCTAAATAGATGTAGTCATATTGAGGAAGTTTTTTTCTTATCTCGGATAGTATTGTCAAGCCGCCATATCCGGAGTCGAAGACACCGATGGGGCCGGGTTTCAGCAAAGGCATTTTGCTTATTTATGATATGATATATGTTTTTTTATTCCTAATTTCTCTTTCACGAGTGGTGTTGCATCAATCGCCTTAGGTGTTACAAAGACAATTGCCGGATTGGCAAGATCATAGATGCAGACGAAATCATTTTCTAATCCTACGGCATTGATGGCTTCTTTTACTTTTTCGCGCAGTGGTTCTATTTGCAGTTGTTCCTGTGTGTTCACATCCTCTTGCGCAACCTGCATAAACTGTGAGATATTTTCTTCCAGGGTATGCAATTCCTGTATCCGGCGGAGTTTTATACTTTCGGTCATGGAAGATTCGTATGTCATGTAATCCGAATATTTTTTATTGTAGTCGGCTTGCATAACGAGCAATTCATCTTTATATTTTTTGTTCAATTCCGAGATAGCCTTGGAGGCTTTTATTTTCTCGGGGATGGAATCTAATATTTCTTTAGAATTGATGTAAGCAACATTGCCTATTTCCTGTGCAGTGATTCTATTGGCAAAGAGAGATGATAAACTGATGATAACCGTTAAAAAAAATATCTTTTTCATCATAATATTTCAAATTAAGCGGGTCGTGTGCGGTGCAGATAAATAATATAATTTACAAAGAATAACCATTTGCCAAGATCGACAGCTATTATGTGTTTATCGGCGGCAGAAAACCACCACCGATATTTTCAAGGCAAAAATGCGTGGTAACAACTATCGATTGGTATATGGTTATGTTTAGATTTCAGCAAAGATAATCCTTTTTTATTTATTACAAAGTTTTCTTTATTTCTATTTCTTCAAAGGCTTCAATTATGTCACCTACTTTGATGTCATTATAGTTGTGGATGTTCAGTCCGCATTCGTATCCGGATGAAACTTCTTTCACATCTTCCTTGAAGCGTTTTAGAGATCCCAGATCACCGGAGTAAATCACGATACCGTCACGGATAAGGCGTATTTTGTTCGATCTCTTAATTTTTCCGTCTTTCACCATACATCCCGCTACTGTTCCCACTTTAGTGATTTTGAACACTTCGCGGACTTCAACATTGGCTGTAATCTCCTCTTTAATTTCGGGTGATAACATTCCTTCCATTGCCGATTTCACTTCTTCTATGGCGTCGTAAATGATGGAGTAGAGACGTATTTCCACACCTTCTTTTTCTGCCGAACGGCGCGCTGCCTGAGATGGACGCACTTGGAATCCGATGATGATGGCATCCGATGTAGCTGCAAGCATGATGTCCGATTCGGAAATCTGTCCAACGGCTTTGTGAATGACATTCACCTGAATTTCCTCGGTCGATAGCCTGATCAGTGAGTCGGAAAGAGCTTCAACCGATCCGTCCACATCACCTTTCACAATGACATTCAATTGTTGGAAGTTTCCGATGGCAATTCGGCGTCCTATATCGTCCAGAGTCAATATTTTCTGAGTTCTCAAGCCTTGTTCGCGTTGCAATTGTTCGCGCTTGTTGGCTATTTCGCGTGCTTCTTGTTCGCTTTCCAACACATGGAATATATCTCCAGCCTGAGGTGCTCCGTTCAAACCAAGAATAAGAGCCGGAGCTGCAGGTAACGCTTCCTCGATACGAGAATTACGTTCATTGAACATGGCTTTCACACGTCCGAAATATGTTCCGGCAAGGACAATATCGCCTTGCTTCAGCGTTCCGTTCTGAACCAGCACAGTGGAGACATATCCACGACCTTTGTCAAGTGATGATTCGATGACAGAGCCTGTGGCACGTTTGTTGGGATTGGCTTTCAGATCAAGAAGTTCTGCTTCAAGCAATACTTTTTCGAGTAATTCATCCACACCAAGGCCTTGTTTGGCCGAAATATCTTGAGATTGGTATTTTCCACCCCATTCTTCAACAAGGTAGTTCATGCCGGCAAGTGTTTCTTTTATTTTTTCAGGATTTGCTCCCGGTTTGTCTATTTTGTTTATTGCAAAAACAATGGGCACGCCTGCTGCTGCCGCATGGTTGATCGCTTCCACCGTTTGAGGCATGACATTGTCGTCTGCTGCTACTATGATGATGGCAATATCCGTCACTTGGGCTCCACGGGCACGCATCGCCGTAAAGGCCTCGTGACCGGGTGTGTCGAGGAATGTAATTCGGCGTCCGTCTTTCAACTTCACATTGTATGCTCCGATGTGTTGTGTGATACCTCCTGCTTCACCTGCTATCACATTTGTTTGTCGGATGTTATCAAGCAAAGATGTTTTACCATGATCTACGTGTCCCATCACAGTGACGATCGGTGCACGAGGAACAAGATTTTCTTCCAGATCTTCTTCTTCCGCAATGGCTTCGACAACTTCTGCACTCACATATTCTGTCTCAAATCCGAATTCTTCAGCTACAATATTGATTGTTTCGGCATCGAGACGCTGGTTGATAGACACCATGATGCCAATGCTCATACATGTGGATATGATCTGAACCACGGGTACGTTCATCATGTTGGCTAGATCATTAGCCGTAACAAATTCAGTTATTTTCAGAGTTTTGCTCTCTTGTTCCTGCAACTCAAGTTCTTCTTGCTGGCGTTGAGAGTAAGCATCGCGTTTGTCACGTCTATGTTTGGCTCCTTTGTTTTTTCCTCCTTTGCTTGTAAGGCGGGCAAGCGTTTCCTTGATTTGTTTCTGAACATCTTCTTCGCTTACGGCTGCCTTTGTGATAAGAGGTTTGCGCACATGAAGCTGTTTGCTTCTGTTATTATTATTGTTGCTGTTGTCCCTGTGAGGTCCGTTGTTGGCAGTTGGAGTTCCGGCAGGCACACCACGGTCAATGTCTATTTTACCTTTTTTGATCCGGTTGCGCTTTTTCTTTTCGTCTTCTTCAGTTTTTGCTTTTTTTGCTTCCTGATCAGTTTCTTTCTTTAAAACTTTAACAGTATTTTCTTTTAGGCGTTTTGGGTCTGACAATTCTTTATCGAGACGTTCTTTTCTCTTTTCGGCCTTAGTCTTTTTATCGGGTCGGGTTTTGTCATTGATCGCACTCAGGTCTATTGTTCCTTTGACTACAATGTTTGATTTGAGTGTAGGGTTGTTTAGGCGAAACACCGAATCATCTGCCGTTGCGGTTTCAGTAGTGGTGCTTTTTGGTTCTTCGGGTTCAGCGACTTTCGGCTCTACCACTTCTACAGGTTCTACTGCTTCTTTTATTTCTACTACTTCTTCTATTATAGGTTCGGGGCGCGGTTCAGCAATTTTAGTCTCTTCGCTGGGTTGTTGTTCAACGGCTGTTTCAGCGGGTTTCACTTTTTTAGGTCTATTCAGACTGTCCAGATCTATTTTGTCCACCACTTGGATGTGTGGTTTGAAGTCTTCAGGAATTTCTGTTTTTATTTCTTCCGCAGAGACTTTGACTGGCTGTTTGTCTTCATAACCTTCAATAGCCACCACGTTTTCTATATTTTTTTCTTTTTTCAATTCTTTGTTGCGATCTGAATCTTGCTTCAGTTTTTTATCTTTTCCAAATTCAGCAATAAGTAGATCGTACTGTTCATCGTCAATTTTTGTATTGGGGTTAGCTTCTACAGAAAATCCTTTTTGTTGCAAGAAATCAACGATGCTGCTGATACCCACATTTAAATCTTTTGATATTTTGATTAATCGTATAGACATATATTGTTTTTAAGTCATGAAAAAAATGAACAGTGAAATTGAAAACGAAAAGTTATTTCCTTTAACTTAATCAAATCATACAAATGTATTAAGAAATAGCAGAATAACCAAATGCTATTTGCCTTCGTCTTCAAATTCTGCTCTGAAAATTGCTAATATCTCATCCACTGTACTTTCTTCGAGGTCGGCTTCGTTGATGAGGCGGTCACGGTCGGTTGCAAGCACATTTTTGGCTGTCACGCAGCCAAGGCTTTTCAACTGGTCGATAACCCATCCGTCAATTTCGTCACGGAATTCATCCAGATAGATATCTTCTTCGTCAAAGTCGTCAATGTCGCGGTATACATCTATTGTGTAGCCTGTGAGCATACTAGCCAGTCTGATGTTGAGTCCGCCTTTACCGATAGCAAGGGATACTTCTTCGGGACGCAGGAAAACCTCGGCTCTTTTTTCATCTTCATTGAGCTTTATGTTTATGATCTTTGCAGGACTCAACGCGCGTTGAATATAGAGGCTCATATTTGATGTATAGTTGATGATATCGATGTTTTCGTTGCGTAATTCTCGCACTATGCCGTGAATACGCGAGCCTTTCATACCGACACAGGCTCCAACCGGGTCGATGCGATCGTCATAAGATTCTACAGCGACTTTGGCTCTTTCTCCGGGTATGCGGGCAATATTTTTGATAGTGATCAGTCCGTCATTTATTTCGGGTACTTCCAATTCAAACAACCGTTCCAGAAAAACCGGCGATGTGCGCGACAGAATGATTTTCGGATTGTTATTTTTGTTTTCGACGCGTGCAACTACGGCTCTCACATGTTCTCCTTTGCGGAAAAAATCGCTGGGGATTTGCTCTGTTTTAGGAAGCAGGAGTTCTTCTTTTTCATCGTCGAGAAGCAGTATTTCCTTTTTCCATATCTGGTAAACTTCACCCGAAACAATTTCACCTACTTTTTCTTTGTATGCATTGTAGAGACTGTCTTTTTGCAGTTCCAATATTTTGGACGACAATATCTGGCGCAGGTTGAGAATAGCACGACGACCAAAGTCTTCAAAGAAAACTTCGTCTGTCACTTCTTCTCCTGTTTCAAAATCGGCATCTATTTTTTGTGCTTCCGATAGTGAAATTTCGGTGTTCGGATCTTCTAATTCATCATCAGCAACAATGGTGCGGTTGCGCCATATTTCAAGGTCTCCTTTGTCGGGATTGATGATGACATCATAGTTTTCATCAGTGCCAAACATTTTAGCAATTACGTTACGGAACGAATCTTCCAAAACGCTTATCATGGTTGATCGGTCAATGTTTTTCAGTTCTTTAAACTCTGAAAAGGTGTCGATCATACTTATAATTTCTTTCTTAGCCATAGGGAGTTTTATTTGAATCTAATTAGATATTTTGTATATTTTACATCATCGTACCCGAATGTCAGATCTTCATCAATTGCTATTTTTCGTTTAGCGCCATCGGGTTTTTCCATTTTGGTGACAGTGATCACAAACTCATTTTCTGTGCACGACTTGAGCACACCTGTCAGTTTTTGACCTTTTTTGCTCAGCACTTCCACTTCATTGCCAATGTTCTTTTCATATTGGCGTACAATCTTGAATGGCGAAGTGATTCCTGCCGAACCTACTTCGAGTTCAAAATCTTCCACCTCGCGGTCAAAATGTGATTCGATATCTTTGCTCAAAGCAACGCATTCGTCTATTCCGATACCTTCTTCGCTATCTATTTCGACCGAAATTAAATTGCCCGGACGCACAGTAACATCGACCAAAAATGATGTTTTATTGGTCAAGTATTCCTCTACAATGTCTGTGATCTGTTTTTTGTCTATCATATATTCATTTAATGAGAAAAGAGGGAGCTAATGCCCCCTCCTCTCCACGATCGGGTGCAAAAATACAGACTTTCAACCGTTTTGCCAAATAATTATGAGAAAAAAAATGAAGAGTCAATTATTTTATGTGTATTTTTACGTGTTTTTAAAATCTTTTAGCATACAATTTATGCTTATATCATGACTGAACACCATACGGTATGACGGCATGAATAATAAGCACCGGATGAAATTTCAGATGAGCAGCACTCCACAGATAGACATCGTTATCCCTTGGGTAGACGGAAATGATCCGCAATGGCGGGCACGGTATAATGAATATAGGGGCGATGCCTGCAAGGGAGATAAAAGTGAAATTCGTTTCCGCGACTGGGATTTGCTACGCTATTGGTTTCGCGGTATTGAAAAATTTATGCCGTGGGCTAGGAAAATTCATTTTATCACATCGGGTGAATTTCCCGATTGGCTGAAGAAAGATCATCCCAAACTGAATTGGGTGAGGCATGAAGATTTTATTCCTCGAATCTATCTGCCTACATTTAATATAAATGCCATAGAGATGAATATTCATCGCATCGAGGGTTTGGCAGAGCATTTCATCTATTTCAATGACGATTTCTTTTTGTTGAAACCTCAAAAAGAGCGTGATTTTTTCTATAAAGGGCAACCCTGCGATTTGGGAGTCATGTCAGCGAAACCGGCTATGGGTGGCATAATTCATGTGGCGATCAACAATCTTGAAGTTCTCGGAAGCCGATTTGATAAACACGCCTCAATGAAGAAATCTTTCGGCAAATGGTTTTCGCTGAAATATGGTAGCAAAATGATGAATAATGTGTTGTTGTATCCTTGGCGTGAATTCTCCGGATTTATAGATCCACATATTGCATCTCCTTTTTGCAAAAGCACTTATGATAAAATATGGGAGTTTGCCCCTGATGTTTTGACTGCGACAAGCGAACGGAAATTCAGGTCTAATGACGATGTGAATCAATGGTTGGTGAGGTATTGGCAGTTGGCGGAAGGAAATTTTCATCCGAAAAATACCTTGAAGAATACAAAATGTCTGGATATTAGTGATAAGAATTTATCGCTTATAGAAGATATTGTTGCGAACCAAAGATACGATATTATTTGTATGAACGACTCCGAAGACATCTCCGATTTTGAAGAGGTGCAAAATCGCATAAAGGAGAGTTTCAACAAAATACTCCCCCAAAAATCAACGTTTGAAAAATTCTGAGTTATCAGAAGTAGAATGGTTTGTTGCCAGATAACTTAGAACAAGCCCTTGATACCTATTTTTGCATAAAATTGAAAGAGAAAAGGATGGTATGTCAATTGTCTGAAAATTGAATATTTGAGAGAATATCCGGCTTTTGGCAGAGGGTAATATCCTGTCTTTTCGAGGAAATCAATGCTTTCTTTTACAAATTCCGGTACATGATTTTGCCTGAGCAATAGTCGCAGCACATCCACAGTCAGAAAGTCGAGTTTACGTTTCAATCCTGAAAATTTCGGACCGCTATATGTCGAGATGAACGATGTCAGTTCTTCGATCATTAGCAGTTTATCTTGGATGAGCTTTTTGTTGTGCTTGTCATTCCGGTTTTTACTTATAGAATCTGTCCTTTGAAAATAGTTGTAAACAGGCTGATGAGTACATACAATATTTTCTGCCTGTGCAAATATGCGGACAACGAAATCATCATCTTCACAGAAAAAGCCATCCTTAAACCGAAAGTTACAGTCATCGATCAATTGTTTGGAAAACAAACCGTTCCATGCCGAACTCCTTATCGTATATTTGTTGGTATATTCTGTAATATCCAAAATAGAGTTGTCTTGTGCCAAAGCAGAATCAAGCTGTTTTACTTTTCCATTTTCGAAGACTTCCCTGATGCCGAAAAGAATAATGTTTGCGGCATTTTTTGTGATCATCTGATGAAGAAACGATAGAGAATTTTTGCTGATCCAATCGTCCGAGTCAATGAAGAAGATGTAGTCCCCGGAGGCAATCTCCAATCCTGCATTACGAGCCGAACTGAGTCCTCCGTTTTCCTTGTCGATGATACGGATAAAGGGAAATTTCTCTTTCAGCGAACGGATAATGGTTGGGCTATTGTCTGTCGATCCATCATTAACCACGATCAATTCATATAAATCGGGAGACAAATCCTGAGTTACGATGCTGAGAATACAACGTTCCAGATATTTTTCTACGTTGTAAACAGGAACTATGATGCTGATGCTTTTTTTCATCCCTTAATAAGACTTATCAGTAACATGATATTCAAAACAGTAACAATAGTTGCAATAGCATACAACGTAAATTTAGTGAGAGGCTTGTTAGCATATTTTCCCATCACTTTTTTCGATGAAGTGAGTTTCACCTGCAAAAACACAGTTATCGGTAACTGCATACTCAATATGGCTTGCGATATAATGAGTCCTTTGAATGGATCTGAAATTGCAAATATGATAAGTAGGGCTACTCCTAAAGATATAATTATACCTGTCCGTGAATGGATGTCTTTGATGTTATAAGGTTCGTCATACATTCCTGCATAAATGGAACCGGCGGCTATTCCGGATGTCATCGACGAAGATATGCCTGCGAAGAGCAAGGCAAAGCCGAATATGATGGCAGCAGCATTGCCCACCAAGGGCTGCAATAGTTGTTCTGCTTGCTGGAGATCGTCAACCACGATGCCTTCTTTGAAAAATGTGGATGCCGCTAAAAGTATCATCGCGCTGTTTATTGCCCAACCTATGACCATGGATATAATAGTATCGAAAAACTCGTATTTGAGCTGTTTTTCCATCACAGCTTCATCTTCCTTGTTCCATTGTCGGCTCTGTATCACTTCGGAGTGCAGGAATAGATTGTGAGGCATTACCACCGCACCCAATACACTCATGATGATGAGCATACTTCCTTCGGGAAATGACGGAACAACCCATGCCCGGGCAGCTTCTCCCCAATCAATATTTACCAACGAAAGTTCGATGATGAACGATATGCCGATGAGCGATACAAAAGCAATGATGTACCGTTCTATTTTCTTATATGAACTGGAAAACATCATGGCAAACACAAAGACTGTGACCAACACTGCTCCGATCTTGATTGGGATATTGAACAATATCTGTAATGCGATTGCTCCTCCCAGAATTTCGGCAAGTGAAGTGGATATAGAGGCCATTATGGCTGTCGTCAACACGGCTCTTGAACCCAGTTTAGGGAGATGTTTCGTTGCAGCCTCTGATAGGCAAAGACCTGTCACAATACCCAGATGGGCCACATTGTGCTGCAAAATGATGAGCATGATGGTAGACAGGGTCACTACCCATAACAGGGTGTATCCGAATTCCGATCCGGCGGCAAAATTAGAAGCCCAATTGCCGGGATCTATAAATCCCACAGTAACCAACAAGCCTGGTCCGATATATTTGAGCAGTTCCAGAATCCCAAAACCCAATTTGGGATTGCGGGTTGCATAGTCTTTTTTTATTTTTCTGAAAAAATTGAACATGTTAAAAATACTCTTTAAGTAAAAGAAAGCACTTAATGATATGTTTTGGCAGCATAACTGTTTTATGTTGCATACATACGAAAGTAATAAAAAGGTCTGCTACCTTATTTTTTATTTGGCACAAAAATAACACTTTATTCAGCAGTGTGTTCGTTTTTCTTTGAAGAATGTATTTGAGTGGAACATATCTGATTCTCCGTTTATCAATGTTTATATTTTATTATCTTTGCTTTCCAACAAATAATGGAGAGATTCAATGGTAACACTCAAAATAGAAGAAAAAAGCAAAATAGAGGCTATTATAAAGAGTTGTCATACTTGCAGTGTCGGCATGATAGATACACAAGGTCAGCCTTATGTGGTTCCGATGAATTTCGGGTATGAAGATGGAGTAGTCTATCTGCATTCGGCTCCCGAAGGTGAGAGCATAAGGTCTTTGGAAATGAATCCGAATGTGTGCATCACTTTTTGTGGTGAAACAAATCTGGCTTACCAAGATAAAGAGGTTGCATGTAGCTACCGTATGAAAGGACTTAGTGCGATGTGTCGAGGTAAAGTTTTATTCATAGAAGATATTGATGAAAAAATAAAAGCACTCAACATTTTGATGAAGAACTACACCGACAAGCCTTTTCAATACTCTGATCCCGCTGTGCGAAATGTGAAAATCTGGAGAGTCGATGTTGAATCAATGACCGGAAAAGAGTTTGGCGCGCCCAATCCGAAATCGGTGCGTAGCAGATAGGTCTATTTTCTTTTCAACTTGTTAAGCACAGATCTTATGCTTACTACTTTGTTGAATTTGATGATGGAGACGATGCCTGCGAAAACAAAAATCACCGATGCACATATGTATGCCCTAATGCCATCAACCTTTTGCATAATAAGGAAAGTGAGCAAGATCAAAATGAGGTTTGCCGATGCCATGATTATTACATCCTTGCGCCATTTGAATCGGCACAATCTGTATGCCATAAAAAACATGCAAGCCAGATAGATCACATAGGCCATCAGGTAACCTATGCCGGCAGCATCTAACCCGAAGAACGGGAACAGAACGTAAGCGCAGGCGAGATATGCAGCAAAGAACAAAACTTCCGACACGAAAAACCAAACACCTTTAGCTTTCGCCAAAAGGACGAATCCCATAGGCCATGACAAAACTTTAAGAAAAGTTCCCAATATCTGCCATTGCAGCAATGTAGCAGCGGGTGTGAAACTCGGCGTGTAGAGCAATATCAATGAAGGTTTGGCTAATAATAACATCCCAACAATGATGGGTGCGGCTATGATCAGGACAATGTATGTCTGCTCATTGACAAGTTTTCTGGTTGCCGCATTTTTATTGATTATGGAGCACAGGCGAGGATAGAAATCTGATCCCATGGAGCGCAAAATAAGCATCAGGTAGATATTGGTGATTGTCCATACGGCATTGAACAGTCCGGCAGCATCCAGATCGATGTTGCTGCTGATGAAAGTGCGGATAAGGAACATGCATACAGGATTACAAACGCCTGCCAGCACGATGAAGAATCCGAGACGTATCATTCGCTTACCTTTGGGAAAGGCATAACGCCACGAGATAGTTACGCTTTTTAGGTCTAGCTTACGGCTGAAAAAATAGGTAATGGAAAAAGTGACAATGCTGGTGATGACCAACGACAAGGCAATGCCTTTTAGCCCGAAAATGAAATAGACCGGTATGCAAATGAGCAATCCTGCAAAATTGGACAAAATATTAGCCTTTACCATATCGGTTATCTGACGCATGCCTTGTAAAAGGATGGTCTGTCCGATATTCAGGATTGTGAAGAAAACACAAAAGGAAAGGAGCGCGATAGGCAGAGCATAATCAGCTGTTTCAAAAGCCCAAATGCTGATGGGGTAACAAAAAATAATGCAGACGGCAGCTCCCAGGCAAGCAGTGGTCTTGATCCACCACCGAATTACGGCTACTATGTCTTCAAGCGCACGTTTGTCGTCCAGGCTATTCGTCGCAGCAACTTCTCTTGTGCCCACAGTGTCCAATCCCAGACAGGTAACCGAACGGATCATATCTACCACTGACTGGTAAATGCCGATGAGTCCCACACCTGTAGTCCCCAGTAAAAGAGCAATGATCTTGGTGCGGACAAAACCGATAAGCATATTCACAATTTGCGAACCCCCGAATATACCTGTCGATTTGACTATCTGGTTATATGATGCATTTTTCTTTGTCAAAGTATAGATTTTAATCCAACCATCCGGAAACTTTTTTGCGTTCCGATCCGGAATAAATTTTCATTAGAATCGGGAAAACACGCCCCAGAGGATACGCAATACGAAATAGAAACGAAGGGAACACTGTTTTCTTATTTTTCTCGATGCCTTTAACAATTGCTTTTGCAACCGCTTGTGGTTTTTGTGAAGGAAAAGGCAAAGGTGTATTTCCATTACCTGAAGCGTTGTCAAAAAACTGTGTGCGGGTGGCTATCGGATAGACTGAGATAAGATGCAGATTTTTGCTTTGCTCATATCGGTATGTTTCCATAAAATGGCTTAGTGCAGCTTTGGTTGAGCAATACAAAGAGTAGGCAGGCAGGGATGCCATTGCTACGCAGGATATGGTGCTGACAAAAGCTTTCTCGGAGTTGTCGCCTTCTTGCATGAATTTCTCGAGAGAATAAATTGGTGAGAAAACATTTACTGAGAAAATGGATTCGATGTGTTGCCAATCCGGATCTTTTAGTTTTTCGATATAGGCAAAACCTGCATTTGCTATGAAAATATCAGTGTTGCCATACGTTTTTTGAGAAAAGGCAAACAGGCTGTCTACGCCTTCTCTTGTACTGATGTCTGCCGCAAAAGGAATTATTATGTCTTCTCTTGCAGGGATATTCTCTGTATGGCGAGCCACGGCAATGATTTTCACACCCTGAAACACCGAAAGCAAAGAAAGCAACTCCTTACCTATACCGGAAGATGCTCCGGTCAGTATAATCTTTTTGTCAGATATATTCATGACCGATGTTACTTTATCTGGTCGAAACCTTTGCCATACACGCCACGAGCATTACTCTGTGAAATAAATGCGCTGGGATCTATGCTTCTTATCATTCTGAATATGGAAACAGCTTCGGCTCTTTTAGCGAGCAGCACAATCACCTTCGTAGGTTTCTTTGTGTACCACCCTGTTCCGTCCAGAACGGTGCATCCTCTGTTCAATTCACGGTTAATAGCGTCGGCAATGATATCATATTTTTCAGAGAAAATAAGAAACTGGACTGACTGCCTAAATCCATTTATGACCATATCGATGGCGTAAGTCATCACAGCCATAACAATGAGTCCGGCAACAATTTTATTATAATCGTGCGATACGAAATAAGATGAACCAATGATGATGAGGTCGCAAAGCATCATTCCTCTGCCGAAGGCGAGGCTCTTATATTTGTTGATAATGGCGACAATGATATCCGTTCCGCCCGTGCTTCCATTCACACTGAACACCATTCCGATACCTGCCCCACACATCATACCTCCGATAACACCCGAAAGCAAGGGCTCATTTTTCACGATGGGCTCTACAATCACATGTGGCAGGATAAACAAGAGCGTAGACAAAACAGCCACACCGAAGATTGTTTTTACCAGAAACTTCACCCC
Organism: Dysgonomonas sp.; assembly: GCA_047974325.1. Classification (GTDB taxonomy): domain Bacteria; phylum Bacteroidota; class Bacteroidia; order Bacteroidales; family Dysgonomonadaceae; genus QVMP01. The sequence goes on along the minus strand of JBKECE010000065.1, from coordinate 988 downwards.
GAGTATTTTGAGTGCGATAACGAGCAATATGCAATTGATAAGCAGATATACATTCTGCATGGGGATGAGTCCGTTTGTGGCATACTCAATGAGGAGGGCTATACCTGCCAAGCCTCCAGTCACTATTCCGCCCGGTTTGATGAATCCGATCAGACCTACTGCATATAATATCAGTCCGAGGGTGATGATGGCATAATCTTTCCAATAAAAATCTTTAAGATACTTTTTAGGCATAATGCATATTATTCTTTTAATAATTTCCGTTCAACCAAATCAGCCGATTATAATTTATTATAGTTGATGAATAATTCCTTAACAAGAAATGCCAGTTTCGATTTGTTTATCATACAATTGTTTTATAAAACAATGTTTACAATCTTTTTCGGGACGATGATCACTTTTTTCGGAGTCTTGCTGTCAAGCCATTTTTGAGAACCGGAATGAGACAAAACGGCTTTTTCTATTTCATCATTTGCAGCATCTGCTGCAAATTCGATAGTGAAGCGGGCTTTTCCATTAAATGAAATTGTGTAATTGACAAGATCTTCAACCAGATAACTTTCGTTGAATGCCGGCCAGGAAGCATCGCAAACGGTATTTATATTACCCAGATTATGCCACAACTCCTCAGCAACGAAGGGAGCAAAAGGTGCAATCACGATAATCAAATCTTGCAAAATACTACGTTTGTTACATTTCAAGGCAGTTAACTCATTGATGCAAATCATAAATGCCGAAACAGAAGTGTTGAAAGAGAAGTTCTCTATGTCGAAACTCACTTTCTTTATCAATTTATGCAAAGCTTTTAACTCGTCTTTTGTTGGAGTCTCATCCGAAACAGAGTGTTGATCACCATTGTAGAACAAATTCCAAAGTTTTCGTAAAAAACGATGCACTCCCTCAATTCCATTTGTGTCCCAAGGTTTTGCCTGTTCCAACGGTCCCAGAAACATTTCATACAAACGCAATGTGTCTGCACCGTATTTCT
>JBKECE010000056.1:0-6991 GCA_047974325.1 Dysgonomonas sp. | reverse complement strand
TAAAAGTTCCAACTTTTTCTTAATGATGTACTAATGTAAATAAATTTTCGGTTTGTTTAATGCCAATTGAAAGGGCACCGAAGATAATCTTCGATGCCCGCTAGCGTATAAGCACTATATTTATTAATCATTAAAAAGTGTCGTGTTCGGGAATCGGTTCCATTCCGATATTTTTAGATTTAAAGTATTGATACTTTCAATTTCTTTTTCCGTCAACTCGAAATCAAAGATAGTAATATTTTCTTCTAGTCGTTCTTTTCTGACAGATTTTGGTATCATAACCATTGTCGACGCTTACCACTATCTAGTAAATTTCAAACCTGCATCCGGATATTACTTTTTTCATATATAATAAATGTATACGCATAAGGGTTTTTATCGTCCGGTTGATTGTCTATTCTGGATATTTCGTTCCATTGCAACTGATCTATTGGAGGAAAAAAAGCATCCGCTCCGTCAAAACTGTGGTGAATATATGTAACATATAGTTTATCAGCCAATTTGATAGCTTCTTCGTAAATGGATGCACCACCAATAATGAAAACTTCATCTTCATCCTTGCAGGATGCAAAAGCCTCTTGAATGGAGCCACAAATTTCACAATTGGGATAATGGGCATCCTTTGCTCTTGTCAAAACAATATTGCGTCTGTTTGGCAGAGCGCCATTCGGCAAAGATTCAAATGTTTTTCTCCCCATGATCACAGTGTGACCATTTGTTATGGATTTGAAATATTTCAAATCGCCCGGCAAATGACACAAAAGGTTATTATCTTTTCCGATTGCATTTTTTTCATCTATGGCTACAATAATTGATTTGAGAGGCATAACGAAACTTAAATTGATATATTTTCATGTAAAGATAAAAAATTTAATCGTTATATTTGCTCTTTCAAAAAGCATTAGGTAAAAAAGTTTTATTCGCAACTAATCAGAATGAAAAAAATATTCTCACTCCTTTTCTTCATCATCCTATTCGTCTGCAACACCTTTGCAAACAACCCTGTTTCGTGGAAATTCAGTCTTGCTGACAAAGGTAATGGTGAAATAGAATTGCTAGCCACTGCAACAATTGCACCCAAATGGCATCTCTATGATGTAAAAATACCGGAAGGAGGCCCTAATCCTACAGTGCTGACAATAGACGCTGTACAAGGGGCTGTCAAAACGGGTACGTTCAAAGCAAACAGAGCCGCGCACAAAGAATTTGACAATATCTTTGAAATGGAGATCGGTTTCTTTGAAAATTCAGTCAGTTTTATTCAGCGATTTAAGGTAACGGACAAAGCAAAATTCAAACTAGAAGGTGACATTCGTGCACAGGCATGCAATGACGAAAGTTGTACGGCTCCCGACCCTATCAGCTTCAAATTCTCAGCAAAAGATCTCCCAGCATCGGTCACCACAGCCACAGATATAAAGGCTGAAGATATTGCTGTCGCAGATACAATCGACACGGCCAAAGCGGATTCTCTTCCGATAGCCCAAGTCGCAGCACCTCTGCCCGCAGACACGAATCTCTGGACTCCTGTCATCGAAGAACTAAAAGCATATGGCGCAGCCGGCGACACCAAAGACCTTACTCTCATCCGCATATTTCTTGTTGGTTTTGGAGGTGGATTTTTGGCTCTGCTGACACCTTGTGTATGGCCGATGATCCCCATGACAGTAAGTTTTTTCCTTAAACGAAATAAGAAAAGCAGAACAAAAGCGATAAAAGATGCAGCCACCTATGGCCTGTCTATAATTGTGATATATGTGGCTTTGGGTCTCATCGTGACCGGTATTTTTGGAGCCAGCGCATTGAATGATCTATCCACAAGTGCATTGTTCAACCTGCTGTTCTTTGGTCTATTGGTTTTCTTTGCCATCTCTTTTCTGGGAGCTTTTGAATTAGTGCTACCTTCATCTTGGACAAATAAGATGGACAGCAAGGCTGATTCTACAACAGGCATTCTGAGTATATTCTTCATGGCATTTACACTTGCCTTGGTGTCGTTTTCATGTACAGGTCCTGTGATAGGGTTCTTGTTGGTCGACGCGGCAAGCACCGGTGCTGTGATTGCTCCGGCTGTTGGGATGCTGGGCTTTGCTCTCGCTCAGGCAATTCCATTCACATTGTATGCTATTTTTCCGTCATGGCTCCAAAGTATGCCAAAGTCAGGAGGATGGCTCAATTCGGTGAAGGTGGTTCTCGGATTTCTGGAACTTGCCCTTGCTCTGAAATTCCTTTCAGTTGCCGATATGGCTTATGGTTGGGGAATACTCGACAGAGAAGTATTCCTTGTCCTGTGGATCGTCATCTTTGCTTTACTCGGTTTATACTTGTTGGGAAAAATAAAATTTGCACATGACAGTGACTTGAAACATGTGTCTGTCACACGACTTTTCTTGTCTATTATATCATTCAGTTTTGCCATATATATGATACCCGGACTCTGGGGCGCACCACTCAAAGCCATCAGTGCATTTGCACCACCTTCCACCACACAGGATTTTAATCTTTACAATGGTACTGTCCATGCCAAATTTGACGATTATGAAGCCGGAATGGAATATGCGCGTAAAAATAATAAACCTGTCATGGTCGATTTTTCAGGATTTGGCTGTGTGAATTGCCGCAAGATGGAAGCATCAGTATGGATAGATCCACGAGTGAAAAATTATCTCGAAAACGATTATGTATTGATAACTCTGATGGTTGACGATAAGAAAAAACTGCCCGAACCGATTGAGGTGGTTGAAGAAGGTGGCAAAACATCGAAACTGAAAACTTACGGAGACAGATGGAGCTATCTGCAACGGCACAAGTTTGGTACAAATTCTCAGCCCTATTATGTGACGCTCGACCATCAAGGCAAACCCATAGGACCGTCGTATGCTTATGATGAAGATATTGACAAATATATTACATTTCTAAAAGCCGGATTAAAGAATTTCAAGAAAAATGAAGTTTCCGAACCGACAGAATAAAATATAATGATACATAATATGAAATAGCAGATACGAAATACCTAATCTGCTATTTTTGTATTCTTTCAAAAAAGAAATCTGCAAAAAGAGAAAAAGATGAATAGTAAGGAAGAAAAACTACAAGCATTTGGTCGTTTGCTCGACATAATGGACGAATTACGTGTAAAATGCCCATGGGATGCAAAACAGACCAATGAAAGCCTGCGTACAAATACAATTGAAGAGACTTACGAGCTTTGTGAAGCTATCATCAAAAAAGACAATCAGGAAATCAACAAAGAATTGGGAGATGTGCTTCTGCACGTCATCTTTTATGCAAAAATAGGAGAAGAAAAGGACGTTTTTGATATGGCCGATATCTGCAACACTCTTTGTGACAAGCTAATATTTCGTCACCCACATGTGTTTGGTGATGATGCAGCAAAAACCGCCGGAGAGGTAGAAAAGTCTTGGGAACAGATAAAATTAAAGGAAAAAGGAGGTAACAAAACCGTACTTGAAGGTGTGCCTGCTTCCCTTCCCTCCATTGCTAAAGCACACCGCATTCAAGATAAAGCCCGCAATGCCGGTTTCGATTGGGAATTGAAAGAAGATGTTTGGAAAAAAGTGCAAGAAGAATTTGAAGAGCTCCAATCAGAGATAGACAAAATGGATGCAGACAAAACAGAAGCCGAATTTGGAGATCTCTTTTTTAGTCTGATCAATGCTGCACGGCTCTACAAAGTGAATCCGGACAATGCTTTGGAGCGAACTAACCAAAAATTCATACAACGGTTCAACTATATTGAACAACAAGCAAAAGAACAAGGAATCAAGCTAAAAGATATGACTCTTGATCAAATGGATGTATTATGGAATGAGGCAAAAAGATAAATAAACAACCGTAAAATATTCATAATAAAACAAACACTAAAGGAAAATGCAGAGTAAACAAATTTCTTGTAACTTTGCACACCAAATAAAAAAAACAAACGATCCAACTAAATAGATGAAAATATTGATTTTGGGAGCCGGCAAGATGGGCTCTTTTTTTGCAGATGTTTTGAGTTTTGATCACGAAATTGCCATTTTTGATACCGATCCTGAACGACTGAGATTTATATACAACACGGTGAGGATGAACGATCCCGAAGAGATCCCAGGCTTTTCTCCCGAATTGGTAATTAATGCAGCCACAATAAAACATACAATAAGCGCATTCAGGACAATACTTCCATATCTATCTGATGATTGCGTCATATCTGATATAGCTTCTGTAAAAACCGGATTGCCAGAATTTTATGCAACCGTAAAGCAACCTTTTGTGTCCACTCATCCTATGTTTGGTCCTACATTTGCAGATTTGCGCAGTCTGAGTACACAAAATGCAATCGTCATATCCGAGTCTGATGATAAAGGAAAACAGTTTTTTCTCGATCTGTACAACAAACTAAATCTGAGAGTTTTCGTCTATTCATTTGAAGAACATGACGAAACTATTGCCTATTCACTCTCTATTCCTTTTGCATCCACACTCGTGTTTGCATCTGTGATGAAACATCAGGAAGCTCCCGGAACAACATTTAAGCGCCATATGGATATAGCCAAAGGGCTATTATCAGAAGACGATTATCTGCTGACCGAAATTTTATTCAACCCTCATACACCTAAACAAGTGGAACAAATCCGTGAAGAATTGGCTCATTTGCTCACCATCATTGAGAAAAAAGACTCTGACGAAATGAAATCTTTTTTGACCAAAGTGCGGAAGAATATAGAATGAAATTATTTGCATATTCTTGCAAGTCAGAAAAGAATCCTTATCTTTGCACCCGAATTAATTTTTTAATATAAACATTTATTATGTATTTGGATTCAGCGAAAAAAACAGAAATCTTTGCAAAATACGGAAAGTCTAACACTGATACTGGCTCACCAGAAGCTCAGATTGCATTGTTTTCATACCGTATTTCGCATTTAACTGAACATTTGAAGTTAAATCACAAAGATTATAATACTGAAAGATCCTTGAAAATGTTGGTAGGTAAACGTCGCCGTTTATTGGATTATCTTATCGAAGTAGATATCGAAAGATACCGTGCCATCATCAAAGAATTAGGAATCAGAAAGTAATCTCTGAGAAAAAAAACGAAAGAGGGTTTGCCAATTATGGTAAACCCTCTTTCTTATTAGTAGTCACAAACCCTTATCAGTCTTTAAGTATCTTGTGTGTATATATACCATTCAAAGTATTTACTTTTACGATATATGTACCTTTGGTCAAATGGCTAATATCTATACTATTATCCGATACAGCACTATCTACCATAACTTTACCCATGAGATTAAATACTTTTACAGATATTACAGTCTCACTACTGTTGACAGTTAAAACGTTTTTCACCGGATTCGGGGAAATTGAAACCATTATATTTTCTTTATTTATGCCATTTATTGTTGCCTTAATTTTAGGTGACTTACTAGGCAAACTCCAAAACCGATCATCAACATTCCGAGCATAGTCTACTATATCAGCAACAGTTATAGTTGAATTTGGCTTATCTAAAATATATTGCACATAGAATCCCCGTAAATATCCATTTTCTAATTCTTCATATCCCTGTGGAGGAGTATCATTTAAATCTAATTTAATGATATCCGTATAATCTGAGTTTATATATAATTTGTATCCAAGTTCCTGATCGCTTAATCTTTTACACCAACGAATATTCATCCAATGCCAGTTATATGGTGTTTCATAAGTATCTACATGGTCATGAATATAAACACTTTGCCCCATCGTTCTAAATCCTGCAGCATAAAATAAATGATATACATCTCCTATCACACCATCATGTCCATCACCTACATTATTATACCATCTGGAATTTCCATTGAGCATTCTGCCTCCGGGCATCAGATTAAAACCATATATATTGATATTTTCACCTTCCATAAACCAATAAGTTTTATATGGACCATCCATAGGATCATATATGTTAAATGCAAGAGGATTACTTCCCGCATGAGCTCCTAAAGCCATACGCACATCCCGCTCATTTAAATTTGTATGTCCAGCATGATCCAATAGCTGATTGAATGGACACATTGCAAACAGCTGTTGATAGTCTGCATCTGTTGGCAAATTCCAGTTTGATGGTTCCGCATTGGAATTCTCATACATCTTTCCGTATGTTCTCATATAGTCACTTGTGGTCGGAGAATAATACATACCATAGTATTTATGAAAATCATCTATGTTTATCTGAAATTGAGATACATCAAGATTGGCACATGGCAAGTATTTATCCAAAGTAGCCTGAGTCACCGGATAAGAATTCTCTATTGCATTTATAGATGCAGGTGCCGGATGATAGAAATTATTATCAAGCCACATATATTCACCTATCCTTACACCATGATATGGATATGTTTGGTGATCTATTTCAAAAGTAAGATCAACCTCTTTCGGTACAGAAACTTGCATATTGAGGAAATCTTTCCATTGATCAGCTGTACCATATAAAGAAACAGCAGTTTGAGGAACAAATAATTTACAGGATGAAACATCAACTCCTGCAAAAACAGAGCTTCCTAATGCTGGCGGAGTTGTATTTTCACTAATGATATTACTGAGGTTTATGTTATTTGCAAAAGCCCATGTCCCAATATATTTTACACCCGACGGGATTGTGATGTCTCCTATATTTGAGCCCCTAAACGCCTCATAACCAATTGTGTCTAAAATAGCCGGAAGAACAAGTGGTGTAGACAGCTGAGCTTCAAAAAAAGCACTGTTTCCTATATAATGTAATGTACTTGGAAATATTACCTCACCTTGGAACCCTGAAAATCCACGCTCCAGCCTTTCCAGATTGGAAGGTAAGATTACTTTTTGCTTGAAACCACCAAACACACCCCAACCGAACTTTTTTAAATTTTGTGTTCTCGAGAAATCAAGTACACCTGTTTCTATTTGTGCTTTACAAAAAGCATAATCATCAATGAATTCCAATTCTACATCTGAAAAGTTGATGCTT
>JBKECE010000046.1:0-5861 GCA_047974325.1 Dysgonomonas sp. | reverse complement strand
TACCTCTAAAGGAGTTATGACTGACAATGAAGCTCGCTCGTTGAAAGTGGGTGGAGAAGTATTGTGTTATGTTTATTAATTAAGAGGGAGGAAATATTTATGTCAAGAATTGGAAAATTACCGATTAGTATCCCTTCAGGAGTAACAGTGAATGTGTCTTCGGACAATGTTGTTACAGTGAAAGGTCAAAAAGGAGAATTGTCTCAGACAGTAAATCCTGATATTAAGGTTGCGGTTGAAGATGGTACACTTAGTGTTACACGTCCGACCGATGACAAGAATCATCGTGCTTTGCACGGTCTGTATAGGGCTTTGATTAACAATATGGTTGTTGGAGTGTCTGAAGGATATCACAAAGAATTGGAGTTAGTAGGGGTCGGTTATCGTGCTTCTAATAACGGTCAGGTTCTGGAACTTTCTTTAGGATACACTCACAATATTTTGATTCAGCTACCTAAAGAAGTGAAACTTGAAACAAAATCAGAGAGAAATAAGAATCCTCTTATTATCCTTGAGTCTTGTGACAAAGAACTGATAGGTATGGTATGTGCGAAAATTCGGTCGTTCCGTAAACCTGAGCCGTATAAAGGCAAAGGTATTCGTTTCGTTGGTGAAGTTATTCGTCGCAAATCAGGTAAATCAGCTGGTAAGTAATTTACATAAACTGTAGAAATCATAGCAATGAATAAGACAGATAGAAGAAACAAAATAAAATTACGTACACGCAGTATCGTTAAAGGTACGGCGGAACGTCCACGTTTGACAGTATTCAGAAGTAACAAGCAAATCTATGCTCAGGTGATTGATGACCTGACAGGAAAAACGCTAGCTTCGGCATCTTCTTTGAAACTTACTGATAAAGTAACGAAAAAAGAATTGGCTGGACAGGTTGGAGCTCTTGTTGCTAAAAATGCTCAGGAAGCAGGTGTCACTGCTGTTGTGTTTGATCGTAATGGTTTTCTTTACCACGGTCGTATAAAAGAATTAGCAGAAGCTGCTCGTAATGGTGGACTTAAATTTTAATCGAAAATTGCAGGAGTAAATAATAAAGTAAAATCGACTAACGATATCGAATTGAAAGACCGCTTGGTGGCTATCAATCGTGTTACAAAAGTAACAAAAGGAGGTCGTACATTCAGCTTTGCTGCTATTGTGGTTGTAGGAAACGAAGACGGCATTGTAGGTTGGGGCTTAGGTAAGGCAGGTGAAGTAACTGCAGCTATCGCAAAAGGCGTTGAAGCTGCAAAGAAAAACCTTATTAAAGTGCCTGTTCTGAAAGGAACTATCCCTCACGAACAAGTTGCTTGCTTTGGTGGTTCAGAAGTTTTGATTAGACCAGCTGCTCCCGGTACAGGAGTAAAGGCAGGAGGTGCGATGCGTGCCGTGCTTGAAAGTGTTGGTGTGACAGACGTACTTGCAAAATCTAAAGGTTCATCAAATCCTCACAATCTTGTGAAGGCGACAATAGAAGCTTTGGGTGAGTTGAGAGATGCATACACTGTTGCTCAAAACAGAGGAGTGTCTATGGAAAAAGTGTTTAAAGGATAAATTTGCAAAAAACAGAAAAGATTATGGCAAAAATTAAAATTAAACAGATTAGAAGTAGAATCAATAGCCCAAAAGATCAAAAGAAAGTTTTGGATGCTCTTGGCCTTAGGAAATTGAACCGTGTGGTGGAAATAGAAGACAATCCTGCTATGTTGGGTATGGTTGCTAAAGTGAAACACTTGGTTACAATTGTAAAGTAAGTTGAATTAGTAAGAAAAAAATATAAGAATTATGAATTTGTCGAATTTGAAACCTGCTGAAGGTGCTACTAAAACAAGAAAAAGAATTGGTCGTGGAACTGGTTCCGGTTTAGGTGGTACTTCAACAAGAGGACATAAGGGTGCGAAGTCAAGATCGGGTTATTCAAAGAAGATTGGATTTGAGGGAGGTCAAATGCCTATCCAACGTCGTCTTCCTAAATACGGGTTCAAAAATATCAATCGTATCGAATACAAACCAATCAATTTGGATGTGTTGCAAACCTTGGCTACTGCTAAGAATTTGACTAAGATTGATGTTCAAACCTTGATTGATGCCGGATTTATTTCATCTAAGCACTTAGTAAAAATATTAGGAAACGGTGCATTAACATCAAAATTTGATGTTGAAGCTCATGGTTTCTCTAAGTCAGCAGAAGCCGCTATTCAGGCAGCAGGTGGAACTGTAACAAAACTGAAGTAATATGAGATTTTTAAAAACACTAGAAAATATATGGAAGATTGAGGATTTGAGAAAAAGAATCCTCACCACTTTCTTTTTCGTAGTGATCTATCGCTTCGGATCATATGTTGTGTTACCGGGTGTTAATCCTGCCGAACTAGCAACATTGAAATCACACACTGCCGGAGGCCTTTTAGGTCTTTTAGACATGTTTTCGGGTGGTGCGTTTGCCAATGCTTCTATTTTTGCTTTGGGTATTATGCCTTATATCTCTGCCTCTATCGTTATACAACTTTTGGGAATAGCATTGCCTTATTTTCAAAAATTACAACGTGAAGGAGAAAGTGGTCGTACCAAAATGAACCAATATACAAGATACCTCACAGTGTTGATATTGTTGTTTCAAGGTCCGGCTTACTTGTTAGGTGCATTGCAAGGTGCGCATGTCGGAGGATTCTTCGATTTCTTGTTGCCTTCTACAATAATACTTGCCGGAGGTAGTATGTTTGTACTTTGGCTGGGAGAACGCATTACCGATAAGGGTATTGGTAACGGTATTTCGTTTATCATCTTAGTTGGTATCATAGCACGTCTTCCTCATGCATTTTTCGGAGAATTGATGTCGCGTTTCGATCAGGCCGGAGGTTTAATCTGGTTTTTGCTCGAAATCATATTCTTGCTATTCGTTATTGCAGGTGCGATAATGCTTGTGCAGGGTACACGTAAAATTCCCGTACAATATGCGAAAAGAGTCGTTGGAAATAAACAATATGGTGGTGCACGTCAGTACATTCCTTTGAAAGTGAATGCAGCTAATGTGATGCCTATCATCTTTGCTCAGGCAATTATGTTTATTCCTGTGGCTGTGGCAGGCTTCGTAACCAGTGATAATGCAAGTTGGTTGGTACATAATCTGACCGATCATACGAGTTGGTTGTATTGTGTGATTTTTGCTTTTTTGATCATAATCTTCACTTATTTCTATACAGCTATTACAGTCAATCCAATACAGATGGCTGAAGAGTTGAAACGGAATAATGGTTTCATCCCCGGTATTAAGCCCGGAAAACGAACATCTGATTATATCGATGAAATAATGTCCCGCATTACATTCCCGGGTTCTTTGTTCTTGGCTGTGGTGGCGATTATGCCCGCATTTGCCAGTCTGCTTGGAGTAAGCCGTGAATTCTCTCAATTTTTTGGAGGAACATCACTGCTCATCTTGGTTGGAGTTGTATTGGATACACTGCAGCAAGTTGAAAGTCATTTGTTGATGAGACATTATGATGGCTTGTTGAAATCCGGTTCAAGAATTAAAGGACGTTCAGGCTCGATTGCAGCATATTAATAAAAATAGATGATATTTCTAAAAACAGACGAAGAGATAGAGTTGATGCGTGAAGCAAATCGACTTGTAGGCATGACTCTCGGTGAGATGGCAAAGATCATTAAACCGGGAGTAACCACAGCTTACTTAGATAAGGTTGCTAACGAATTTATTCGCAGTCATGGTGCTATTCCGTCTTTCTTAGGATATAAAGGAGGTCCCGGTGTAATTGATTTTCCCGGTGCAATTTGTGCTTCGGTGAATGAACAGGTTGTTCATGGAATACCATCCAACTATGAGCTGAAAGACGGAGATATAATTTCTGTTGATTGTGGTACTGAAAAAAATGGCTTTTGTGGAGACTCGGCATACACATTTGGTGTTGGTGAAGTTTCGGAAGAGGTGAAAAAACTTCTTCGTACCACAAGAGAATCTTTGTATGAAGGTATTGCAATGGCTGTGGAAGGAAACAGAGTGGGCGATATCGGTTTTACGGTGCAGACATACTGCGAAAAAAAAGGCTATTCGGTAGTTCGCGAACTGGTAGGTCATGGCATCGGACGAAAAATGCATGAAGATCCTCAGATTCCTAATTATGGGCGGCGTGGAACAGGTCCTTTATTGAAGAAAGGAATGTGCATAGCGATAGAGCCAATGATCAATATGGGTAGCAAGAATGTCGTTTTTGAACGTGACGGGTGGACTGTGAGAACAAAAGATCACAAACCGGCAGCTCATTTTGAGCACACGATCTCTATCCGTGAAGGAAAAGCTGATATATTGTCAACTTTCGAATTCATTGACGCTGTTTTGGGAAATAACGGAATCTAATATATTTTTTATGGCTAAACAATCAGCAATAGAACAAGATGGAGTAATAGTTGAAGCATTGTCTAATGCAATGTTTCGCGTCGAGTTAGAAAACGGACATGAAATCACAGCACATATTTCTGGAAAAATGCGGATGCATTACATTAAAATTTTGCCCGGAGATAAAGTGCGTGTCGAAATGTCGCCTTATGATTTAACAAAAGGACGTATTTCTTTCAGATATAAATAACAAATAAAGATTATGAAAGTAAGAGCATCAATAAAAAAACGTACAGCTGACTGTAAGATTGTCAGAAGAAATGGTCGTTTATACGTTATAAACAAAAAAAACCCGAAGTACAAACAACGTCAGGGATAATTTATTAATTTTGCACAAAATTTTTATTAATATATGGCAATAAGAATAGTTGGTGTTGATTTACCACAAAATAAAAGAGGCGAAATAGCCTTGACATATATTTTCGGCATCGGTAGAAGTTCTTCTATCAAGATATTGGCAGAAGCTGGTATCGACAAAGATGTGAAAGTAAAAGACTGGAATGATGAGCAAGCCGGAGCAATCCGTGAGATAATTGCCAGCCAGTTTAAAGTAGAAGGTGATCTTCGTTCTGAGGTTCAACTAAACATCAAACGTTTGATGGATATCGGTTGCTACCGTGGCATCCGTCACCGTATCGGTTTACCACTAAGAGGACAGAGTACAAAAAACAATGCTCGTACACGTAAGGGTAAAAAGAAAACAGTTGCAAACAAGAAAAAAGCTACAAAATAATAGTTTAATATGGCAAAAAAGACAGTCGCAGCGAAAAAGAGAAATGTTAAGGTGGATGCAAACGGACAACTACATGTTCATTCTTCATTTAACAATATCATTATTTCTCTTACAAATAGTGAAGGACAAGTGATCAGCTGGTCTTCGGCAGGAAAAATGGGATTTAGAAGTTCTAAAAAAAATACTCCTTATGCAGCTCAAATGGCAGCACAGGATTGTGCTAAAGTGGCGTACGACCTTGGCTTGAGAAAAGTGAAGGCCTTTGTAAAAGGACCAGGCAACGGACGTGAGTCTGCTATCAGGACAGTGCATGGCGCAGGAATAGAAGTAATGGAGATCGTAGATGTTACTCCACTTCCACACAATGGATGTCGTCCTCCAAAACAAAGAAGAGTTTAATTTCAAGTTCTAATTTTTCAGGAAACGTAGAAACTGGAATTGTGATATGATTGCATATACCCTCTCTGTGATCGCGGCTGCACAATTCGGGCTTCGTAAATTTAATTAAAAAAAATGGCAAGATATATTGGACCAAAAACAAAGATCGCCCGTAAATTTGGTGAACCTATTTTCGGACCGGATAAAGTTCTTTCTAAAAAGAATTACCCTCCCGGACAACATGGAAATAGTAGAAAAAGAAAAACTTCTGAATATGGTATTCAGTTGCGTGAAAAGCAAAAAGCAAAATATACTTACGGTGTATTGGAAAAACAATTCCGTAAT
>JBKECE010000042.1:0-1513 GCA_047974325.1 Dysgonomonas sp. | reverse complement strand
CAGTACCGTAATTAACAAGTAGAAAAGGCTGATAGATCGTTTGCTTAAACAACTCATTCCGCATTATTTCGGTTGCTTGATTGGTTGAGGTTTCCCCATTTTGGGCAAGCGCACTTGTCGCATCAATTTTTCCGGCTACCTTCATTATTTCCGCCTGAAATCCAAACGAATAATTGTTCATTTGCGTTAAATAATGGTCTGCTCTTGGAAACCATATCCCACTTAACACCAATACAAGAACAATTTTTCCAAATTGCATTAAAGCGTCTCGTGGACTATTAAAGAAGTACGTCTTTCCAATCCAAATCAATGCGATTACAATGATTAAGGTCGCATAGTTTGCTTTGAACATTTCCCAAAGATTGTTCGTAAGAGTCGAGACAATCCCACTTAAACGTCCGATCACATCCATTGAGTAAAATTCTTTAACAAAATAGTCGAACACTTGATAAATTAGACGTGTAATCGTGAAGAATATCTCTGCTAAGCCGTTAATTACTTCGCTTAATTTGTCGCCATTCATTACACCGAAAAAGCCTTTCTCGGCACTCAAATAGCTACGGTAATTATCAAGCGGATATTTTTCCGAAAGCAAATCAGATACGACTTTAATTTTCACATCATTCGCGATTACTACTGAACTTAGAAAAAATGCAGCAATCACTAGAGGGATACCGTACATGAGAATTTTCTTTCTCTGTATATTTGATACATACATGATCTAACGCACCCCCTAAGCGTATTTTTCTTCCAAATTACCGCTGGCGGTTCGTTCTACTGTTTTACTAGCTAGACGCCATTCAGGAAACAAACAATTGATTGTCAGCTTACTTGTCCGATCGTAGGTATCACGCATTAAGCACTGACCTTGTTTTAGATTTCTTAACAGTTCCAGATTGGTTGGACTAGCACTCAAACCGATGGTTTGTAGAATTTCCTCACGCTCCGAATCTTCGTCAAAAGCAAACATCGTACCCACTTGACCGCTTAACTCACCTGCTTCACCACTTGATTTAACTGATTGATCGGCAAATATACAGGCGTTACAAAAGGATCGCCCGACACGTTTAATCTCATTTATGATCTCTTTACCAATGGAACTGGATTTCAATACCCACGATTCATCAAATATTTCATAGGTGTATTCTGTTGGATTCTGACTTCCAAACAATCGGATATATTTTCCGACACAAAGCATAACAGCAATACTTTTCCGTTCTTTTTTATCGTATTCATTCACTTTTTTCTTCGGTTCGGGTAAGCTCAACCCAGCAACAGACAAGACGATTGATTGAAAATCAAGAGATAATCCTTCGGCTGTTCCGTCACTAAATGCTAATTCAAGAACTGAGTTTTCGACTTCATTCTTAATGATTTTTCCAACCTGACGAATATTCTTCTCCTTATGATTCAAAAGAATTTCAACTAAAGTAAGCAGCCCGACTTTTTCGCCCTGTTCTCTCAGATCGATCAAATAATTTAAAGTTTCCTGAACTTCCGTCCGAATATCATC
>JBKECE010000304.1:0-20226 GCA_047974325.1 Dysgonomonas sp. | reverse complement strand
GTAATCTTTTTGACAAAGCAGCCCGCACACGTGGTATTACCGGTGAAATCCTACTTCAGCTGTTAGAATGCAGATTGGATAATATCGTTTATCGTTTGGGTATAGCCCCAACAAGAGCTTCTGCACGCCAGTTGGTATCTCACAGACACATAACTGTCGATGGAAGAGTTGCAAATATTCCTTCATATACAGTGAAACCCGGTCAGTTGGTAGCTGTACGTGAAAAATCAAAATCTCTGGAAGTTATTGATAACTCTTTATCAGGATTCAATCATAGCAAATATCCTTGGATCGAATGGGATGCTTCAAATAAGGTAGGTAAATTCTTACATATACCAGAAAGAGCAGACATTCCTGAGAATATCAAAGAACAGTTGATCGTAGAATTGTATTCTAAAAATTAATTTCATGGCAATATTAGCATTCCAAAAACCCGATAAAGTATTAATGTTGGAGGCGGACAATTTCTTTGGGAAATTCGAGTTCCGTCCTCTTGAACCAGGTTATGGTATTACAGTTGGTAATGCTCTTCGCCGTATTCTACTGTCTTCTCTTGAAGGTTTCGCAATCACGTCTATCAAGATAGATGGTGTTGAGCATGAATTTGCTACAGTACCGGGTGTTATTGAGGATGTGACAAATATTATTTTGAATCTGAAAAAAGTAAGATTCAAACAAATAGTAGAAGAAATTGAAAACGAAAAAGTATCTATTACAGTTTCGGGATCAGATGTATTCAAAGCCGGAGATATTGACAAGCACCTGTCGGGATTTGAAGTATTAAACCCTGAATTGGTTATTTGTCATTTAGATTCAAGTGCAAATTTTCAAATTGAATTGAGCATAAATAAAGGTCGGGGATATGTGCCTGCAGATGAAAACCGCAGCCTGTCGGACGATGTAAATGTTATTGCAATAGACTCTATTTACACTCCAATCCGTAATGTAAAATATTCTATCGAAAACTATCGTGTAGAACAGAAAACGGACTACGAGAAACTTGTAATGGAAATATCAACAGATGGTTCCATTCATCCTAAAGAAGCATTGAAAGAAGCTGCAAAAATTCTTATTCACCACTTTATGTTGTTTTCGGACGAGAAGATTCTTCTCGAACAAAGCGAAGTTGATGGTAATGATGAATTTGATGAAGAGATCTTACATATGCGTCAGTTGCTAAAGAGCAAATTGGTGGACATGAATCTTTCGGTTCGTGCATTGAATTGTCTGAAATCGGCAGAAGTGGAAACTTTAGGAGAGTTAGTTCAATTCAATAAAAACGACCTTCTTAAGTTCAGAAATTTTGGTAAGAAATCACTTACTGAACTTGATGAACTGTTGGATAATTTGAACCTGTCTTTCGGCATGGATATTTCAAAGTATAAATTAGATAAAGAGTAATAAGCGATGAGACATAATAAAAAATTTAATCACTTAGGCCGTACTAATACGCATAGAAATGCCATGTTGTCTAACATGTGTGTATCTTTGATTGTTAGTCCTAATAAAAGAATCTTCACAACGGTAGCTAAGGCAAAAGCTTTGAGAAAAGTTGTTGAGCCTATTATCACAAAATCGAAGGAAGACACGACTCAATCAAGACGTTTGGTTTTTCAAGAACTTCAAAGTAAAGCAGCAGTAACTGAACTATTTCAAAATATTTCCCAGAAAGTTGCAGATCGTCCGGGTGGATATACCCGTATCATCAAGACTGGTAACCGTTTAGGTGACAATGCATCAATGTGTTTCATCGAATTGGTTGATTATAATGAAAATATGTTGAAAGAAACATCAGCTGCTAAAACTAAGACAACACGTCGTTCAAGAAAAAAAGCGACTGATGCCGATGAAACAGCTACCACTAAAGTAACAGCTAAAGCTAAAGTTGAAGAAGTGAAAGAAGCTCCGGTTGCAGAAACTGATAGCACTGAAGAAACAAAATCTGCAGAATAATTAATAAAATATTTTATTCAAGAAAAGAGATTTTCCGTCATAGGTTAATCTCTTTTTTGTTTTTATGCAAGTCTGAGATATCTAGTTATGATGTGAGGCAAACGCTTATTTTTATTAGAAGTACTCTTAAATAGTGTTTTTTATGTAAATTTGCTTTACTTAAAATTTTGAATAGGAGATCTGTTATGAAACTGAAGCTGATAATTATATTTTTATTAACACACATTGTAAGTTTCGCATCTTCACAAAATGGTTTGGATTCATTATTGATTAAGCTCGATGAGGCCATAAAGAATACGAATGATTATAGCGAAAAAAGAGAAATACGCATACATGGACTGAAAACTGAATCTGTCAAAACCAATCCTTTCTCGGTGGAGAAGTATAATCTGAATATGCAGATTTTCAGAGAATATAAATCATATGTCTGTGATTCGGCTATTGCTTATTTGAATTCGAATATAGAAATAGCTAACCGTCTGAATGATGAAGAACGAAAAGATGAAAGTAAAATCTTGTTAGCTCATCTTTTAGGATCTACCGGAATGTATAAAGAATCTGTGGATGTTCTCAGCTCCATTGACCGAAAAAAAATGCCGCATCGGTTATATGCGGATTATTATGCGGCTAATGATCATGTTTATGGAGAGTTGGCCTATTATACGCAGGATAAAGTAAGTGCACAATATTATTATCATGTGGCCGAGAATTATAAAGACTCACTCAGAGCCATATTATCGCCCGATGATGAACGTATGTTGATAATGCAAGAAACGGCTTATCGTGATGCAAAAGAATTTGACAAGGCCCGTGAACTGAACGACATCCGTTTGCGTAAAGTACAACCTGGAACTCCTGAATATGCACTTGTTACTTTCTACCGAGCCTTGCTGGCTAGACAAGAAGGAAATAAAGAAGAAGAGAAATATTATTTGGTTCTTTCTGCCCTATCAGACATTCAGACTGGTACCAAAGATCATGCATCATTGTGGATGTTGGCTAAGTTACTTTATGAAAGTGATGAAGATATTGAACGGGCGTATAATTATATCCGTTTTTCATGGAATGAAACAGTCTTTTACAATGCACGTCTTCGGAGTTTGCAAAGTGCAGATATAATGTCCCTGATAGATAAAACATATCAGGCAATGATAGAAAAGCAAAATAAACAACTGCAACTTTATCTTATTCTGATCAGTGCTTTACTTCTACTTCTTGCTGCAGCTTTGGCTTATATCTATCGCCAGATGAAAAAACTGTCAGCGATCCGCTATAATCTACAGAATGTAAATATTCAGCTGAAAAATCTGAATGAAGAACTGCAAGTGATGAATCTATCTTTGCAATCGACTAATATAGATCTTTCTGAATCCAATTTGATAAAGGAGAAATATATAGGGCGTTTCATCAACTTATGTTCTACCTATATCAATAAATTGGATGCATACAGGCGGATGGTGTATAAAAAAGCGGCAGACAAACAGATTGATGAATTGATAAAGATCACACGTTCCCCTGAGGCTTTAGATGTCGAACTGAAAGAACTATATACAAATTTTGACACTGCATTTCTTCAATTATTTCCTGATTTTGTAAATCGGTTCAATGATTTATTACAGGAAGACGAACATATTCTACTTAAAAAAGGAGAATTACTCAACACAGAACTGAGAATATTCGCCTTAATTCGCTTGGGGATTGATGATAGTTCCCAGATTGCCGAATTTTTAAGATATTCCGTCAACACAATTTACAATTACCGTGCAAAGATTAAAAATAAGGCGCGCGTTGTGCGTGACGATTTCGAAAATCTGGTGAAGGAAATTAGATAAACATTCTGGGTTTAAGTGTCATATTTTCTTTTTGCACAATATTTATTGTTGTAATGAATCCACTTTTTCATCTTTCTTATAATTGATTAATTGTTTGTTTATTAATTAATTATAAGTTTATTATTTGTTTAATAATCCACTTAATAACCACTCTAAAAAATATCAATGCTAATATAATCTATATTTGAATTAAAGTTAACTGTTTATAATTCAAGTCGTAGTTTAATTTAGCCATGAAGAAAAATCTTTTCTTTTCTGTTTTTTCGATCATCACGATATGGGTAACTATTCCAGATGCCTTTTCTCAGGATGTGAGTTCATGGCAAACATCAGGAAACCGACAAAAGCTTCTGCAAAAACAATCAGAGGTTGCATTTGCGCCAGGTTTGGGGAATGAAAGCAACAAAATAATTATAGACGAAGATGTAAAGTATCAAACCGTTGATGGTTTTGGATGGACTTTGACACAAGGCAGCGCAAAGTTACTGAGAGGTTTGAGCGACAATCGTCAAAAAGAATTACTCAATCATATCTTTGATATTAATACAGGCTTAGGGTGTAGTGTCATACGCATCGGTATAGGAGCATCGGATCTTAGCGAATATGCCTATACAGATCATGACGATGCAACCGATAAGGACTTGGCAAAGTTCAGTCTTGAAGGTCCTGATCTGAACGACTTGATTCCTGTCCTAAAGAAAATATTGGCCATCAATCCTAATATTAAGATAATAGCTACGCCTTGGACTCCTCCCAAATGGATGAAAACGAATAATAATTATATCGGAGGAAATCTGAAAACTGATTGTTATGCTTCTTATGCCAGATACTTTATAAAATATTTTGAGGCGATGAAAGTTCAAGGCATCAATATTTGGGCTGTGACACCTCAAAATGAACCCCATCATGATTCCAATGAGCCTAGTATGTATATGTCTCAAGAGGAACAATTCAACTTCATAGATAAGTATTTAGGTCCGGCTATAGCAAATAGTGAATTCAAAAATACTAAAATAATAGCTTGGGATCACAATTGTGACAATCAGGAATATCCCGTATATGTTTGCAAGAGTAGTTTTGTTGATGGTTCTGCTTTCCATCTATATGATGCGGGGGCAAATATTGGGACATTGACTGCTGTACATGAGCAGACAGGAAAGAATGTATATTTTACGGAGCAATATACAGGCCCGGGAAATTTTGCAGGTGATTTTGCCTGGCACATGGAAAAAGTGATGTTAGGTTCTATGAACAATTGGGCAAAGATAGCTCTAGAATGGAACTTTGCAGCCAACAGTGTATACGAACCTCATACACCATCAGGTTGCAATTCTTGTTTGGGAGCCTTGAGTATAGATGGTGAAAGCATTGAATATAATGTATCTTATTATCTTGTTGCTCAAATGTCGAAGGTTGTAAAATCCGAGGCATACAGAATCAGGTCAATGTCAACTTCTGATGATCTGCTTCAGACAACTTTTCTTAATCCGGATAAGTCGATATCGATAGTCGTGTTTAATAAGAGTGGTGAACAAAAGACTTTCAATGTAGTTTGGGATGGAAAATCAATCACATATACATTGAATGCGAATACAGCGGCATCGTTGATCTGGAACTCAGATTTGGCTTATAATCCAGTAACTTCCATTACGCTGAATCCAACATCTTCTAATATCACTATTGGAGAATCTGCTAAATTGACAGCTGCAATATTGCCTGAAGATACAACAAACAAAGTTGTGGAATGGACAACAAGTAATTCTCAGGTTGCCCATGTGAATAGTGTTGGATTGGTGAGAGGTATTGGCATTGGTTCTGTGATCATTAGTGCCACAACTGACAATGAACAAAAATCTGCGGCTTGTATAATAAATGTAACGCAGAGTAATAAAGATTTGAAACTTCCGGATGTTTATAATATTATCTCTCTTTATAGTAATAAGGGTATTGATGTGACAGACGGATCAATGGCCAGTGGTGCTGGCATACAACAATGGGAAGTGGTAGATGGTGGAGGAGATAATCAACGATGGATGATAGAAAGTGCAGGAAATGGAAGTTATTATATTAAATCAAAATATTCGGATCTCTATCTGGCAGCTACAGAAACAGACAATTTGGTGCAACAGACATTTAGTGAAGATAATGCACTACGATGGAATATCTTTAGTCAACAAAACGACACATCGTATAATATAATAAATGTTGGTAAAGGAAAAACTATTGATATTGAAGGGCTCTCTCTATATAATGGTGCGAAAATCTATTTATCGGATTATAGTGATGATGCAAACAATCAAAAATGGATATTCGATGTCGCGGAAAAGAAGTCTGGCATGCAGCCAGATCATATTACTAAATCCGATTTTATGCCTTATCCCAATCCGGTTGAGGATATTCTGCATGTAAATTTTGGAACAGGCAGACACAGAGATATTCAGATATTTTCTCCTTCGGGAAAATTGGTTGCTGTAAAACAAGCAGACGAATCAAATATAACGGTTAATCTGAATGGATTGGTAGATGGTATTTATGTTCTGAAAGTTCGGGATGGTACAATTGTAGATTATAGGAAAATAATTAAAATAACAAATTAAAGTAAAAAATATACAGAAAATTTTAGATGAAAAGAAAAATGAATTGTAAATCTTTTGATAAGAAATTAAAGTTCTCATTTTTAGTTATGCTTTCTTTCCTCTCTTTCAAGGCTTATTCTCAGGTAGATAGTAATGGTAATGAGCAATCTGTTGAAGTAAGAGCCAAGGCGATATTAAAAACGATGACTTTGGAAGAAAAGGTTGGACAAATGGCTCAAATAACACTTGATGTAGTAGGTAAAGGCTCTGATCCTTATTCGTCGGTAGAACCATTCGAGATAGATATGGCGGAATTAAGAACCGCTTTGAAGGATTATCATGTAGGTTCCATATTGAACACCAGTAATAATAGGGCATTTGCACTCAAAAAATGGAATGCAGTCATCTCCCAGATACAAGATGTGGCAACAAAAGAGACCAGAATCAAAGTGCCGGTTATCTATGGAATTGATGCAATACACGGTGCAACATACCTGGCTGAAGGAACTATGTTTCCTCAAGGGATAGGACTTGCCGCAACTTGGAATCCTCAATTGGCAAGAAAAATGGCAGAAGTTTGTGCCTATGAAACGAAGGCGTCTGGTATTCCTTGGAATTTTTCACCGGCACTCGATTTAGGAGCAGATCCTCGTTTTTCTCGTCAGCAAGAAGGTTTTGGAGAAGATCCTTACCTGATTTCTGTTTTTGGTGAACAAATGATAAAGGGCTATGAAGGGGATAACAATGACATCAACAACCCATATCACTTGAGTTCTTGCTTGAAGCATTTTCTGGGTTATTCAACTTCTGTGAGTGGAAAAGACCGTACACCTACATACATTCCGGATATTGTGCTGAGAGAATATCATTTGCCTCCTTTCCGTAAAGCAGTTGAAGCTGGGTCTAATACTGTAATGATTAATTCCGGAATAATAAATGGAGTTTCAGTACACGCCAGCTATGATCTGATAACAAAACTTCTGAAACAAGAACTTGGCTTCAATGGTGTTGTTGTAACTGATTGGATGGATATTGAGAATCTGCATCGTCGCGATCGGATAGCAAAAGATGACAAAGAAGCTATCAAACTCGCTATAAATGCAGGCATAGATATGTCTATGATTCCATACAATTATAAAGTATTTTGTAAAGGATTGGTAGAACTTGTGAATGATGGAGAAGTCAGCATGAGCAGAATAGATGATGCAGTTCTGCGTATATTGACATTGAAACTGAAGCTCGGACTGTTTGAGAATCCTGTAGTTCCCAAAGCTGATTACTCTAAAGTTGGAGGTCAGGAGTTTGCACAATATGCATATGATGCAGCATCAGAATCTATCACATTGCTTAAGAACGAAAACAATCTTCTTCCATTGAAGAAAGGAGCAAAGATTTTGCTTGTGGGTCCGAATGCCAACAACATGAGGACTCTCAATGGAAGTTGGACATATTCTTGGCAAGGAGAAAAAACCGATGAATTTGCAGGAAAGTACAATACAATCTATGAAGCCCTGAAAAATACGTATGCAACTGTAGACTATATTCCAGGGGTAAGTTATGACATGAAAGGTAAATATTACGAAGAGAATAAGGATCGTTTTGATGAAGCTGTCAATGCTGCGAAGAAAGCAGATGTGGTTATTCTTTGCCTAGGTGAAAACACTTATACCGAAAAACCCGGTGATTTGAATGACCTGACTCTCAGTCATCTTCAACTTGAGTTGGCTACAGCCATTTCAGGAAATGCCAAAAAGACAATTTTGGTTTTGAATGAAGGGCGTCCACGCATCATTCATAGTATAGAACCCCAGATGAATGCAATTTTACAGGTATATCTTCCCGGAAATTATGGCGGTGATGCATTGGTTGATATTCTTGTAGGAAAAATTAATCCATCCGGAAAATTACCATATAATTATCCTCAATACCCTAACTCGCTAGTGAATTATTATCATAAACCGGCAGAAGAACAAACAGCTGCTCAGGGTGTGTATAATTATGAATCTGATTATAATCCTCAATACGAATTTGGTTATGGATTGAGCTATACGACATTCAAATATACAGGCTTGAAAGTTGTGCAACAAGGAGGAAAAATCACTGTAACAGTGAATGTGCAAAATACAGGGAAAACAGAAGGAAAAGAAGTTGTGCAACTCTATACTTCAGATCTTATAGCAAGTGTGCCTCCTGATATAAAACGCTTAAGAAGATTCTCTAAAATAGATTTGAAGCCACAGGAACAGAAGACAGTTACATTTGAATTGACAAAGGACGACTTATCATTTGTAAATTCTCGTAGCGAAACGGTTTTTGAGCCTGGCGACTTTGAATTTAAAGTAGGAACAGAAAAAATATTATACTCATTAAATTAACCTTAAATATCATTTTTATGAAAAATTGGAAAAAACTTGACAAGGAGCATATATTCAAATTATGCATGGTGATTGTTTGTCTATTCCTTTCAGGTATTGCATCTGCCCAAACTATTGAAGTGAAGGGCAATGTAGCGGACGAGAATGGTGAAGCTGTTATAGGTGCAAGCATCTTGGTCAAAGGTTCTGGTTCCGGTACAATAACAGATTTTGATGGAAATTACAATCTCAAAACTGAACATGATGCCGTATTGGTCATTAGTTACCTCGGTTTAGCAACACAAGAGGTTGCTGTGAACGGAAGAACTACGATTGATATTGTTATGAAAGGAGATAAGCAGGTTTTGAATGAACTTGTTGTTGTCGGATATGGAACGCAAAAAAAGAAAGACCTAACGACAGCTGTTTCAACAGTGACATCTGATGAATGGGCTGACCGTCCTATTATTTCGGCACAACAGGCATTGCAAGGTAAAGCTGCCGGAGTACAAGTTGTGCAGCCATCCGGAAAACCTGGAGTTGGGATGTCTGTTCGTGTGCGTGGTGCCACATCCTTAAATGCGGGAAATGATCCGTTATATGTGGTTGACGGTATCCAGACTAATGATATAACGAATCTTTCTCCCAATGATATAGAATCAATGTCTATTCTCAAAGATGCATCTTCTGCTGCAATATACGGAGCAAGAGCAGCAAATGGAGTTGTCCTGATCACAACAAAAAAAGGGACAGCCGGCAAATCGCAATTGAATGTGTCAATGTATGCAGGATTTTCTAATGTATCCAAACAAATAAAGACTTTGAATACAAAAGATTATTATGATCTTATGGATGATATTGGTGTATCAGTGGATAACACGAATCATAATTATATCAATTGGGCAAAAGAAATGTATGGCACAGGTTATCAGCAGAACTATCAGGTATCTCTTTCCGGTGGACTTGAAAAGGTTAATTATTATGTTTCAGGAGGGTATCAAAAAGAGACGGGTATAATATCTCCGGCTGAGTATGACCGATATTCTTTTAAAACCAATGTAAATGCTACGGTTAAAGATTGGCTGAAAATGACAACAAATTTGAGTTTTGCCAGAAATTCTCGTCAGGATGTTACTGATAATGCGAACTCGGGTCGTGGTGGAGTCATCATGTCTATATTAAATACACCTCCATTTTTGGATATATGGGATAAAGAGAACCCTGGTCAATATGCTTTAAATCCTTTCCAGTCATCTTGGGAGAATCCATATGCGCAAGCTGATACTTATGATCTGAATATGGAATACCGTTTTATGGGTAATTTTGGACTTGATTTTACTCTAATGAAAAACCTGCATTTCAAACCAAGTGTGTCTGTCGATTTCACATCCCACACATGGGATAAGTATATTGATCCCGTTAAAACTGCTTACGGACGTTCTGCAAATGGTAGAGGTGAACATGCGGATGATGATTATCTAACATGGAACAGTGAAAATATATTGACTTATGATACCAAGATAGAGGATAAACACAATCTCTCACTCATGGCAGGGGCAACCTATCAAAAATATAAACATAATAATGCCTATATTTCTGCTGAAGATTTTGTAAAAGGATCCAATTTTAGTACAATAACATTGAATCTGGCAAATAAAATCAATAATGCTACAACGTCGATCAATGGTAATACGTTAGTTTCTTATTTGGCCAGAGCACAATATGATTATGAGAGCCGCTATTTATTGACAGCTGCTATGCGTGCTGACGGATCATCAAAGTTACATCCCGATCATCGGTGGGGTTATTTTCCATCGGTATCCGCAGGATGGCGTTTTTCGAGTGAAGAATTTTTTAAATCTCTAAGATCAGTAGTTGACGATGCAAAATTGAGAGCCGGTTGGGGTATTAATGGTAACCAAGGTGGCATAGGAGATTATGATTATTTAGACAAATATACTGTAAGTAAACAAGAAACATCAGGTTCCGGACCTGCCATATCTTTGGACAGATTGGGCAATAAGGATCTGAAATGGGAAACAACTACACAATATAATCTGGGATTAGACCTTTCTTTATTTAATTCGCGTTTGATAGCAGAAGTAGATGTATATTATAAAAAAACAACAGACTTGCTTCTTAACATCAAACTACCAAGTTCTGTTGGTGTCAATTTACCGATGAGAAATGACGGGGAAATGTTAAATAAAGGATTTGAATATAATCTAACAGGGCATATCCTCACGGGAGAATTCAAATGGGATGCTAACCTGAATATGTCTTTTAATAAAAATAAATTAGCGAAATTAAGCTTAACCCCATCATACACAGATGGAACTGTTGAAGGAAATGGTGACGTGATAATGATTAAAGAGGGTTTACCATTAGGAACATTCTGGGGTTATATAGCAGAAGGTGTTGATCCGGAAACCGGAGATATGATCTATAAGGACATTGATAAAAATGGGAAAATAACTGATAATGATATGACGATAATTGGAGATGCTCAGCCTGATTTTACATTTGGTTTCTCGCATAATTTTTCATGGAAAGATTTCACACTCAGCACATTCTTCCAAGGATCATATGGCAACGATATATTCAATGCTTCGAGAATATTTACAGAAGGCATGACTTCCTCTAATAATCAGTCAGAGAATGTTCTGGTTCGATGGAGACGTCCCGGTATGATAACAGATGTGCCACGTGCCGGAAATTCCTACAATTCTTATAATTCAAGCCGTTTTGTGGAAGATGGCTCATACCTACGTCTGAAAACATTGACACTTTCATATAATCTAAGTAAAAAGATATTAAAGAAAGTGGGAGTAGAAGCGATGAGTCTTTATGTTACTGCCAACAACTTATATACATTGACGAAATATAGAGGTTATGATCCTGAATTGAATTGGGGTGGAAATAGTGCAACTCTTTTGGGTGTTGATATGGGTACATACCCACAGACACGTTCTTTTATTTTTGGACTTAACTTAACTTTCTAAAATAATTAAAATATGAGATCTTATATAAAATATATACTGTTCGGGTTGCTGATGAGCTTTTCATTTACTTCATGCAGCGATTTTTTAGATGAGAAGCCTTATTCCGAATTGACGAATGAAAATCTAGGAATAGATAATACTACGGATTCTGTTAAATATACAACCGCAACTCAAGCCGAACAACTCATAACAGCAGCTTATGGAGATTTTGCATCGGAATTTTGGCAATTGGATATGTATATTATGAATGATGCCCAATCAGATAATGCATATGCAGGAGAAGATAAGGATCAAACGAGACAAATAGATGAACTGAGATTATTAGCTTCAAACGGAACTGCTTCGAGAGATTGGGGATATTTATATAGACATATCGCTAAAGCAAATACAATACTGAATTGGGTTCCTCAAATATCAGATCCTGTGTTGGCTGAAAGTCGCAAAAATGAGATTCTGGGTGAGGCTAGTTTCATGAGAGCAATTTCTTATTTCAATTTGGTGCGTATTTATGGCTCTGTTCCATTGATCGTCAAAGATATTCCTGAAATAAATATTGGGAATATAGACGAAGTGTATCCTCTAATTTATCCAAAACAGTCATCTGTAGCTGATGTCTATCTTCAGATTATCTCCGATTTAGAATTTGCCCAAGCAAATGTACCTGAATATTCTGCAAACAAATTTAAAATATCAAAAGCTTTTGTCAATTTGATACTAGCTCAGGTCTATGCAACTAAAGATGGTTTTGTTGATACCAACTGGACGAAGGTGAAAGAATATGCAGAAGCTGTGGTTAATGATACACGCTACGATCTGATGCCTAATTATAATGATCTGTTTTCGGTGGCAAGCCTTCCCGATAATGGTGTTTTACCACATCTCAATCTGGATAATGAGAATTGCAAAGAATCTATTTTTGAGGTAGATTATAATAGTTGGACAACTTTAGGGAACTGGGCAGGTCAGATGTTTTTTGGTATAGATTGGAAGAAATTCAATACGCCTAGCATTGATCTATATAATTCGTTTGCGGCCGCAGACTCTATTCGCCGAAACGCATCTATCATATTTTACAATATGACAGGTAAGTGGACCGATGCATATTGGTCTTCTGCAAACTATCCTTTCTGCTGGAAGATCAGAGCACAGGAGTCTAATAATATTATATTGTATCGTCTACCTGAAGCTATTTTGTTATTGGCTGAGGCTGAAAATCAGTTAGGAAATATAACCGAGTCTCAAAAGTTGGTAAATCGGGTGAGAACTAGGGCTGGACTAGCTAATACGACAGCTACGACCAAAGATGCATTGCAATTAGCGATAGAAAATGAGAATCGATTCGAATTTGCATTTGAAGGCAAACGTTGGTTCGATCTGAAACGTAGAAATCGCTTTATTGAGGTGATGAAAAATAGCAGAGATCATCAAAAAAACTATGCAGCATCAATGCAAGAATATCAATTGTTGTGGCCTATACCTCAATCTGAGATGCAGCTGAATTCTAATCTTATCCAAAATGAGGGTTATTAAATTTGAAATCTATTCATATGAAAACAATATATAAAAATTTATTATGTGGTCTATGCGGTTTAATCTTCTTCTCGGCTTGTGAAGAAAAAGATGAACGGACAGTATTTTCACACTCTACTCCGGTTATAGAAAATGCGGCTCTTTCGGCTCTCACGCAAAGCGATGCTATTGTAGCAGGTGATTCTGTCGAATTTACTGCGGTCGTGAGTGACCCAACAACACCGCTTTCAACAATAGAAGTCCAAATTGTGATGAATGATAGGTTGGTGGTGAAAGAAAAACTTCGTACAAAAGACCAGAATGCAACAGTAAAAGCGAAATATAAGATTCCGTTCTATGCTGATCTGGAAGATGGAACTTATCCCGAAGTTCATTTAAAACTCGAAAACGTGGAAGGAGATGTTACGGAAATGACCTTGCCCAACGAAAAGAATGTAAAAGTTAATCGCCCTGTGTTTGGAAGTAAACTATACCTTGTGGATGAAATTGAAGATAAAGTTTATGAACTGAATAAAGCTTCGGGGTCTGCATACGATTATGAATTGCCAGTTGGTTCGTATGGAAAATCGAAACATTTTCGGATAGCAGAGAAACTGGAATCCGACGGTAAGACAATTGATTATTCGGGTTTTGTATGGGCAAAAGTAAATGATCAACTGGAAATTGTCTATGATCAACAAAATTCAGCTATGACAATAGAAGATCCTCTTATTTTGGATATACAGCAGATTCATTTCAATGTCCAATCATTCGCATATACTTTTGATGCGAACTGGTATGAAGCCATGACAATAGGAGGACAGGAATTTGCGACATCAACAGAGTATTCTGGATATTTGAAAGTGGAGATCGCATTAACTCAAGGTGAAGAATATAAAATCAGTGGTTTCAGCAACTTACAAACAGTTTTGAATCCGGATTTCTTCACTTACATTTCAAATTCAAAAGCGAGATTTGAGGGTCTCACAGGAACATATTCTCTATACTATAAACCTACTACCGGTTTCATGTATGTGGAACAGGCCAGTACAGTATATCCGGATGCGATGTGGATTTGTGGAACAGGTCTAGGATTCCCGCAGACAACTTATGCATCCACAACTAAATGGGATTGGACGCAGCCTGCCGATTATGTATTCTGTCGTAAGATATCGAACGGAGTGTTCCAAGGAACTTTCTATGCAGCAAGCACATATGATATGAAGTTTTTCCATCAGAGGACATGGGGTGGTGAGGAATTGTCCAGCAACTACACCGTTTCTCCTGCAAGTTTGATTTCCGCCACTTCCGGTGGTAATTTAGGCTCTCCGGCAGGATTCACAGCCGGTGTTTATAAAGTTGTGATAGACGTGAATGCGAAAACCATAACGATGACAAAAAATTAAACAGATAATTATCTCTCAGAGTCTACACATTGGAGAAGAGTAGACTTTGGGACTAAAAAATGATAACAAATATGAAATCAATCCATATATTTTTAGCAAGTCTTTGTTTGTTTTTCTTTTCTTGTGTAGATTATAACACAGATTCAGGATTTGCATCTGAAGATGATTCTTCTACCGAGAACAATGAAGCACGTCTTTGGATAACCAATTCTACGCGAGTCTTTTTGATGAAAGAAGTCCCCGTAGAATATTCATCAGATATTACTGATCTGACAGTGAAGATAGATCCTACTGTAAAATATCAGACTATTGATGGTTTTGGTGGCGGGCTGACAGGTTCATCTGCCTATCTCTTCAAACAGATGTCTGCTGCTGCAAGGGCTAAAGTTTTGAAAGATTTATTTGATCCGAAAGACGGAATTGGTCTTGAAAACATTCGTTTATGTATCGGATCATCGGATTTTTCTACTTCTCTTTATACCTATTGCGATACACAGGGAATAGATAACTTTGCTATACCGCAAACTGATAAAGAAGATCTGATTCCTGTGTTGAAGGAAATTCTGGCGATCAATCCTAACATTAAAATAATAGCATCACCTTGGTCACCTCCGGCATGGATGAAAACATCGGGACAATTGAACTATGGTTCTCTCAAACCTGAATATTATGCCGATTTTGCAGAATATTTTGTGAAATATGTGAAAGCAATGTCAGCAGAGGGCATCACGATAGACGCCATTACATTGCAGAACGAACCGGAGTTTGAATCATATACTCATCCTTCTATGTTGATGCCATGGGAAACTCAATCCGAGATTATAGGTCAATATCTGGGACCTCGGTTCGCAGCCGAAAATATCAAAACAAAGATACTCACATTGGATCATAATTTTGATATATATGAATATGCC
This sequence comes from Dysgonomonas sp., assembly GCA_047974325.1. Classification (GTDB taxonomy): domain Bacteria; phylum Bacteroidota; class Bacteroidia; order Bacteroidales; family Dysgonomonadaceae; genus QVMP01. The sequence continues at coordinate 4,680 of JBKECE010000304.1, read as the reverse complement.
CTCAATGTATTAAATAATTCCGCAGCTAATAATTATACTGCCGGAACAGCTTTTCATGGATATGCAGGCACACCGTCTGTTTTAGATAATATGACCGCTGCATTTCCCGATAAGAGTATCTATATCACAGAACTATCTGGTGGAGGTTGGAATACAGGGTCGGAAATGGAAACATTCCTCTATTATCTGAAAGACTTTTTGGTGCCGTCATTACAAAAAGGCTCCAGCAATTTTATGATGTTTAATATTGCCTTGAATACGGAACATGGTCCTGTTACACCCGGTGGAACATTTTGCGAAGATTGTAGAGGTATCATTACTGTAGATGGAGATAATTATACGAAAGAGCTGGAATATTATATGCTGGGGCAATTTGCGAAAGTTTGCCGTACGGGAGCAAAACGGATAAAAACATCTTTTATCGGTACTCTTCCTTCAAATGTCACAGCAACAGCATTCCTCAATCCGGATGGATCAAGAAGTGTAGTGATTGTTAATGAATCCGGAAACAAGGTAGATCTTACCGTAAAGGATGAGAGTACAAACAAGCGTTTAGTATATAGTCTTGCTAATGATGCGGTAGCTTCATTTTTATTAAAATAATGAAGATTAAATTATGATGAATAACAAGATGATGAAGAATCTTATATATATATCCATTCTCGTTCTTACAGGAATGTTGTTTTCTTGTCAGAAACAGATCGCTTATGTAAATACTTACACCACATCAGCTGATCAGACACGAAAAATGCAAAAAGACTCAATCCGGATTAACCAAAATCCGGATAGTATCTCAGGCAAAAGCCAAATAATGGTTGATGCATCTGTCAAATATCAACAAATGGATGGTTTTGGGGTGGCGATCACCGGCTCATCTTGTTATAATCTTTTGAAAATGACTCCTGAAAACAGGCATAAACTGTTGAAGGAAGCATTTGATCCGAAAGAAGGATATGGATATAGCTATATTCGTATATCTATTGCATGTTCTGATTTTTCACTCGAAGAATATACTTATTGTGATGTGCCCGGAATAGAAAATTTTGCCATACATGAGTTAGACAAGCGTGATTTATTCCCAATCCTAAAAGAGATATTAGCAATAAATCCGGATGTGAAGATCATTGCAAGTCCATGGACTTGTCCTAAATGGATGAAGGTAGAAGATCTGAAAAGCCTGAAACCGTTCGATTCATGGACTAGTGGGCAATTGAACCCGAAATATTATCAAGATTATGCAACTTATTTTGTCAAATACCTAACAGCAATGAAAAATGAAGGGTTTGATATAGATGCGGTTACTGTTCAGAACGAACCGCTCAATAGGGGTAATTCAGCTTCATTGTATATGACATGGCAGGAGCAGCGCGATTTTATAAAGACTGCGCTTGGACCGGCATTTGAAAAAGCAGGTGTCAAAACAAAAATTGTGGTCTATGATCATAATTATAATTATGACGACAATAAACCCGAGAATGCAGATCAACAACATTATCCTTTGAAAATCTATGCAGATGCTGAAGCCTCAAAATATATTGATGGTGCAGCCTATCATGCATATGGCGGTGATAAAAAGGAGATGCTGTATGTCCATAATCAAAGACCCGACAAAAATTTATATTTCACTGAAATATCTATCGGAAATTGGGACTCCGGTTATCAATTCGGAGAAGATCTGATGTGGAATATAAGAGAAGTCTGCATTGGCACGATCAACTATTTTTGCAAGGCAGTCATTGTATGGAACTTTATGTTGGATGACAATCACGGGCCTTGGCGTCCGCTTGGTTGTAATATGTGTTTGGGTGCAATTGACATTGATTCGAAAGATTATACAACAATGACAAAGAACAGTCACTACTATGAAATGGCGCATTTATCGAAAGTTGTGAAACCGAATGCCTACAGGATAAAAGCTGAAAGCATTAATTTATCTGATAAAATATATTTCACGGCATTTGAAAATCCTGACGGATCATATTCGATGCTCATTCAGAATGATTCTGATGCAGAACAAAAAATAAATGTAGTTGAAGGAGGCAATTCATTTGTGTCCCTTCTGCCTGCTAAATCAGTAACTTCCTATATATGGAGTTCAGATTATAAATAAAATACGATTAATTACTTTTTTAAATTTAAATATCATGAAACACAAAATTTCACTCTTGGCAACAATCATGCTGTTTTGTTTTAGTTATGGTTATGGTCAGACTACTTATCCGGTAACTCTAAAAATTGTAGATGAAACAAAGAGCACGACGGTCACAAATGATGCTCCGGGAGCAAATGTTATTGTAAGTATTGATGCAGCACTAGCTGCACAAAACCCTCGTAATCCGTCAGGAGACTGGTGGTATCCGATGTATGCAGATGGTGGAGTGACTCCTAATGGCATATATTCTGAGAATGCCAATGACGTCACATGGCAAATCACTTTTAATGCAACTCCCGGTGAATACACTTGGATGCCTTATATGAAATCCCTTGGTTGGAAATTTCTGAATAATGCTTATATGTATTCTTCAGACATAAACAATCCCGTTATTCGCTTTACGGTTAAGGAAGATGGTTCTGTTGAGGGAATGACCACGATAACCATTCCAGCTGTTCAACCGAAATATTCTTTTACTATCAAAGTTATAGACCAGACAAAAGGGGCATTAACCAATGATCTGAATGACACTAATAATACAGAGAAGAATGTTTTTGTGTGGATCAGTGGCAATGTCAGTCATAGTTCGGATTGGTGGACAGGTCTCTATTATGATGCAAGTTTTGGCCCCACTTCAGAACTCATAAAAGGAACAAGCAATTGGACTTGGCAAGCAACCTTTGAAGGTCCGGCAGGTGTTTATGAATGGAATCCATCAATGAAGTCTTTGGGTTGGCAAACTATGAATGGAAAAGTCGAAGGGGTGTCATGGAGTGGTTCTAATCTGGTGTTCTATGTGGCTGCCGATGGCTCTGTTGGAGGTGCGTATGAATTGATTGTGCCTGATAACACTGTATCGATAGATAATAGTAAGGCAGATAGTAAGTATGATCTTACTACAGTAAATGGCGTTTTGAAAATACAAGGCACATTCGATAATGTAAAAGTATATGATTTGAAAGGATTTTTGATTGGAAGATCTGAGCAAAAAGATGGTTACACAATCGATCTTGCAAAAGGCGTATACATAGTTTCGGTTGATGGGTTTTCTCAAAAGATTTTAGTAAAATAAATTTTCATAAGAATGATTTAAAACAATAGTCATGAAAAAATACTTACTATTAATTATCAATTTGTTTGTATTTTCGTTATTGGGATTACAGGCACAAAGCTATCCGGTGACATTGAAGATTGTGGATCAGACCAAAAAGACAACAATTTCAAATGATGCTTCCGGATCAAATGTCATTGTTAGTGTTGATGCTTCTATCGCGGAACAGAATCCTCGCACTCCGTCAGGAGATTGGTGGTATCCGATGTATGCAGATGCTGGAGTAACTCCTAATGGCACCTATTCCGAAAATGCGAATGATGTCACATGGCAAATAACATTTAATGTAACTCCCGGTGAATATACATGGATTCCATACCTGAAATCGCTGGGATGGAAATTTTTGAACAATGCCTATATGTATTCGTCGGATTTAGACAATCCGGTCATTAACTTCACCGTTAAGGCGGACGGTTCTGTTGAAGGAATCACAACCTTAACTATTCCTGCGGTACAGCCCAAATATTCTTTCACCGTTAAAGTTGTGGATAAAACAAAAGGTGAATTGACAAACGATCTTTATGATGCCGCCAATACTGATAAGAATGTGTTTGCATGGGTTAGTGGTGGAGTTAGTCAGAGTCAAGATTGGTGGACTGCCCTCTATTACGATGCAAGCTACGGACCAACTTCCGAACTCATAAAAGGAACAGATGATTGGACATGGCAGGCAACATTCCAAGGTTCTCCCGGTGTCTATGAATGGACTCCATCAATGAAATCGCTGGGTTGGAAAACCTTGAATGGAAATGTAGGAGATGCTAAATGGACAGGAGATAATTTGAAATTCGTTGTTGCTGCTGACGGCACGGTGACAGGAAATAACGTGTTGACCGTTAATACAATTAGTGGTCAATCTCAACTCACGCTCAATCTTGATATGAAAGGTGCGGCAATAGATGCAGCAGGACTACATGTTGTGGGTTCTTTTAATGCATGGGATCTGTCTACTGCTCCCTCATTGGCCGATACTGATGGTGATGGTATATATACGGTGACAATTTCCCTTGACAAAAGTGCGACACCTTATCAATATAAATTTATAAATGGTGACACATGGGGAAAAGAAGAATATCCGGTTGGTGATTGTGCTTATCGTTCCAATCGCTTAGTCTCTCTAACAGATGCATCCCTTACTGTTGATGCTGCTTGGGGATTTTGCGACATGAATGCAACAGTGAAGAAAAAAGTAGCTTGCATTGGTGATAGCAATGCAGAAGGTGCTGGCATTGGAGAAGCAGACCGTCCATCCAAATCGTGGCCTTCTCAACTCCGAAACTATTTGAATCACAATTATTATACCGACAATTTTGGTGTATCAGGAGCTACACTCATGAATCTGCCTGACCCTTGGGGTGCATGGACGAATAATGTGAGCAATTGCTATGAAAATAATAAAATGTATGATGCTGATATT
>JBKECE010000266.1:0-22079 GCA_047974325.1 Dysgonomonas sp. | reverse complement strand
TCAAAAGAACTGAAAAAAATTGCAATCATAGGGCCTAATGCCGACGAAGTAGAAGATCTCATTTGTCGTTATGGTCCTGCACAAGCTCCGATAAAATCGGTATACAGAGGTGTAAAAGATTACTTACCTGAGGCAGATGTACGGTATGCTAAAGGATGTGAAATAATAGATAAATATTTTCCGGAAAGCGAACTGTACGATGTCGAATTGGATGCCGAAGAACAGCAAATGATTGACGAAGCAGTCAATCTGGTGAAAGAATCGGATGTTGCCATTGTGGTTCTGGGAGGAAATGAAAAAACCGTAAGAGAAGAATTTTCCCGCTCCAACCTGAATTTGTTGGGGCGTCAAGAAGATTTACTGAAAGCTGTGTATGAAACTGGTAAACCGGTTGTTCTTCTTCTTATTGACGGGCGTGCAGCAACGATCAATTGGGCAGAGAAATACATCCCGTCCATTATACATGGATGGTTTCCCGGAGAATTTACGGGGCAGGCCCTGTCACAAGTCCTTTTTGGAGACTATAATCCGGGAGGCAAATTAGCGGTAACATTTCCAAAATCAGTTGGTCAGATTCCATATGCATTTCCGTTCAAACCGGGATCGGATTCAAAAGGAAAGGTGAGAGTAGACGGAGCGTTATATCCTTTCGGATATGGACTGAGTTATACAACATTCGGATATAGTGATATAAAACTATCTTCGTCCAAAATAGGAACAAGAGGTAGTGTTAATGTGACATGCAAGGTGACTAATAAAGGTGATAGAGATGGTGACGAAGTTGTACAATTATACGTTAGAGATGACTATAGTTCTGTAACTACGTATCTGAAAAATCTGCGTGGATTTGAGCGAGTCCATCTTAAAACAGGCGAAACAAAAGAAATTTCATTCACTCTCACACCACAAGAACTGGGATTGATAGATATTCATAATAATTTTGTGGTGGAACCGGGCACATTCACCATAATGGTGGGTTCTTCATCTGAGAATATAGAATTGACAGAATATTTGGAGGTAAGCGATATTTAGATATAATGGTTTAAACAAAAGACCGGATTGTTAGAACAATCCGGTCTTTTGTTGTAATCATCATTCGTTGGCTTTTTTATTTAAGCTCAATTTCCTGTTTGAGATCTATCTCTTCCTTGTTTTGATTATAGAAATGATATTCTAGATAGGAAAGGCTCTGATTAGGTATAATCTTCATCCCGGTACCATATTTCCATTTCCATTTCATAGAAGTTGAGATCAATCCTTGATTGATGTATGCTGCCACATAAGGGTGGACATGTAAGGTAAATTTCTTCACATTAAGTTTTCTCACCAGATAACTTATTTTTGATTGTAGGGTATCTACAAATAAGATCGATGGTCTAATTTCCCCTTTTCCAAAACAATTAGGGCATGTTTCGGTTGTTGATATTTCCATTTCGGGACGCACGCGCTGGCGGGTGATCTGCATCAAACCAAATCTGCTCAAAGGCAGAATATTGTGTTTCGCTCTGTCATTAGCCATTAGTTCCTGCATTTTTATCAGCAGTTTATTTTTGTGTTCCCCTTCGGTCATATCTATGAAGTCAATGACGATGATGCCTCCAAGATCTCTCAGTCGAAGCTGACGGGCTATTTCTTCAGCAGCCAGAGTGTTCACTTCAAAAGCTGTATTTTCTTGTCCTTCTTGCGATTTTGTTCTGTTACCACTATTCACATCTATCACATGAAGTGCTTCTGTGTGTTCGATAATCAGATATGCTCCATATTTGAATGTCACGGTTCTGCCAAAAAGAGCCTTAACTTGCTTAGTAACGGCAAAATTGTCGAATATTGGCAACTCTCCGGCATATTGCTTAACAATATCTTTTTTTTCGGGAGCAATGATTGCTATATAATCCTTGATCTGATTATATACGTCTTTGTCATTGACATGTATTTCTTGAAATGTAGGGTTGAATACATCGCGAAGCAGTCCTACTATTCTACCTGTTTCTTCATAGACAAGAAATGCAGGTTTATTTTTTTGTATCTTGGGGAGGTTATCTTCCCATCGTTTCACAAGAGTTCTAAGCTCTGAGTCGAGTTCTACCACCTTTTTGCCTTCGGCAACAGTCCGTACTATTACGCCGAAGTTTTTAGGTTTGATGCTCTGAATTAGTTTCTGAAGGCGAATGCGCTCTTCTTTCGACTTAATTTTTTGTGAAACGGATACTTTGTCATTAAACGGGATTAGCACCAAAAAACGACCTGCAAAAGACAATTCGGACGTCAGTCTGGGACCTTTAGTTGAGATGGGCTCTTTTGCCACTTGCACCAAGATTTCCTGCCCAACAGTGAGAATATCCGTTATGCTACCATCTTTGTCAATATCTTTCTCGAGCTGCATTTTAGAAATCTGGGGAAATTTTTTCTTGTCAGCAAGAGCTTGTTTGTAGAACTTGTCCACTGATTTAAACTGTGGACCAAGATCTAAATAGTGAAGAAAAGCATCCTTTTTATATCCAACATCAATGAAAGCAGCATTCAATCCGGGCATAAGTTTCTTTACTTTGCCGGCATAGACGTTGCCAACTGCAAAAGAACTGTCTCTTGACTCTTTTTGTAGCTCGACCAATTTTTTATCTTCGAGCACAGCAATAGACACTTCTTTGGGTTGAACGTCAATGATCAGTTCGCTGTTCATAGAATAATTTTCTGTTGTAATATTTATTATTTAAGGGCTTTTGTGTGTAATATAATGCTTCCTAAAAGCACAAAGAACAAACCTAAAATTTGAAAAATTTATTAAGCTTGTTCTTGTGTTTATCTTTTTTTTCTAAGAAAGAATTATTAATTCACAGACTTATCTTATTTTTTCTTTTTATGCCTGTTCTTTCTTAGTCTTTTTTTACGTTTGTGAGTAGACATCTTATGTCTGTTTCTTTTTTTACCACTTGGCATAGCTTTATGATTTTTGTTGATTAATACTCCGTGATCTATCTATCTCAAGGACACTTTTATTTAACTTGGCTGACAAACGTTTTTGCTGGTTTGAAAGAAGGAATATTGTGTTCTGGAATAATGATTGTTGTATTTTTAGAAATGTTACGAGCTGTTTTTTGAGCTCTTTTCTTAACAATAAAGCTACCAAAACCTCTCAAGTATACATTTTCGTTTTTTGCAAGAGATTCTTTCACTACTTCCATAAAAGATTCCACTGTTGTTAGAACCGTTGCTTTGTCAACACCTGTGTTTTTTGCGATCTCGTTGACGATGTCTGCTTTTGTCATTGCTATTTTTATATTATAGTTAATACTAAAATTTTGGATTGCAAATATATAGCTTTTTATTTACCTTTGAAAAAATAAATGTCTTTTTTGTGCTGGCTTTTATTCTTTTTTTTGTTAACCCACTAAAAGACATTGTTTTTATTATATAATTGAAGCAACAATTGAATATTTCAGATTATCTCTTCCAGCAGCCGGATTTACCGAATATCAGCACTTTACTGCAATTGTGGTACGAACGTAACAAACGTGATCTACCATGGCGTAACACCCGCAATCCATACTATATATGGCTATCCGAAGTCATTTTGCAGCAGACTAGAGTGGATCAGGGTTTGGCATACTACAATAGGTTCGTTGCGCGTTTCCCTGAAATCAAGGACTTGGCGGAAGCGGATGAAGATGAAGTGCTAAAGCTATGGCAAGGATTGGGCTATTATAGCCGGGCACGGAACCTCCATACAACCGCAAAACTGATTCATTCCAATTTTAAAGATGTTTTTCCGTCTGATTATGCGTCTATTCTTGTGTTAAAGGGAATTGGAGAGTATACGGCGGCGGCCATCGCTTCATTTGCATTCGATCAACCGGTAGCAACTGTTGATGGTAATGTATACAGGGTGCTATCACGTATTTTTGGTGTTGATGAACCTATTGACACCGGAAACGGTAAAAAGATATTTGCTGCCCTTGCGCAAATGGTCTTGGACAAGAATAATCCGGGATTGCATAACCAAGCCATTATGGAGTTGGGTGCACTGCAGTGCGTACCTGTTTCGCCGGACTGCACAATATGTCCATTTGAATACATGTGTTTGGCAAAAAAAGAAGGGAGAGTATCTCAATTGCCAGTAAAGAAGGGCAAGACCATTGTTAAGAATCGCTATTTTAACTATCTGGATATACGTTTGGATGATTATATGTATTTGAACAAACGCGTCGGAAACGATATATGGAAAAATCTATACGAATTGCTCCTTATCGAAACTCCTGAAAAAACCGTTTTTGAAAAACTGGCTCTCGATCCCAGATTTAGGGAAATCTTAGATACTGCTTCAATTAAAATGGTCGAGCCCGTTATGGAAATCAAGCATGTGTTGTCGCACCGTATTATTTATGCAACTTTCTATCGTATACATATTGCAGATGACAAAGTTTTACAAGACCGATATATAAAAATAAAAGTAAATGATGCCGATAGTTATGCTGTCTCGCGACTTGTTCATCGCTATTTGGAGAAAATTGAATTATTGTAGTATCATTTTGTCGTTTTCATTTAATATGTTACTTTTGTATCCCTTTATTATTATACAAAGTAGATCGTATGCCCCTGTGTAATCTCATAAGTATTACAATAATTCTGTCTCTCGGAGTTTTTTTCAAAGTTCCGATACGTTTTTTCATGTTTCTTCCCTTTCACCGTTTTTGAAGCCCGATAAGCAATAAACGGCAATAAAAAAATATATAAATGTACATGCCGGATAGTTGTAGTCTGTTTCCGGATTATGCAAATTCAGATACAATCACAGTGTCTGCTTTTTTGCAGATTGATAGTAAACTTAAACACAATGGAAAAGTATAAAATACTCTTTGTTTGTCTTGGCAACATATGTAGATCTCCGGCGGCAGAAGGAATTATGAAACATTTGATTGAAAAAAATAATCTTTCTGAAAAGATAGAAGTTGATTCTGCCGGAACTTCCGGTTACCATGATGGAGATTTGCCGGACTCGCGCATGAGAAAACATGCGGCGAAAAGGGGATATGATCTCAGTTCCAGATCGAGGCGTTTCCGTGATGTGGATTTTGACCGATTTGATATAATAGTTGCCATGGATGACAGCAATTATAATAATATATTGCGTCTTGCGCCGGATTTGGACTCAGAAGAAAAGGTGTCCCGAATGGTCGATTTTTCGATCAAATATCAGCATGATCACATTCCTGATCCATATTATTCAGGAGCAGATGGTTTTGAATTGGTATTAGACCTTCTCGAAGATGCTTGTGAAGGGTTACTGAATGATATTCAAGAAACGAAATTAAATATAAGATAAAATGTAATGAGGCGGGTTTTTATAGATTCTTCACAGATTGTGAATGAATGAATTGCCTGACGAACAGAATAAATAGATAAATGAGTATGAAATCAAACCTGCTTAAAGGTATAATTTATGTAGCTATTGGTGCTGCAAGTTATGGTGTGTTGGCAATATGTGTCAAACTAGGTGTGAAACAAGGTTTTTCGACAGGTGAAATAACTTTTTCACAAGCATTCATTGGTTTTACCGTGTTGTTATTGATGAATCTTATAACAAGTGTTACAAAGCGAAATACTGCAGCCGCTAAACCAACAATAAAAGAAAAAAGGAAACTGATTTTAGGTGGTATGCCTCTCGGTCTGACCAGCACTTTCTATTACCTTTCTTTGCAATATATAGACGTTTCTATTTGTATAGTATTGCTGATGCAATCAGTCTGGATAGGATCGTTGATGGATCTGATTGTGAATAAGACAAAACCCGACAAAAGCAAAATAGTGGCCATCATTGTTGTGTTGGTAGGTACGATTTTAGCTACTAATCTGCTTAATTCTGAAATTGAACTGAATTGGGTCGGTGTATTCTGGGGTATGCTGGCAGCTCTTTCATATACTTTCACGATGTCTGTGAGCAATAAGGTTGCAACAGGCTATACGCCTCAGGTCAGAAGTATGTATATGATGCTGGGCTCTCTGATTGTGGTGAGCCTTATTTGGGGATATTCTCTATCACAGCAATTTGATATGTCTGTGCTTTGGAAATGGGGTATTATCTTAGCTGTTTTTGGAACCATTTTGCCTCCGCTGCTCTTCACCAAAGGTTTTCCTCAAACGGGTCTAGGTCTTGGAAGCATTGTAGCCTCGGTCGAATTGCCGGTTTCGGTGTTTGCAGCATTCCTCATTTTGGGCGAAAACGTAAACGCTATTCAATGGGTGGGCATAGTGCTCATATTAGTAGCTGTGGTTTTGATGAACCTGTCGGTGCTGAAAAAAGAATAATCAACAGCTTCCGGTTTAGATTCATTATATTTTACACCTAAATAGTAGTAATGATGATCCTAAATATCTATATTTGCAGTGGAAAAAAGTATTGTAGATACAGACATGAAAAAATCAAAGCTATTAATCTATTTGGGTGTTATCCTTTTCTTCTATACCTCTTGTAATCAGGATAAAAAGGCAAATCAAAATTTAAAAAATGATATAGCCTTCGATACTTTACACGTAAATCAGAAACACTATTACAAGAACGACACGACGCTTTCTTCCTGTAGTCTGAATTTGAGTTTTATATATCCTTCACATTTTGAGAATGATACTGTTTTGAAAAAATTGCAAAAAGCGATTATCAATCTCTATTTTGATGACGGTTTATATGGAGATCTGGTTCCCGCTGATGCTGTTTCGAAATATGCAGCAGCTTTCAATGCGGTCTATGAAGAGACTATTGAAAGCAATGGTAAACATCTGGAGGAATCTGACGGTGACGACCCATTTTTTACTGTGACGGAAGATCTTAAGGCTAATATTCTGTATAACGAAAATGATTTTTTGTCGTTTCAGGTTGTTCAGCAGAATACAAGGATGGAAGATATTGCTTTCACGCAATATAAGAATTGTGTTTTGGATGTGAAAACAGGAAATCAGTTGCGCGAAGAAGATATTTTCATTCCCGATTATGAGCAGGATTTACATAAATTGTTCATCGCCCACTTGCTCAAGGCAAACAAAGCGAGGGAAATTTCGGATATAGACAATGACGATGTGGGTTACAATAACCTGCAAAGCATGACCCCAAACCGCAATTTTTATATAAATGGTGATGGAATAACTTATGTGTTCAACTCAGGAGAATACTCCACTCCGCAATTGGATGCGATTGTGATCACATTGCCATACGAAGAAATCAAGCCGTTTCTGAAAAGCGGTTCTCCACTCAGCCGCATATTTAAGTTGTAGCACATGGATATCATATTAAAGTATTTTCCGAGTCTCTCAGACAAACAAAAAGAACAATTCGCGGCATTATACGATTTATACCTCGATTGGAATTCTAAGATTAATGTTATCTCACGAAAAGATATTGAGAATCTATACACTCATCATGTGTTGCACTCGCTTGCCATAGTAAAGGTTATTCAGTTTGTGGGTGGCACACGGATAATGGATGTGGGCACAGGAGGTGGTTTTCCGGGAGTTCCACTTGCGATATTTTTCCCCGACTCCGAATTCTTGATGGTAGATAGTATTGGGAAAAAGATAAAAGTGGCTACCGAAATTTCTAATGAGATAGGTCTTAAGAATGTAAGTTTTAGGCATTGTAGAGCTGAGGAAGAGAAAGGCTTGTTCGATTTTGTGGTGAGCCGGGCGGTGATGCCTTTGCCTGATCTGGTTAAGATAATTCGGAAAAATATATCAAAAGAACATAAAAATGCTCTTCCCAACGGTTTGATCTGCCTCAAAGGTGGCGAATTAGATGGAGAAATCCATCCGTTTAGGAAGTTAGCAGATGTTGACGTGCTTAGTGATTTTTTTGAGGAAGAATTTTTTGAAACAAAGAAAATAATTTATTTGCCATTATAAATTTAAAGCTAAATGCTCTATATTTATAGAATGCTACAATTGTATAATTATACATTATTACAGATATTTATAGTTAAATGTAACCAGTGACATTTAGTTAAAATATACATAAATGTATGGTTGTTATATTCTTGTTTAATAGGAATCTATAAAGATATAATACTCTATGAAAGTAGAAACTTTTGTATTCAATCCGGTCGGAGAAAACACTTATGTAGTGTATGATGAAACCAATGAGTGCATAATAATAGATCCGGGATGTTTTTTTCCTGAAGAAAAAGATCGACTCTTAAGATTCATCACAGCAAACAATTTGAAGGTTGTGCGTCAGATAAATACGCATTTGCATTTTGATCATGTTTTTGGATGTAATTTTATTAAAGAGCAGTTTAATGTATCACTTGAGGCTAACAGTGAAGATCAATTTTTGTTGGACGGATACACCGCCCAATTACGCATGTTCGGTTTTCCCCCAACATCAGATAAAGCCCCTGTGATTGGTAAATTTTTGAATGAAGGAGATGTGGTTGAGTTCGGCAACCAAACGTTTTCTATTCTGCACGTTCCCGGACATTCACCCGGAAGCATTGTTTTTTATAATGAAAAAGAAAAATGCTTGTTCGCCGGAGATGTTTTATTCAGGCAAAGCATTGGCCGTACTGATCTGGCAGGTGGTAACCATCAACAGTTAATAACAGGCATTGAACAGAAATTGATGAAACTGCCGGACGATACACTTGTCTATTCAGGACATGGGCCGACAACAACTATAGGTTATGAAAGAATAAATAATCCGTATTTATAAAATAAACGAAATATGTATCAAGAAAGATTTCAGGATCGCCACATTGGTATCACCGCTGAAGAGCAAACTACGATGCTCAAAAAAATAGGTCTATCTTCTATTGATCAACTGATAGATCAGACTATTCCCTTGGACATAAGGCTGGATGAAGAAATAGATCTGCCGGAAGCATTGAGCGAATATGAATATGCTCAAGAAATTGCCCGTTTGGCGGCAAAAAATAAGATATTTGCTTCATATATAGGTATGGGTTGGTATGATACGATTGTTCCAGCAGCCATATACCGTAATGTATTTGAAAATCCGGTGTGGTATACTTCATACACACCATATCAGGCTGAAATATCGCAAGGCAGACTAGAGGCTTTGCTCAATTTTCAGACTGTGATAACGGAACTTACAGGGTTGTCTCTTGCCAATTGCTCTCTTTTGGATGAAGCCACCGCAGCTGCTGAAGCTGCTACGATGTTTTTTGCGTTGAGAAGTCGCGAACAGCAAAAAGCGAATGTGAATAAATTGTTTGTCGATAAGAATATTTTTCCTCAAACTTTAGCAGTCATAAATACCCGGATGCAACCACAAGGGATTGAGGTTGTTGCTGGTGATTATAAAACGGTGGTTCTTGATGAAACTTTCTTTGGAACTATAATTCAATATCCTAACTCTGATGGCAATATTGAGGATTATGTAGCCTTCACCGAAAAAGCAAAGGCTGCCAATTGCAAAATTGCTGTGGCAACGGATTTGATGGCACTCACGATGCTTGTTCCTCCCGGACAGTGGGGTGCGGATGTTGCTTTTGGTAGCAGTCAGAGATTTGGTGTGCCGATGTTTTATGGTGGACCGTCAGCCGGATTTTTTGCGACGAAGGATGAATATAAACGAAACATTCCCGGACGCATTATCGGCATATCGAAGGATGTGTATGGAAAACAAGCATACCGTATGGCTCTTCAAACACGTGAGCAGCATATCAAACGTGAAAAAGCAACTTCAAATATATGCACAGCTCAGGCTCTATTGGCTACAATGGCAGGATTCTACGCTGTCTATCACGGAGCCGAAGGATTGAAAAATATAGCAAAACGTATCCATTCTGTGGCTAGTATCTTAAACAATAAATTGAAAGAATTCGGATATACGCCGGTCAATGCACAATTTTTTGACACATTGAAAGTAACATTGCCAGCAGGTGTTGATCAGGTTGCAATCAGGATCAATGCAGAATCAAAAAATATTAACCTGCGCTATTTTGAAACGGGAGAAGTAGGTATTAGTATTGATGAGACAACAAATCAACAACGGTTGAATGATTTGCTCACAGTTTTTGCTTTTGCAGCAAAGCATTCGTTTGAAGAAGTTGAGTTGACAGAATATGTGTCGATAGATGAAAAGTATCTCAGAACGGACAAATATCTCGACTATGATGTGTTCAAAGCATATCATACAGAAACTGAACTGATGCGTTATATTAAACGTTTGGACAGGAAAGATATATCGCTAGCGCATTCTATGATCTCGCTTGGATCATGCACCATGAAATTGAATGCGGCATCAGAATTATTGCCTTTGGGGCTAGCCGGTCTGCAAAACATACATCCATTTGCTCCGAGTGAGCAGGCTGAAGGCTATTCCGAACTAATAGAAAATTTGGGCAGTTATTTGAAAGAGATAACCGGATTTGCAGGAATTAGTTTCCAACCAAATTCGGGTGCGGCAGGAGAATATGCCGGATTGAGGGTGATACGTGAATATCAACGAAGTATTGGTCAGGGTGGTCGCAATCTGGTGCTGATTCCTGCATCGGCCCATGGAACTAATCCTGCATCGGCTATTCAGGCTGGTTATGAAACAGTGACAGTGGCATGCGACGAGCATGGAAATGTGAGTGTGGATGATCTGATAGCTAAAGCCGATCAATACAGAGACAATCTGGCTGCATTAATGATTACATACCCTTCTACGCACGGGATTTTTGAAAAAGAAATTAAAGAAATATGTAAAATCATTCACGAACGTGGAGGTCAGGTCTATATGGATGGTGCAAATATGAATGCGCAGGTCGGGATCACAAATCCCGGATTCATCGGAGCCGACGTTTGCCATTTGAATTTACACAAAACATTCTCTATTCCTCACGGAGGCGGTGGCCCCGGTGAAGGTCCCATAGGAGTGGCTCCGCATCTGGTGCAATTTTTACCACATCATCCGATAAAAGATAAAAGCAGTCTGAACACTGTAGCTGCCGCACCCTACGGTAGTGCCGGAATTTTGCCGATAACGTATGGATATATCCGAATGATGGGTGCAAAAGGACTTACAGATGCTACAAAAGCTGCCATATTGAATGCGAATTATCTGGCTGAATGTCTCAAAGATAGTTATGGAATTGTTTATAGAGGCACATCCGGTAGGGTGGGACATGAACTCATTCTTGAATGTAGGAAAATAAAGGAAAAATCGGGCATTACCGAAAACGACATAGCCAAGCGTCTGATGGACTATGGTTATCATGCACCAACATTATCCTTTCCTGTACATGGGACACTAATGATCGAACCTACCGAAAGCGAAAGCTTGGCAGAATTGGATCGCTTTGTTTCCGTAATGAACCAGATTTGGGCAGAAATAAATGAGGTTGAAAACGGCACTTATCCGGCAGATGATAATGTCTTAGTGAATGCACCGCATCCCGAATATGAAGTTTGTGGGGATGGGTGGAAGCATTCTTATCCAAGGTCGAAAGCGGCATATCCACTTGATTATCTATCAGAAAACAAATTCTGGGTCAATGTAGCGCGAATAGATAATGCTTATGGAGATAGAAATTTGGTGAGTTGTTTATGCGACATGGGTTAAACTTTTTTTCTTTTCATTTGTCTATATATAGAGTGGTATAATTCCTGTTATACCACAAATTCTATAAAATTAAAGGGGAAGCCGAAAACCTTTAGAGTAGGCGTTTTATTAACACAACAATATGAAAATTAATTTTAAATCATGTTTGGTCGCAGTTGCCTTGTTGGCAAGTGTAAGTTCTTTTGCTCAGGGAGCCGGAGCCGTAAAATTTGGTGTAAATGCCGGTGTGAATCTATCTAATATCGCGGGTGATATTGATAATACTGATGCAAAAATCGGTTTTCAGGCAGGAGTCACAGCTGATTATTATTTGACAGAGGCTGTATTTTTGCAATCAGGATTGAGTTATACAACTAAGGGCTATAAGACTGGTGATGACGACAGTGGAGTCAAGGGAACATTGGGTTATTTGCAGTTGCCGATCAAAGTGGGTTATGCTATTCCTGTGTCTGATGGATTTAGCGTGAATTTAAATGCCGGACCATATTTGGCATATGGTATTTCGGGTAAAACAAAAACAACCCTTTTGGGTAAGGAAATATCTAAGGTCGATTCTTTTAATGACGGAACAAACAAATTTGATTTTGGTATTGGTGGCGGTGTCGGTGCTGAATTTGGAGCTATAGCTGTGAATTTACATTATGAATACGGTTTGAGCAATTATACCAAAACTGACAATGTGTCAATTCATAATACAAATGCTTACCTTACTTTAGGATATAAGTTCTAAGAAGAGGTATTTCTATATATAGAAAAGCAGGATCCATTGGATTCTGCTTTTTTTTATTGAAACCCACGCTGGCGCATGGCTTCAAAAGTGATGACTGCCGTGGAGACTGAAACATTAAGAGAATCGATCTCTCCACGCATTGGTATTTTTATGCGTTCATCTGCATTCTTGAGCCAAAAGTCGGTCAGCCCATCAGCCTCCGTGCCCATAACAATAGCACTGGGTTGCTTGAAATTGCTTTCCTGATACCAAGTTGCGGCTTGTAGTTCAGCGGCAAAAGATGATATTTTATTTTTCTTCAACCAATGGATGGCTTCTTGCGATGTACATACAGCTGTTTGCACCGTAAACAAACATCCGACACTCGATCTGATTACATTCGGATTGTATAGATCACATAATGGGTCACATACAATGACTGCATCGGCTTTGGCGGCATCAGCGGTCCTGAGTATGGCGCCCAAGTTTCCGGGCTTCTCTACTGCTTCGAGTATAATAATAAAAGGATTGCTATTAAGCTTTAAATCGGCAAGAGTATGAAGTTTCGGTCTGACCAATGTCAGTAACCCGTCAGAACCTTCGCGATAGGCTAACTTGGCAAATATGTCTGCGGTGACTTCAAGTTTGAGATCATCTTCAATCGAGTCTAACACGTAGGGATATTCTGTCTTTGCAAATAGTTCAGGACATATATATACGGCATCGATCATATAGCCAGCCTTCATGGCAAGCATAAGTTCGCGAGCACCTTCAAACAATGCGACGTTTTGTTCTTTACGTTCCTTGTTTTTGGAAATTAGTTTTTGTAATCGTTTAATTTTTGGGTTTTGAAAACTAGATATCTGTTCCATTCAGATTTGCAGATTAATGAATTTCGGCAACAAAAATAATTATATAATCACAAAAACTGTGTTTTTGTGAAAATTACTCACCGTAAAACCTTTTTTATGGTTACTTTTTCGAGACAAATTAGTTAACATATTGTTAAGTAAATGCAACCCGTTGATAGCTAATTGATAAGCTGTAATGTTAAATATTGGCATTATTGTTAGCATATTTAAATATATATATACATTTGTTCTTGTTTTGTAACTAACAATCGGCAGCCATGCGCTTAGGTTATTATTTTATTATAGGTTTATCTGAAACAGACGCAATTAATGTAATGTTGATGGTGCTGTTTATCTTTCGTGCTCTCTATTTCTATCATCATTATTTTAATAATAAGACACGATATAATTATAATATAACACAAAACGAATGCAATTTATCTAAAACAAATGATGAATTGCATTTTTTACTTATAGGAAATCAAAAAATAAATTCTACAAATTTTTTAATAATCAAATTTCTAACAATTAAACAAAGATTTTTATGAAGAGAAAATTATCTTTTCTGTTAATGTTACTCTGTTTATGTTTATCTGTAACGATAAATGCACAGGTGACAACATCTTCAATGAAAGGTAAGGTAACAGATTCGTCCAACGAACCTCTTATCGGAGCTACCGTAAAAGCAACACACACACCCACCGGAACTGTTTATGGAGCAGTAGTCCAGGCAAACGGTAATTTCAGGATCAGTAACATGCGCATAGGTGGTCCTTATTCGGTAGAGATTTCTTATATTGGATACACAACTGAAACAATCAAGGATATAGATTTGGTTTTGGGTGGTGAATATTCCTTGAACGTAGTATTGAAAGAAGATAGTAAAACATTGGGTGAGGTTGTTGTTATAGGTGATCGCAATCCGATAATCTCGGCAAACCGCACCGGAGCACAAGAAATTATCACTCGTGAAAGAATCGAGAAATTGCCTACGATGAACAGGTCTTTGGACGATTTCACACGCTTGACTCCTATGAGTAGTGGCAAAAACTTTGCCGGAACTTCATATCGATTCAATAATGTAACTGTGGACGGAGCTTCTTTCAATAACTCATTTGGTTTGAGTTCTGCTTTGGGAGCTTCCGGAACAGAACCTATTTCGCTCGAAGCTTTGGAGCAGGTGCAGGTGATGATTGCACCATATGATGTGCGTAATGGAGCATTTACAGGTGCTGGTATCAATTCAGTTACCAAATCAGGGTCTAATGATTGGCATGGTTCTGCTTATTTATATACTAAAAGTCCCAGTCTTACAGGATGGCAACAAAAAGATGATATCAACCAAGTTACAGATTTCAAATATCGCCAATATGGTTTGAGTTTGTCGGGAGCTCTTGTCAAGAATAAACTGTTCTTTTATGTGAATGCCGAATTTGACCGTCAGGAAACGCCTGTAAATTACAGACCACGTACAAGTACAAGTCAGGCTGTATCCGGACAATATTCAATTCCGGATGTTGTGACATTGCAAACTTTATCTGACTATTTGCAAACCAATTTCGGTTACAATCCAGGTTCATACAATGTGACAAGTATACCTACAGAAGCAGATAGGGTGACAGCTCGCGTTGACTGGAATATCGATCATAAAAATATGTTGAGTTTAAAATATTTCTATCTGAAATCGTTCAATACCAATTCTCCAAGCACTTCAGGTGCACCAACTAACGGACGGGGACCAAACTCTTTTGCTATTCCTTTTTCATCGACATATTATAGGACGAATAACAACTTCAATATTTTCATGGCTGATTTGACAACAAAGATCAATGACAAATTGTCCAACTCGTTGAAAGCCGGTTATTCAGCATTGAGAGATTACAGAGAAATGGATGGAGGATTTTTTCCTCAAGTAGATATTAAGTCTGGCGGAAATGCGTATACTACCTTTGGAACAGAAGCCAATTCATATAACAATATGTTGAATTCGGATATCTATCAGATACAAGATAACTTGACGCTCGACTTGGGCAATCATGAATTGACATTTGGAACACAAAACGATTTGCGTAAGTTTAAAAACGGATATGCATACAGTTTTGCCGGTACATGGACTTACGAAAGCCTTGACGCTTTCTATACCGATGCAAACGCTTATCTGGCATGGAAAAATTCGGGCTTTGCCGGAACAAGACCTACTACTACAGCATCGGGCTTTAGCCAGAAATATGCATTGGGTGGAGAGTTTCCTTATGCTTATGTAGATGTGTTGTCATTAGGCGGTTATGTGCAAGATAAATGGACTGTGTTGCCTAACTTGAATTTGACATTAGGTTTACGTGTAGATGCTCCTATTTTCTTGACAGATTTGGATGCAAACCCGGATGCTGCGGCACTTACTTTCCAAGGAGGACGCAAAATCGATGTATCAAAATATCCGGGAACAAAATTTTTATTCTCTCCACGTTTAGGATTTAATTATGATATTCTTAAAGATCAAACACTACAGTTGCGTGGTGGTACAGGTATTTTCTCAGGAACACCTCCTTATGTTTGGTTGAGTAACCAAGCTGGTAACAATGGTTTATTGTTCGGCGATTTGACAAAAGGGCGTCCATTTGACGGAATAGCACTATATCAACCTACTGATGCAGAAAAAGCATCATCAAAAATGGACTTAGCCGTGACAGATCCGGATTTTAAATATCCACAATTATGGAAATCTAATGTCGCTGTCGACTACAACTTTTATGACGGATGGATTGCTACAATTGAATTGTTGTATAATAAAGATGTGAATGCAATCTATCATCAAAACATAGGGTTGAATGAAATTCAGGGATATGTGACAGAAGGTTCAGGCCAACTTAGACCTTTCTTTAAGGATGCAAGTGGAAATTCTTATATCACCAATAAGACAACTAATGTGATCTTGATGAGCAATACAAGCAAAGGATATTCGGCTTATTCAACACTTCAATTGCAAAAAACTTTTCTTAGAGGTGTTATGAAAGGCTTTTATTTCAATGGATCATTCACCTTTGGTAAGGCGAAAGGGGTAACAGACGGATCATCTTCAGTGGCCTCTTCTGCATGGAAATATCGTCCGGCGGTGAATCCAAATGTTGATGAATTGGGCTATTCAGCCGGATCTTTCAATCACAGATTTTTAGTACAGGCATCATATACTGCTAATTGGAGCAAAAATGCAGCCACTTCATTTGGTGCAGTTTATCAGATCTATCAACCATTCCGCTATTCATATACTTATAATGGTGATGTGAACGGTGATGGACAGAATATGAATGATCTCGTCTATATCCCTAAAAACATTGATGACATCAATGTTGTGAAAGAGTCTTCTGATACCAGAACTGTTGCTGAAATCAAAACCCAAATCAATGATTTTATCAATCAAGATTCTTACTTGAGCAAACATAGAGGTGAATATTCTGAACGTAACGGTGGTGTTACTCCTTATGCTCATCAATTAGATGTGAATATTTCACATGATATCAAATTCGTACAAAGTAATGGAAAAGTACATACATTGAGATTCAGTTTCGATATCAGCAATTTCCTTAATTTGCTGAATAAAAACTGGGGTGTGCAAGAAACTACAATGTGGGGTAGCAGTGCTTCTCCTCAATATCAATTCTTGAAAATGACTCAGGCACCAACAGCTGCAAATAACTATGTTGCAGGTTTCACAATGCCTTTGGTCAATAGTGCACCGGTAAGTTCTACATTTAAAGATTTGAATGGTAGCTCTTCTCGCTGGCAAGCACAATTCGGAATCAAATACTTTTTCTAATTTCAGCTGAGAATATTTAGTTTTATACATCAAAGAGGTTGCTTTTTCGGAGCAGCCTCTTTTGTTTTTGTAGCATATCTGTTCTGTTTCTGTTTTTAGTTTTTATCTTTGCAAATTGAAAAACTAGACTAAAAGACTAAATAATTGATATTTGATGAATAAGACATTCAAACGGACACTTGTAACTTCTGCCCTTCCTTATGCTAATGGTCCCGTGCACATCGGACATTTAGCCGGAGTATATATTCCGGCCGATATTTATGTAAGATATTTACGTCTAAAAGGTGAAGAGGTGATCCATATCGGTGGCTCAGACGAACACGGAGTTCCGATAACAATCAGGGCAAGAAAAGAAGGTGTGACACCGCAGGATGTGGTTGACAAATTTCATTATATTATCAAAAAATCGTTTGAGGATTTTGGCATTTCATTCGATATTTATTCTCGTACAAGTTCTGAGATACATAGGCAAACAGCCTCTGATTTTTTTCTAAAGCTATACAACAAAGGCGAATTTACGGAACAAACCAGTGAACAATATTACGATGAAGAAGCACGCATGTTTCTGGCTGACAGATATATTGTCGGAGAATGCCCGCATTGTGGAAATCCGAATGCATATGGAGACCAATGTGAGTCGTGTGGAACGTCTCTGAATCCGACCGATTTGATTAATCCAAAGTCAACCATTACGGGACAGACTCCAGTTATGAAAGAAACAAAGCATTGGTATTTACCTCTGGATAAGCATGAGACATGGTTGAAGCAATGGATTTTGGAAGACCATAAGGAATGGAAAAATAATGTTTACGGGCAATGCAAGTCATGGCTAGATATGGGTTTGCAGCCCAGAGCGGTAAGCCGTGATCTGGACTGGGGTGTGCCCATTCCACTCGAAGGAGCTGAAGGAAAAGTGCTTTATGTTTGGTTCGATGCACCGATCGGATACATTTCTAACACGAAAGAATTGCTTCCGGACGATTGGGAAAAATGGTGGAAATCAGAGGATACAAAGCTAGTGCATTTCATTGGCAAGGATAACATTGTGTTCCATTGCATCGTGTTTCCGGCTATGCTGAAGGCAGACGGATCGTATATTTTGCCAGAAAACGTTCCGGCCAACGAGTTTCTAAACTTGGAAGGTGATAAAATTTCAACATCCCGCAACTGGGCAGTTTGGTTACACGAATATCTTGAAGATTTTCCCAATCAACAGGATGTTTTGCGTTATGTACTTACCGCAAATGCTCCTGAAACAAAGGATAATGATTTCACGTGGAAAGACTTTCAGGCACGTAATAACAATGAGCTTGTGGCAATTCTCGGCAACTTCGTAAACCGAGCCTTGGTGCTGACACAGAAATATTTTGAGAATAAAGTACCTGCTCCGGATGAGCTGACCGACTATGATATGCAGACGCTAACCGAATTTGCCAGTGTGAAGAAAACACTCGAAGATTATCTGGAACATTATCGGTTTCGGGATGCTTTAAAAGAAGCGATGAATCTGGCTCGTATAGGTAATAAATATCTGGCTGATACGGAACCTTGGAAAACGATTAAAACAGATGAAGCTCGCACCCGCACGATCTTGAATCTGGCACTTCAAATTACGGCTAATCTAGCCATTGCTTTTGAGCCGTTTTTACCGTTCAGTGCAGCAAAGATCAAGAGCTTTATCAACAAACAGGATTTGGCTTGGGCACAATTGGGAAGGACTGATTTGCTCACAGAAGGACATCCGTTGAATGAATCCGGACTGTTGTTCTCAAAAATAGAAGACGAAACTGTAGAAAAGCAAATTCAAAAATTACAGGACACAAAAAAAGCAAATGAAGCTAAAGAACATAAAGCAAAACCACAAAAAGAATATATAGATTTTGATACTTTTGGAAAGGTCGATATCCGTGTCGGTACGGTTTTGGAGTGCATTAAAATGCCCAAAACGGATAAATTACTTCAATTTCTGATCGACGATGGTATGAAAAAACGGACTATCATCTCAGGTATTGCTCAGTGGTATAAACCGGAAGAACTGGTGGGCAGACAAGTTTGCTTTATAGCTAATTTGGAACCTCGTAAGCTGAAAGGAGTTACATCGGAAGGTATGTTACTCTCGGCCGAGAATGCAGATGGAAGTCTGTCTCTTATTCAGCCGTCGGCGGTGATTGTGCCGGGAAGTCAGGTGGGTTGATAATATTAAAATAATTCAGAATAGAATTTGGGGAAAGATATTAAAATAAACTTCATATTGCCGTACAAACCGAAGCGTCCGACCGGCGGAGTAAAGATGATGTATGAATATGCAAACAGACTGGCTAAGAAAAATTATTCCGTGCATATTTATTATCCTCTCAAGACACGGTTCATCGATTACCGCTTTCCGTTTGTCATTCGTTGGATATTGTCGAAGATAGAAGGGTTCAGAACATTCTGTTGGTTTGATTTTGATCCTGCAATAAAAATGTCTTATATCAATTCTGTCTCTGATAAATATGTAACCGATGCTGATGTCACAATATCTACGTGGTGGTCTACGGCTCTAGACATGGGACGGCTAAGTCCATCGAAAGGGAAAAAGATTAATTTTATTCAAGGCTTTGAAAATTGGGCAGGACACGAAGATTTATTATACACGTCTTATCAGATAGAAGGTGCCACCAATGTGGTGATTGCCAATTTTCTGAAAGAGATAGTTGAAAAGCATTCACATAATAAAACGGTGGTAATAGAGAATGCAATAGATCTAGATGCATTTTGTGTCAGAGAAAATATAGAAAATCGTGATTCATACACCGTTTGCATGAATTATTCCACACAAGGCATAAAAGGGAGTGATTATGGCATTGAAGCATTGAAAATCGTAAAAAATCAAAAACCCGATTTAAAAGTTGAGATGTTCAGTATCTATCCTCGTCCCGAAAGTTTACCGGAATGGATATCGTTCTATCAGACGCCAGCCGATTTACCCGATGTATATAATCGCTGTGCTATATTCATAACCAATAGCTTTACCGAAGGTTTCGGATTAGTATCGGTCGAAGCAATGGCTTGTGGTTGTGCGCTCATTTGCACGGATATTCCCGGTCATAGAGAGTTTGCGACTGACAATGAGACAGCTCTTCTGGTTGAACCTCAAAACTCAGCGCAAATGGCTGAAAAAATATGCAGCCTGATAGAGGACAATGCCAAACGGATTACTATTGCGAAACAAGGGAATAACTATGTTCAGAGATATTCCTGGGAATCTGCTGTAGGCAAGATGGAGAACGTTATAAATGAAGCAATAAAAGACTAAGAATAGTTTTAGCAGATGCTTATTTTTTTTACATTTGTGATTGGATTTCAGTAAATATTGATTCCGGACGGAAAGAAATATAATAAAACCAAATAATTAGGACAAATATCCAAAATTCATACCACACATCAAAATTATGAATAATTTAAAAGAAGGAACGGATAAATCTATATTCAAACAGATATTTCCGCATTTGATCGCAATCCTATGTTTCTTTGTGATCACAATGGTCTATTTCAGTCCTGTATTTCAGGGAAAAACCTTGTCTCAAGGCGATATAAATCATTATGCAGGAGCAGTGCATGAATTGGAAGAATATTACAAAAATGAAGGAGTATCTTCTGCTTGGACGGGTTCGATGTTTTCAGGGATGCCGGCCTATCAGATTGGAATAATAGGTGGTTTACCCAATTTTCTGAATTATTTGGATGAACCTCTTAAAATCTTGGATGCAGCCACAGCAGGCTCCATTTGCGCTGCTATGATTATGGCTTATATTTTATTTCTGGCAATGGGATTCGGGATCACGACTTCTGTTTTAGGAGCCATTGCCTACGCGCTGGCATCTTACAATATTATTATTATCGACGCCGGGCATCTCACGAAAGTATGGTCACTTGTGTATCTGCCATTGGTTATGGCGGGAGTTGTCACCCTGTTTAAACGAAAATATTGGCTGGGAACATTACTTCTGGCTTTGGGTATAGCATTTCAGATAAAAAACAATCACCTGCAAATAACATACTATACGGGATTGCTTTGTGTAATAGTATACCTCGGCTTTTTTATAAAAGAAATTGTAAAAGGCAGATATAAAGATATTTTCAAAATATTGGGATTTTCCCTTATCGCACTTTTGTTGGCTGTTTCCAGCAACATAGCGAATCTGTATGCAAATTATGAAATGTCGAAAGAAAGCACACGCGGACAGTCTGAGTTGACAACGCCCACCGCTTCTGAAAAAAAATCATCAGGCCTTGACAAAGATTATGCTTTTGATTGGAGTTATGGTAAGATGGAAACGTTCACGATGCTTATTCCGGACATTCACGGAGGATCTTCGGGTAGCAAAATAGACAATACATCCGCTTTGTATAAAGCCGGAGCTGCTAATGGTCTGCAATTGCAAATGTCTCCTTCTTATTGGGGTGACCAACCGTTTACGTCAGGTCCTGTGTACTTTGGTGCAATTGTGTGCTTCCTGTTCGTTTTGGGTATGATAATTATTAAAAACAAAATGAAATGGGTATTATTGGCTGCGACCATCTTTTTTGTCTTTTTGTCGTGGGGTTATAATTTTGACGCATTCAATAGTTGGTTGTTCTATAATTTCCCATTATATAATAAATTCCGCACGGTGTCAATGGCTTTGGTCATACCGTCGCTCACAATATTGGTGATTGCGGTATGGGCTGTCAATGAATTTTATTCAGGTAAGACTGATCCCAAAAAGTTACTTAAAGCATTGTATTGGTCTTTGGGTATCACCGGAGGACTTTGCTTTTTCTTTTGGTTATTGCCCGATTTTTTCTTCAATTTTACATCAGTCAACGATGTAAAGCTAGAATCTCAGGTTGGAACTCAAAACTGGGGGTGGTTCTATACTGCCTTGTTGGAAGACCGGAAAGATATGCTCACAGCCGATGCTTTGCGCTCGCTACTCTATATTGTTTTGGCTGCGGCAGTCTTGTGGGTAAGTTTGAAAGTGAAAGACAAAGGAAACCTGACAATCTGGGGGCCTGCAATATTAGCACTTTTAGTTCTTATTGACTTATGGACTGTGGATCGTCGCTCTGTGGACGATAGTCATTTTCATCCTAAAATGGGACGTATGGCACAGACAGTCCATAAATCAC
>JBKECE010000240.1:0-7654 GCA_047974325.1 Dysgonomonas sp. | reverse complement strand
AAATAAAGTCTTCAGCATGTCCATATAAGGAGTTTTGCCTTTGCATGATTGTTAAGTTTTGTTGATTCTTGTGCGATGATGTTGCAACCTAATCTTTTTTATATGGTTGTCTTTTTTCATCAAATCTCTTATCTTTGCGGGCAATCATCCGAATTTAAATGACTATCTAAGTGGAGAATTGTATGAACAGATCGTTTTCGGCACATAGAGTTGATATGAGGGAAAAATGCAGGATCTATCCGTTGTTATTTCTCCTTTCATTTCTGTTTTTGTTGATTCAGTCACACTATACAAGCCCATTGTTCAGGATTTTGGGTGGCGATAGCAATATTTTTGCCTCAATGGGGCATTATCTCTTGTCGGGACAGACTCCTTATGTCGATTATTTCGACCACAAAGGACCAATGTTGATCTTTTTTGAGGCTTTTGGACAATATTTGTTTTCTGATCTTTTCACAGGCAATTTCATCCTTGAGATTCTTTTCTTAGCTGTTACACTGATTTTGATGTATCGCATAGGGCGTTACTACTTGTCGGTGGGCAACAGTTTCCTTATCATATTTCTAACTTTATTGTATTTTGCATTCACGATCGAGGGCGGGCGGATGTGCGAACAATATTGTTTGCCGTTCATTATGCTTCCTGTCTATTATACGGTCAAGTTCATCGAAGGAGACAAAATGAAACTGAGTGTATTTGAGATTATTGTCATCGGAGCTTGTTCGGCAATAGTCTTTTGGGTGAGACTCAATAATCTGGCTTGCATTTGCGCATGCTGGCTGTATGTTTTTATCTGGTTTGTGAAAACAAAAGATTGGAAACAAATGAAGAATCTGCTGTTGTTTTCGATACTTGGTTTTTTGCTGGTTTCGGCTCCTATTCTTATTTATTTCTACTACAAGCAGGCTTTCGACGAAATGATTTATGCCACGTTTACTTTCAATTTTATGTACACTCAGAAGATTATGGAAACGGTGAATAAGGCTAAGGAATTTTCAACTCTCGAGCTCATAAGGATCGGAGTTGTTCGTTTTGCACCTCTGTTGGTCATTTTGAGCAGCGCCGCGATCGCGTATTTCAGCAATGATGGCAAGAAAAGGAGTTATGTGCTGCTAATGATATTGATGCTTCTATTCACCGTCTTATCTACCCAGACGGGTATATTAGCACTTCATTATATGACAAGCATTCTTCCGGCGGTTGCTCTGGGATTTGTTCTTTTACTATCGTCCATGAGATGCATTTCGCAGCGCGGAAAAGTGACTTTGTGGCTCAATATTGTCTGCATTCTGCTTTTATTGGTCGTGCAAGTGCTTAAGATAAGACAAAATCAATATTATGATGCGATCCTGCAAAAGCAGGAAGTTGTTCTTTATGAATTGATAACACCTGTTCCCAAAGAAGATTATGACAAAATTTATCCGTATAATGTTTTTTGTCTGAATAGTCCCAAGGGAGATTTCTTCATAAAACCCTACTATCGATATGTATTTTCGCAGAATACGCACGGGTATGTAGACAATCGGATATTTGAAGGTGTGAATGATATGATGCAAACCAATCCACCCAAGTGGTTGGTGCAGGGAAATGTCAGGAAAGACTATAATCCTCATTTTTCTGAAATTGTGAAAGCTCGCTATTCGCTGGTGAAGAAGGTTGACAGTATGACGCTGTATCGGCTAAACGACTGATATAGCGAGTAGGGTAGTGCACGCCATTGCTATTTCTCAGTCATAATAAAAAGAGAATGCGGTGGTCTTTGTATTTCTGCATCTTAATTTGTATTTTTGCAGCCTAGAAAAGTGAATTCGCTTTTCCGTGTAACTTAGGATAAACCACGTAAAAAACAAAGTTTAAGAAATGAAATCAAAAGAATCTGCACTTGTTCTCTTTTCAGGAGGACAAGATTCAACCACCTGCCTATATTGGGCTTTAGCCAATTTTGCATCCGTAAATGCTTTGTGTTTCACCTATGGGCAACGTCACTCGAAAGAGGTAGAAGTGGCTCAGGGAATAGCCCAACGTGCCGGAGTTCCGTTTCGTCTGTTGGATGCATCCATCATCGGACAAATTTCGGAAAATTCGCTCACAGGCGATCTCGTCATGGATAAGGACAAACCTGCTGACTCTTATCCGAATACATTTGTTCCCGGACGCAATATGTTTTTTCTCACTTTTGCTGCAGTTGTTGCACGCAGTCAAGGCATTCGGCATATTGTGACAGGCGTTTCGGAAGCCGATTATAGCGGTTATCCGGATTGTCGCGACACATTCATCTATTCCGTAAATGCGAGCCTGAATCTTGCAATGGACGAACATTTTAAAATTCACACGCCATTGATGAATATCAACAAAGCCGAAACATGGGCGTTGGCAGATCATCTGGGTGTTTTTGATATTGTCCGCAACGAAACTTTGACTTGCTATAATGGTATTGTGGCAGATGGCTGTGGAGAATGCCCCTCGTGTAAACTCCGCAAAAAAGGATTGGATGAATATTTAGAAATTAGAAATAAGAAACAATGAGCACGGAAAAAATAGAAGGCTTGAGCCATTTGGGAGCAAAAACTGAATATAGGCAAGATTATGCACCGGAGGTTTTAGAGGCATTTGTGAATAAGCATCCCGACAATGATTATTGGGTTGCTTTCAATTGTCCTGAATTCACAAGCCTTTGCCCGATAACGGGGCAACCTGATTTTGCGACAATATATATCAATTATCTGCCGGATGTGAAAATGGTCGAAAGCAAAAGCCTGAAACTCTATTTATTCAGCTTTCGTAACCATGGGGCTTTTCATGAAGATTGTGTGAACATTATTATGAAAGACCTTATCCGTCTTATGGATCCGAAGTATATCGAAGTGATTGGACTTTTTACGCCTCGTGGTGGCATCAGTATTTATCCGTACTGCAATTATGGACGTTCAGGAACGGAATATGAAGCTTTGGCAAAACAACGTCTTCTGAGTCGCAATCCGCAACAGATGGGATAAAGTTTGCAACATTATGTTTGCAAATAAGATAATATTATATTAATTTCGCAATCACATTTTTCGGGATGTAGCTCAGCCCGGTTAGAGTACACGTCTGGGGGGCGTGTGGTCGCAAGTTCGAATCTTGTCATCCCGACTCTGGCTATCAACCATTTACATTTACCTGTAAGTGGTTGTTTTATTTATTGGAGCACATCTGGAACACAAATTTAAGTTGAAAACCTACAAACTCCATAAGACATAGTTATAGTGTTGTATTCTTTTAA
Source organism: Dysgonomonas sp. (assembly GCA_047974325.1). GTDB lineage: Bacteria > Bacteroidota > Bacteroidia > Bacteroidales > Dysgonomonadaceae > QVMP01. The sequence goes on along the minus strand of JBKECE010000240.1, from coordinate 4,392 downwards.
TTTCCTCCGGTTATTAATAATACGATTAAAATTAGAAATTAATTCTTCATTCTTAAATTTACTACCCCCGATTTTTATCACTATGCTTCTATTAGAAGGTTTTATATTTCCAATAAAATAGGTTTGTGTGCAAGTTTGTAGTGTTCATTAAGTATTGAGGTATTAATGAAAGTCGTATTATCAATTCTTTCAATACCATAAGCATTGTGTATGTGCCCGAAAAGGTGATACTCAGGCTGGATTGTCAACACTCTTTGTAATAAATCAAGGTTACCATAATGAATATTTACCGAAGAGTCTAATATAGAATAAGGTGGTTGGTGAGTTATTAGAACATTTGTATCTGTCGGTATCTTCGATATTTGTTCATCGTATTTGCCGGATAAAATATCTTCCATAAACAGGGGTACACCATAAAATTTAACGCCATCTATTACAACTTCTGAATTGTATAAATAGAAACAATTATCGAGTAATCCGCTAATGTTTTCTTCAAACAAACAATCATCGTGATTGCCTGCTATGAATATTTTATATTTATAGGGCAATTTTTCGAACCATTCGACAAAATTCAATACTTCACTTTCTGCACCCGAAAAAGAAACATCGCCCGAGTGGACAATAATGTCGGCATCGGGCAAGTTTTGTAATAAATAGTGCTTGTTGTGCGTGTCGGAAATGTGCAGGATTTTCATAAATCAGATGAAGGTATTTCTCCCTTATCATCTTTATGATAAACATAAGCATCGTTTTGTAGTAACCAATCGCAAGGCAAGGTGGGTTCGACTTCGACCACACAAAAGTCTTGCCACTGCTCAACACCATCTTTTTCTACAACTCCGATTAAACCAAATTCTTCGCATTCTTTTGTGAGAGATTCCATATCCCATGGACTCATCGCACCTTTCATAACGAGATAGTTGTCGTGTACCATTCTTGTTCCGTTATCTTTTTTGTATTGCTCAAATCCGCCGGGATAATGCTTTTCAATATTCTCTATTGGGATAATCAAATTTATAAATGCTGTTCCGAGTGCCATGGCGTTTTTATTTTTATATGTTATTATTACAATTACTTTATTCTTATGTCGTCAAGTTTAAGTTTAGCTGTTTTGTCAAGTAATTCTTGAAGTTCTTTTTCATCACTCCACCCATTTCTAACACAGATATCGGTGTCTGCAATTTGTGTTGATTGTGGATAATAGTCATACAATTTTTTGCCATTTTTAGTCCATATCCATTTGTCTTTTGCCACTGTTTCTCTAACGAATGGGGGAAGTGCTTTATCCATCTTTCCCGAAAACAAATTGCTTAATTCATCAAAAGTTATGTCTTTATTGTTTTTAGTTTTATAGTCATTGATATAATCACGAATAATTTTTTCTGCCAATTTAGGTCGGCTTAATTTCTCTCCTTTATATTCAAAGCGCGGATCTTCTCTTTTCTTCTTTTCTTCCAATTCTTCTGTAATTGTTGATTTAAACCCATTTTCAATAAACTCTAAAAATGCCTGTAAAGTATATTTGCAATAAGCATCTATCGGTTGAGATTCTTTTTCGATAATTTCTCTTATGATTTCTGATATAAACACATCGTGATTTTTTGAAACATCATTGTTGTTTTTATTGTGCCAAAATAATTGGATTTTATTGTCTGTATCATGGAATTCAGAAAATTCTTTTTTGCATTTTTCTCCATCAGGTGTTACATAAATTACAGAAATAAGATTTTGTGAGTCAACTTTTAATAATTTATCAATAGTTTGTTTTGTTTGTTTAAACTGTTCTTTCAATTGTCCCTCTGTGCGAGAATTGTCATCAATTTTATTCTCAATCAAGAATATATGTTTTGGATCACCTACTCCTGATTTTTTCTGTCTTATTATATCCTCTGCCAAGAATCTTCCTTTTTGAGATTTTTTCTCATAACAAAGAATAACAATATCCACTATTTGGATTTTGTCTTCTTTGAATGCTTGCTCTAAAAGTACTTCAAACTCAAAATTTGAGTGTATGGACAGATTTCTGTTTTTCATAAAATCCAAAGTTTCATCATTGACTTTCTTAGCTAAAAGTGGCTCAAGAAATCTTTTCAAAAAAACATCGCCTAATGCGTGATCTTCTTTTGGGTTGAGCAAATAGCCGAGAAAAGCTGACACATTGGGTTCGTTGATAGAACCACTACCGTTTGCAAGTGTTTTAAAAATGTTCATAATTTAATGGTATTATTATTTATAATTAAAATAAATTTTTTTTCTTTTGACTAATATCAATTATCTTATATAATATAACACGAGAAATATTTAGTTTTTTGAGGTGAAAATGTTACTTTTCTGAAAATTAAAGAAATAGGTGGTTTTTGGGAATTTTAAATTATATTTATTTAACAATATGAGCCTTTTTAATTCTTTTTTCCTTACAAATAGATTATCTCTTTTATAATACATCCTTCAAAAAAAACTGTTATTGATTACTCTTTTATTACCATTGTATTCAAGTAATTATTTTGTTCCATGTGGGGTAGCCATATCAAACATTTGTGCTGGTCAGACACTTCTTATCGAGATTCAGAAGGAAAATTCAAATGCTATTCTAAAACTCTTAATGACTAAGAGAAACAAATTGACACTTATGCAAAATTACTAATCCCAAGAGAAGAATATTCTTATACAAGGGAAACTATAAAGATACATTTATAACAAATGTAATAATTGTAAAACCATCCATGAAATGAAACCCGATTTTGGCCCATTCAATTAGGAACACCACCCCTGTAGCCAATAACAGGAATAAAATTAATAGAGAGAAATAATATAAAATAAATTTCATAATAAAATAAATTTTTTGAGAACATCGCTGGATATAGAGAGAATCACATTCTATTATTATTTATCATAATAGCCCTCTTCCATCATTTTTTATGCCTATTGCCCCACTTGTTATATGTTGCTAATTGAATATTTTTTGTCAAATGTTATACAAAGGTTGAAGCATCAAATTGACTATGATAAAAACTGTATTGGCCACTTGCTTGTAATAACTGCAAACTTCACACCGCATTCATCAGAACGTTTATCACCATAATAATCAACATAGATAGATGTAAATAAAATTGTATTGAATTTAATCTCTTGGCTTGCATCTCCATTAATTTTTATAACAGCTGTATGATTCTTTGGACTCATATACAGTGAATAGAAAGTATAGTAATCTGCGTTTTGCCCACGTTCTACTTTTTTCCCATCAATATAAATCTCAATGAGAGTTGAATCTATCCCAGATTCATTGCATATAGTAAAAGACAGATTGCCTTTATGCATACATATACCAAATATTTGCCATATAATAAAGAGACTAAATATTGATAAAATCACTATTACGATGATTTTTTTCATTTTCATAATATAAGCAATTTAATAATAACATAAGGCGACGCATTTTTTCGAAATGGTATTCTTTTTTAAACATATCCCCCTGTCATTTCGTTAGCAATATATTATATTGATGTTTAAGTTGTTGTAAATAAATGTTTTCTATTCTGTATTATATTACCAATTTCGCATCGCCGTTGAAACCAATTTATATTCCCCTATGTCGGGCAAATATATAAAATTATTAAATCCCTGAAATTTTTTTTCCCTGAAGAAACTTACCGTAAAGGATATAAATTCAAATTCTTTATTTGTATTTCATATGGTTTTTATAAAATATGAAACTACTATTGACTATTTTAAACCCTTGAACGCTCTTTTTCTTATTCTTTTTGTTGTTGAAGAATTGACTTTACTGTTTTCGTATGGAAAAAATAAAAAAGAATCTTTATAAGAAGGATCATTGTAATCGCCTCTATCTCTCCTCTTTACAATATATATATTTCCACCAGTAAAACCTAATGGATTTGAGGGTTGAAACTCTTTATCTACAAAAATATTTTTCCAGGAAGGATTAAAACTAAAGGTTTCCTGATGTACAATTCTATTACCTTTCACAAAAATCATCCTCTTACTAAAATCTGGAACATCGCTTCCTTCATATTGGATTCGTATTCGTTTTGATATGAATCTAGAATTAGTATATTCTCCAAAAACATATAAACTGTCCCATGAAAAATTTAATATTTCTTCAAAATTCATTATACACGAATCACCTGGGCTTAAATAACTGCAATTATCTTCCACATAGTCATTTATCTTATCCATTGCGTTCTTTTGACATCCCGAAAGAAAAATACTAATCAGTACGACATAAACGATAAATTTCTTCTTCATAAAAATTTCTATATTTAAAGCAAAAACGGATTTTAAAGACTATATAGTGTCATTTATAGAAATGCTTTTTCTGGCTTCTTACATCCACAAACAAATTGAATATACTTCATCTGTGAAATTATTTTA
>JBKECE010000214.1:0-4228 GCA_047974325.1 Dysgonomonas sp. | reverse complement strand
CTAACGATAGAATATCCACGTTTTGGATTGAAGATGGTTCTTTTTTACGGATAAAGGATATACAGTTAGGATATAAACTACCTCTGCAATTGGACCGTAGATTAGGATTGACTAATGCCAGGATTTATGTGAACGCAGCCAATCTTTATTGCTTTACTGCTTATAAGGGACGAGATCCTGAAGGTCTTATGTCCACAACGCCTATAGCGTCGGGAACCGATTCGGGTGGTTATACTGTACCGATGACATTCTCGGTGGGTCTGCAAATTGGTCTTTAACTTATAAAAAAAATAATACGATGAAAAAAACAACTTTAATATTATCGTTACTTTCTATATTGATGATGTCTTGCAATGAAAGCTGGCTGGATACTGTAAATGAAAACCAGTTGGACGCATCATCCTTTATGAAAACGGAGAAGGATCTCGTCCTTTCTGTCAATGCGGCTTATACTCCTTTAGGACATTTTGGGATGTATGGAAACGTTTATTTTTTTGTATTTAATGCACTGGACCCCTATATTTGGCATGAAAATCCGAATTCCGGATTTGATGTTTTAAAAATTTCAAAAAACGATTATAATTTACAGATTTGGTCTACTCTGTATGTAGGATTGTTCAGAACATCCGATATTCTTGCTAAGATGCCTCAGATGGAAAATATTGTGGAACCCGGCTTATATGCGAGATACAAGGCACAAGTAAGAGCACTCAGAGGTCTGTATTATTTCTATTTGCTTACTATATTTGACCGTCCTTATTATTACGATGAGACGAATGTGCCCTACGATCCGAATACAATCTTCTCCAACAGCAGTCAGGAGACTTTTTGGAATAAGATAGAAGAGGATTTACGTTTTGCGGCGTTTAATCTGCCTTCGGTATGGGGGAGTGCGGACAAAGGAAGGATTACTGCGGGAGGAGCCGATGCTATGCTGGGAAAGGCATTGTTATTCAAATATTATCACTATTACACAAGGTTTGGAAAAGCGGATACGGACGAGGCTCGTGCAAACTTAGATAGTGCGAAAGTTGCTTTTGAGCGTGTTATTAACAATCCCGCTTACGACTTGATGTATCCCGAAGACAAAACAAGCAAGGAACATTACTACGCGGCACTTCTTTCCAATAGTTCTTATTTAGACATCCCCGTAGGCGATGTGATTTATGATGCGGAAAATAACAAGGAATCTTTATGGGAAGTACAATACAACGATGACGACAGGGGTGCCACTGGTGCTTTACCGGCTTGGCAGTGGGGTGGCAATCGTCTTTATGAATTTTTTTCTCCTCTCGGATACAGAAATCATGAGATAGATCCTAATTTATGGTTCGAGTTTGAAGAGTTACCGGCAGGAAAACATCCTGCCGGATACCGCAGAGATCCTCGCGCCCACGCAACTTGTTATTTAGACGGCGATCTGCTGGATTGGAGAAAAGGACCTGATTATAAGTTCCAGGGTACTGCTCATACAAAGGAAACCGTTAAAAATTTCAAACTCTATCCGGCAAACCTCCCTCCTATAAGTGATTTGGATAACGGAGGAAGGAATACTACCGCTCTGGGGCTTAAAAAATACTATTATCCTCAGTTTACAGAAAAGAGATCGCCAATGTGTGCACCTCAGAATATTCGAATAATCCGGTATGCGGATGTATTACTGATGTATGCAGAAACACTTTTACAACTCAATGGCGACGCAAATGGAGATGGATTGATCGCTTTGAATAAAGTGCGTGACAGAGCCGGCATGTCGCCTATTGCTGCATTGACATACGATGCGATAAGACATGAGCGGACCGTTGAATTAGCTACCGAAGGACACCATTTTTTCGATATTATACGCTGGCAATTTGACGATAAATTTAATATTGACTTAAACGCTCTGTTCAGAGGTTATTTTATATATCCTAAGAATCTGTATTTTCCTATTCCGCAGACTGAAATTGATTTAAACAAGGGTAGTCTTGTACAAAATCCGGGTTGGTAATAGAGTAGTTTAAATTATTTATAAATTAAGACAGATATGAAAACATTATATAAAATTTTTCTTTTCGTGTTTGTGACGGGAATAATGATTTCTTGCACAAATGAAACAGTGATTGACATAGATCCTGATTTTGAATTGTCGTTCCAACGTAATGGTAACACAGATGCTTTTGCAGGAGAGGCTTTTTATGTTTTACCTAAAGGCTCCGGTGAATACTTAACTCTTTATTCGGGGATGGAAGGAAACGTATGGGGTGATACGCTCGCAACAGGTAGATTTTTTTCGACTTCCGACTCCTTAGAAGTTACTTATCCTGTTGCCGGAAGATATCTACTGACGGTTGTTGCTTCAAGTACTGAAAATTATGGGCACAAACTAAACCGTAAACATAAAACGGTGGAAATTAATGTAGTAGACATAAGAAACAGCATTACATCTTTTTCTATAACAACTTCATTTGGCAATTATAACGGAGCGATAAAAGGCAACGATATAACTATCCAAGTGCCGGATGTAATTACAGACTTTAACTTTTCGGCAGTTTTTAGATTAAGTTCCAATGCGGCTAAAGTATTTATAGGGGATATTGAACAGAAATCATCCGAGTCAATCAACGATTTTTCGTCTCCGATTACATATCGTGTAATTGCTGATAACGGTGAGGAAACTACATATAATGTTAGAGTTATAACTTTTCCTGCTTCTAAAGAGAATGTTTTAATAAAATTCGGACTGGCACCGTATAATAGTAACATCGGCTATACTTTTTCGAACGGTGAAATTGCCGAGATTGATGAAGAGAATAAAACAATCAACCTGAAAGTAAATTATGGAACTACAGACAGGGCAAGGTTAGTTGCTTCTTCTTCCAATTTAAGTAATATTTATATACAAACAGCCAATGCGAATAACAAATTGAATACTAATACGAGATATACCTTGAATTCCATTCTTTCAGTACAGGTAGAAGCTCAAAATAAAGAGCGTGCAATTTATAAGCTCAACATTGAAGATTTGGATCCGGTCGTTTCATTTACTTTCAAAGGATTGACCCCCTCTCCTCAAGGCGTTATAGACAGGGAAAATAAGACTGTAACTATTAATGTGTTAAAAGGAACTGACATTACTCAATTAGTGGCTGAATGGACCGGAACTGTAGGTATAGTGAGAGTTGGCAGTGTATCGCAAGTCAATGGAGTAACTTCAAATAATTTTTCAACTCCGGTCGAGTATATGTTTTATAAAGGCAGTTCAGTTGGAGTTACATATACCATTATAGTACGTGTGGTTTAACACAAGGCTTCTGACTAAGTCATTTTTCTAAAATAATCATTTTTTATTAATCATCTAAATTTATGTTTTATGAAAAAATTAATTTCTCTATTTTCGTTGGTGCTATTTTGCACTTTGTTCACATCAAAAGGGTTAGCACAACTTAGCGATGCGGACTTTGTTAAGAACTGGCAAGCCGGTACCGGTGCTCATCCCACCAAGACACCTCCTTATTATCCAGACGAGGGTTTTGTGCAAAAACAAGCTTTGGCTACAAAAGTTGCTAATGACTTTGATCCGTCCAGTGTCATTTTCGATGAGTTATGGCCATCACTCCCGAATGAGTATTCTATTACTAATGTAGTTAAGCAAACTAACGGTGACGATGCAGGTGGCGATGCAGATTTTAAGGGGGCATTCAAGATTGTTTATAACGATGACGCTTTTTATATCCTGTTGCAATGTTCAGATGATGTAGTAACCGGTAGTGAGAAAGTCGAAATTATGTGGCAGCAAGATGAAAAAATCGAAGCTTTAGCGTCTTTAGACAAAGATACCGAACATCAAAGATTCGCTTACCTTCGTTATGAAGCATTTGGCGGATATAAAGTAGAAGTAACATCTTCGGGGGGAAAAAGCGTTATGACATGGAATCCAAATGCAAGTAATGTTATAACCGTATATTGGTCAGGCTCGGCAACAGCCCAGACGTTGATAGCCAACAATGTGCTATTAGAGAGTCATGCCGAAGGTTCCACAACTCAAATTAAAAATATCTATACCATCAACTATCCTGCTTTAACCGGAGAAATGCGTGAAGATTTTAATGTGGATAAATGGAAAGGGCTCAATGGTGGTAAGGGAATCTCGTTTGACCTTAAATTCGTGGAGCATGATCCAAACAAAAAAATGCCGGCTTATTGGTGGAATTCGCCGGTTAACAACGGGTACCTATATACATGGTAT
>JBKECE010000195.1:0-20843 GCA_047974325.1 Dysgonomonas sp. | reverse complement strand
TTTTAAGGAAAAAAAGGTGTTAAAATCCGATTGAATCAATTAAATTTGTAGACAAGTCCTATTCTAGTTTTTCAAACTTGGTATTTTTGTATATGAAGAAATATTTTGTCTTGATCGTGTTGTCTGTATTAGTCGCATCATGCTCCCGCGATACTAAAGAATATAATATAAGGGTAAAGCAGGCGGTAACTGAATCGGAAGGCATTGTAAACATATACGACCAATATGTGAAAAATGCAATGGATAGGGATGATTTTCTTCAAATAAATACATTCTCCCAAAGAGCCACATCGGCAACAGATAGAATACTTACTCAATTGAAAGAGTCAGATGAACCTGCAAAAGCCAAAGAGTTGAAGCAATCGGCAATCAGCTACATTGAAGCGATGCAAAAACTGATAAAAGCCCAAGAAATATATTCTGCCTACAACGATAGCATCACAAGCGAAGAAGCGGACAAAATGGATCAGAAGGTGGCAAATGTATATAATGAAGTGAAACATAAACAAGGTGTTTATATTGAAAATGAAGAAAAAGCTGCATTCTATTAATCCATAACCGTGTAGTTTTTTTTCGTATCTAAACTTTATCAAAATAAAAAATCATCGATAGTGCCTTATAAACGAAAAATAATAAATGATCCTGTTTTCGGGTTCATCACCATCCCTAACGATTTCTTATACAATCTCATTAAGCATCCTTTTTTACAAAGACTGAACAGAATAAGACAATTGGGATTAGCCGCTTTTGTATATCCCGGTGCTCAGCATACACGCTTGCACCATTCTATTGGAGCAATGTATTTGATGAATGAGGCTATAAGCAGCTTGCGAGCCAAAGGGCATGAAATCACAGAAGACGAAGCTAATGGAGCATTAGCATGCATCATGCTCCACGATGTTGGTCATGGACCTTTTTCACACGTATTGGAAAACACATTGGTTAAGCAAATTCATCACGAAGAAATATCTTTGATGATGATGCAAAAATTGAATGACCAATCAGGAGGAGCTTTCGACACCTGCATTTCTATATTCAAAGACGAACACAAAAAAAGATTTCTACATCAATTGGTTAGTGGTCAACTCGATGTAGACAGGCTCGATTATCTCAGGCGCGATAGTTTCTATACTGGCGTAACAGAAGGCAACATCGGCTCGGCTCGTATCATCAAAATGCTTGATATCCGAAATGATAGGCTTGTAGTGGAAGCCAAAGGAATCTATTCGGTAGAAAACTTCCTGCTATCCAGACGCCTCATGTATTGGCAGGTATATCTGCATAAGACAGCCGTAGCTGCCGAAAAAATGATAAACAATACGCTCCGAAGAGCCAAAGAACTGACAGCTGATGGTCACAAATTATTTGCTTCACCTTCTTTCAATTATTTTTTAGAGAATGAAGTAACACTAGATATGTTCACTAAAGACGATGTTGCACTAAATCACTTTGTCAATCTGGATGACAATGACATTTGGTGTTCGCTCAAGGTGTGGGCCACTCATCCTGACAAAGTATTGTCATTACTCAGCCAAGCGATTGTCAATCGCAATCTCTTTAAAATTGACGTCTCTGCAAAACCGAAAACTGAAACCGAAATTAAGTCTTTTGTAAAAAAATATTCGGAAACGTTCAACATATCCGAATACGAAGCCAGATATTTATTTTCGTCCGATATAATATCATCCAATATGTACAATCAGGCTGATGATAGCATTGATATCCTGTACAATGACAACTCTATCCGCAATATTTCTGAGGCATCAGATATGCTCAACATAGAATTGTTGTCAAAGAAAGTTGAGAAATACTACTTTTCCTATTTTCGATTATAGAAATTATCTTTCTTTTTTGTGTAACTTTGATATTTCAACAAAACAGGACAACAGTTTAATGAATCAAAAATATCCATCAGCATTGTTGGAAGAGGCTGTAAATGAATTTTCAAAACTTCCAAGTGTCGGAAAAAAAACAGCGCTACGTCTGGTCTTATACCTATTGAGACAAGATATGAATTCAGTAGAGCGTTTTTCATCAGCTATCTATAAGCTGAAACGAGATGTGAAATATTGCACATCCTGCTTCAATATATCGGACGAAGACATCTGCCCTATCTGTTCAGATAAGAACCGGGATTCTTCGACAGTGTGCATTGTGGAAAACATCAAAGATGTGATGGCTATAGAAAACACTGCACAATTTAAAGGCCTTTATCATGTATTAGGCGGTATAATATCTCCCATTGACGGTATTGGACCGGCAGATCTACAAATTGAAAGCTTGGTAGACCGTATTTCTAAAGGCACAATAAAGGAAGTTATTCTGGCTCTGAGCACGACAATGGAAGGCGACACCACTAACTTTTATATCTACAAAAAATTGATGCCTTTCCCCAATCTCAAGATATCGGTCATTGCAAGAGGAATCTCTATTGGCGATGAGATAGAATATGCCGATGAAATAACACTTGGACGTTCAATCGCGAACAGAACCTTATTCAATGAATCATTCAAAATCTAAACAGTTGTGGATCAAAATCTAGTAAACAAAACGTTGAAGAGCCAAAAACTCATATTCGTCATAAACATTCTGACTTTATTTGTTTTATACTTTCTGGCATTCTATATGAAAACTAATATAATTACCGATCATGTGATTTTGGAGCGATACCTGATCATAATCTCCTTGGGCGGTATTCCAGGAGCATTGAAATTGTTTCATTGGCAATCAAAAAAATTGGCCGGTAGCAATAATCTGATCAAATACAAGCAAACCTACTACACGAGACTTTTTATAATTGATTTGCTCTTCTTGCTGAATATTATAAGTTTATACTTAACAGGCTCTAATAATTTTTCTTTTTTAGCAATCGTTATTATATTTGCATTGTTTCTATGTCTGCCTAGCAAAAGTCAAATTGAAGATATATTGGAACCTGAACTTGATTTGGATGTAGATGTAGAAAATAAAGAATAATAAAAAAAAAAATTAATTCCTGCACAGTATGATAATTGCCGTTGATTTTGATGGGACAATCGTAGAACACGAATACCCTAAAATTGGAAAACCAATACCTTTTGCTATTGAAACTCTCCGTGAACTGCAAAGGGACCGCCACCAACTGATTCTTTGGTCTGTGAGAGATGGTGAATTGTTACAAGAAGCTGTTGACTATTGTGAAAGAAAAGGGCTTACTTTCTATGCTGCCAATAAAAACTATCCGGAAGAAGATGTTGTAAAGGCTTCAAGGAAACTGAATGCCGATCTGTTTATCGATGACAGAAATCTAGGAGGATTACCCGATTGGGGTGTTATATACCATGCAATAAAAGCGATGGAGAAAGGAGAATCTTCTTTTGAAAAAATTATGATGGCATCCGGCGAATCCAGAACAAGCCATAAAAAACGTAACTTCCTGATCCGATTAGGCGAAATGTTTGAAAAAGGTGATCAATACTGACTCCTACTATGATCAAACTCTCTATCATTATTGTAAACTATAATGTTAAATATTTTCTAGAACAATGCTTACTTTCGGTATACGAATCCAAGGTAGACTTTGATTTCGAGGTGTTTGTAGTAGACAACAATTCAAACGATGGATCAGTTGAATATCTGAGACCTAAATTTTCGGATGTGAACTATGTAGAAAACAGCAATAATCCAGGATTTGCCATAGCAAACAACCAAGCAATAGAAGCCTGCAAGGGAAAATATATCTTGTTATTAAATCCTGATACTGTGGTGGGTGAAAACGTACTAGCAAATGTATGTAGTTTCATGGACAACGAACAAAGGTCAGGAGCAATCGGAGTCAAAATGATTAATGGATATGGTCAATTTCTGCCTGAATCAAAAAGAGGATTTCCCACACCGTGGGCTTCTTTCTGTAAAATAACAGGATTGAACAAGCTATTCCCTAATTCAAGCGTTTTTGGAAAATATCATCTCCGATACTTGAATGAAAATATGCCACACGAAGTGGATGTACTGGCCGGTGCATTTATGATGCTCAGAAAAGAAGCTATAGAAAAAGTTGGCAATCTGGATGAAGCCTTTTTTATGTACGGTGAAGATATAGACCTATCGTACAGAATTGTACAGGGTGGATATAAAAACTACTACCTACCCGAAAAAATAATTCATTACAAGGGCGAAAGTACCAGCAAGGATGGAATTAAATATGTAAAAGCATTCTACGAAGCTATGTATATTTTTTTCAAAAAACATTACCCACACTATGGTCAGATCTATTCTTTACTCATCACAACGGGCATAACCACACGGGCGGCATTAGCTGTGTTAAGACGTGCATTAGGACTGAAAAATAATACCGGAAATAATAGAAAAATTATCTTGTTTGATCATTCAGAATTGGCATACGAAGATATTATCGAGAAAATGGATGCAAGTGGTAAACAAGAGAATAATCAATATCATATCTATTCTCCAAAATCAGGGATGACCATTGGTATGCATTATGCTGAACCAAAGAATTGAAAGAATTATGCACCTCGAAAGCGAACATATAAAACTTAGAGCTATTGAACCAGAGGACCTTGAGACCCTCTATGAATGGGAAAATGATACTTCTCTTTGGATTCACGGAAATACATTGGCTCCATACTCAAAATTGGCTCTCAGGGAATATATAAACAATACACTATCGCAAGATTTATTTCAAAGTAAGCAACTCCGACTGATGATATGTCTCAAATCTGATAGGACTGTAATTGGAACTATTGACCTATATGATATTGATTTATTTAATAGCCGGTCTGGAATAGGCATCCTGATCGACAAAAACTTCAGGAACAAAAATTATGCGTCAGAAGTTTTGAAAATTATACAAGATTATACATTCAATTTTTTAAATTTGCATAGTCTTTATTCATACATTGCCTGCGAAAATAAAATAAGCATCCAATTATTTCAAAATGCAGGGTATGTTGAAGTAGGACTACTAAAAGATTGGATTGTCGCAAGTGGAGGTATACATCAAGATGTGTTTATATTTCAATTGACATCACAATAAGGTTATTATGAATGATGAAATAAAAAAGGCATGCGATGTCCTAATGTCCGGTGGAATAATATTGTATCCAACAGATACAATTTGGGGGATCGGTTGTGATGCCACAAATGAGATTGCTGTACGAAAAATATACGATATAAAAAAAAGAGCTGATAACAAAGCCCTTATCGTCTTATTGGACAACGCTGTAAAATTAGACTACTATATAGATGGTGTACCTGAGATTGCATGGGATTTGATTGAAGTTGCAGACAAACCTCTCACTATTATCTATGATGGAGCACGAAATCTGGCAACAAATCTGATTGCAGAAGACGGAAGTATAGGCATTCGTGTAACACAAGAGAAATTTTCAAAAGCATTGTGCAATCGCTTTCGAAAAGCAATAGTCTCCACTTCGGCAAATATCAGTGGAGAACTTTCCCCATCTAATTTTTCTGAAATATCGGACGATATAAAAAACAGTGTAGATTATATTGTCAAATATAGACAAGAAGAAAGCGAAGGACACAAAGCATCAAGTATAATTAAATTAGGAAAGACCGGTAGCATTAAAATTATAAGAGAATAAGATAATGAAATTTTTAAAGCAAATTTTACTCCTGACTGTCACATTATTCATATTTATTATCAATCTCACGGCACAAGATGTTGAGATTTTTGAAAGTAAAAATAAATATGGAATCAAAGTTGATGGGAAAACTGTTGTAAAAGCGACATTCGATGATCTGAATTATATGTATGGCCGCTATTTTAATGCAAAAAGCAATAATTTATTTGGTGTTATAGACATCAATGGAAAAATCATTATTCCTATACAGTATAACGGAGTCATCAATTTCTCTAATAACCTGTTTCTTGTCAATATTGGTAAAAAATGGGGCATTGTAGATAGTCAGAACACGACTATTCTTACGACAAACTATGTAGGATTTAATAAAATAAATGACTACCTATACACCATTAAAGATGGATCAAAACTAGGATTGATCAATGAATTTGGGATAATAGTATTGTTTCCCCAATATAGTAAAATAGAAAAATTCTCTGAAAACTTATTTATGATTGAAGAGAATGGAAAACAAGGACTCATAAACAATGCCGGTGAAACGGTTCTTTCTCCAATTTACGACAGCATTGAATTTTTTGAAACGGGACTTTACAAAATATCCGTAAATAATAAATATGGAATAATTGATTATCATGGAAATACGATAGTTGAAAGCAACTATGATGATATTTCTGTATCCGAATATGGATTGTGGATGATAAAGCAAAACACCAAATTTGGATTCATAACGAGTAATTTAACCGTTATCCCGGCCATATATGACCGCATTTTGTATTTCCAGCCCAATCCTGGTATTTTAGCCCTCAAACAGGGTAATCTCTGTGGATTCATTACACTGAAAGGAGTTGTTGTGCCTCCGATCTATGACAATCTGAGTCGTTTTGCCATCGATGGGAAAGCAATAATAGAAAAAAAAGGTCGTTTAATGAAAATAGATTCTAACGGAATCGAACAAAATCTTTAAAGAATAGAAGGGCATACGAACCAAGTTTTCAGATCACTGCCACTATTCCGATATTCAAATAAATAAAAAAATGTCTCTCAAAAATAATGTTGAAAAGCTATTCATCTGGAGAAGTAAACATATAAAAGAAAACCACTTTCTCATATTCATCAGTTTTTTAATTGGAATATCTACAGCCGTAGCTGCATTGGTTCTGAAGGCTTTGATTCATCTGATACAGCATTTCCTCACAGATAATTTTGACATTACGCAAGCCAATTACCTTTATCTTCTATATCCGGTAGTTGGTATACTGATAGCCGGGCTTTTTGTAAAATATATTGTGAAAGACGATATCAGTCATGGGGTTACCAAAATTCTCTACGCGATATCTCAACGAAAAAGCTTCATCAAAGCGCATAATACATACACTTCGGTCATTGCCAGTTCCATAACAATCGGATTTGGGGGGTCTGTAGGAGCCGAAGCCCCTATTGTGTTGACCGGTGCTGCTATCGGATCCAACTTGGGACGAATTCTCAGAATAGAGCAAAGACACTTGATGCTTTTGATCGGCTGTGGTGCTGCCGGTGCGATAGCCGGAATCTTTAAAGCTCCAATTGCCGGACTTGTCTTTGTTATAGAAGTGCTTATGCTCGATCTGACGATGAGCACAATATTACCACTTCTGGTATCATCAGTCACCGCTGCCACCTTTGCTTATATCACCACCGGCACTCAGGCCATGTTCAACTATGCCCATGCCGAAGCATTTGATCTGGAAAGAATTCCATATGTAATAGTCTTAGGATTGTTTTGTGGATTAGTCTCTCTCTATTTCACCAGAGCCATGAATTGGATTGAAAATATCTTTCGCAAACTTAACTATTGGCAAAAATTTGCAATGGGAGCTAGCATTCTGAGTGTACTCATATTCTTGCTTCCACCTCTATATGGTGAGGGATATAATACGATCAATACATTGCTATCCGGCAATGTAAACACAGAAAGTATTCTTGCAGGAAGTTTATTCTATTCGTTCAAAGACACCCGTTGGGGCATCGTTGTATTTTTAGGATCTATCCTTTTATTAAAAGTATTTGCATCCAGTGCCACTAATGGAGGTGGAGGTACCGGTGGTATTTTTGCTCCCACTCTATTTTTGGGATGTATCGCCGGATTTGTATTCTCATATTCAGCAAATGGACTTCATCTGACTGGTAATATGCATCTGCCTCCTGAAAATTTTGCTCTCATGGGAATGGCGGGAGTCATGGCAGGGGTAATGCATGCACCGCTTACAGGAACTTTCCTTATTGCCGAACTGACTGGAGGATACGAATTATTTTTACCTCTTATGATTGTGTCCATGATTTCTTATGCAACGATCAAACTATTTGAGCCACATAGCATCTATGCTATGCGTTTAGCTAAAAAAGGAGAATTGCTCACACATCAGAAGGATAAGGCTGTGCTCACACTTATGTCCTTGCAGACATTGATTGAAACCGAATTTCAAGTATTGAAACCCGACATGACATTAGGCGACGTAATAAAACTTATTTCCAGTTCGAGCCGGAATGTCTTTCCCGTAGTGAACAAGGATGGAAGATTTATCGGCATAGTTTTGATTGACAATATCCGCAACATTATGTTTCGCCCCGAACTTTACAACAGGTTCAAAGTAAGTAGAATTATGACAGCACCTCCGGCAATAATAAAGGTGAACATGCCAATGAAAAAAATAATGAATTGCTTCGATGAAACCAAGGCTTGGAATCTACCCGTTGTTGATGAAAATGACATCTATCTTGGTTTTGTTTCAAAATCCAGTATACTCAATACATACAGGAAAGTACTAGTTGAAAACTATTCAGAAGATAATTCATAACTAACAAAAAAGGCAGTCTTTGCAAGACTGCCTTTTTTCGAGAGATTCTATGTTATTTTAGAATTTAACTCCTATTGTAGCATAAGCACTTTGAGTCCTCAATTTATCTTTATCATGAATAGTTGTATTGTCTAAAGAAAAATCACCTTTCATATTAGCCAAACCCAGATCATAACCAATCCCTAAAGATAATTTTCCAAGTTCCACTCCAGCTCCTAGACCTACTCCGAAGTCCACTTTATTGAATCCGTTATCTTTGAACAAGTCCATATCGACCAAATTCACATTCGAATTAGACCCGCTCACATCAACTTTCATTTTACCACCAACTCCATAGGCTGCAAATATTCCACCGTGCAACACAAGATTGAAATCTTCAGTAAGTGGTAACTTGAATCCGGCATGAACAGGTAATTGTATATACATCGGATTAAATTTCAATGATCCTGTCAAACCACCATAAGTTACGTCATATTTTGCCCCCTTGGTTGTAAATTCCAACCCTGTCATCAAATACAAACTTCCGGCCAATTGATAATCCAAGGTTACACCTGCATTATAGCCCAAAATGGCATTCTTGTCATCTTTTATTCCATCTTGAAGGTCATCTCCTCCAAAATTTGACAGATTTAAACCACCTTTTACGCCAAAAGAAATGGGTGAATCGCTTTGAGCATTCACATTCATATTAAAAATTAGTAAGCATGCTGCTGCTAATAACACTACTTTTTTCATAATCTAAAATTGTTTAGTTAATTATTTTCGTTAGTTTTAAGTTTGTAATCAAAAAATTGAATCTATAGAATAATAACACTACATAAATAAATATGTTTTTTCATATTCACTAAAATAATAGTTTTTCAAGTTAATTAAGATCAAAAATAAAACAAGTCTGGATTGATTAAAACCGATACATTTAGCTTATATTTGAACATTAAAGTAACAAAATCATATCTCACTGTTATTAAGTAAAATATTATTCGAGTTTAATATTCATTTTATTTACGATTCGTAAATGTAAATTTATATTAATAAAACCATAACAATAGATGAATAAAAAAGAACTAAAGATTGTATTTATGGGTACACCTGAGTTTGCAGTAGAAACTTTACGTGTATTGGTCGAAAATAAATATAATGTTGTAGGAGTCATAACCATGCCCGATAAACCCAGTGGAAGAGGACACAAAATGCAGCATTCGGCAGTCAAGAAATATGCTATGGAACAAGGACTTCCTCTGCTACAACCAGAGAAACTGAAAGACGAGAGTTTTCTAACCGATTTAAAAAATTGGAATGCCGATCTTCAGATTGTTGTTGCATTCAGAATGTTGCCCGAGATTGTATGGAATATGCCACATCTGGGTACATTTAACCTACACGCATCACTTTTGCCCCAATACAGAGGTGCAGCACCTATCAACTGGGCTATCATCAATGGTGAAAAAGAAACAGGTGTGACAACATTTTTTCTCACACACGAAATCGATACAGGTAGAATTATTAAACAAAAAAGTATTTCAATCAAGGAAAATGATAATGCAGGCATAATCCATGATAAACTAATGCTATTAGGAGCTACTTTAGTGAAAGAAACCGTAGATCTCATCATCGAAGGCAAAACGGATGCAATCTCTCAGGATCAATTCGTAGAAGATGATTCTGTATTGAAGAATGCTCCAAAAATATTCAAAGAAACCTGCCGCATCAATTGGGAGCAATCTATTGAAAATATCTACAACCTAATCAGAGGCTTATCACCCTATCCGGCAGCATGGACAGAACTTATCTCCGATGAAGGAGCATCGTTGCAGCCAATCAAGATCTACACATCCGGTAAAATTTTGGCTGAACACCAATATCAGGTAGGTAGCATCCAAACAGATAATAAAACTTATCTGCACATTGCCTGTAAAAATGGATTACTCGATGTACAGGAAATACAGTTACCGGGCAAAAAAGCTATGAAAATAGACGAATTACTCAGAGGCTATAAATTTCAGGACGGAAATTTTTTCAAATAAACAATTATGCAGAAAATTATAAAATCAATAGATATAAAAACTGAGCTTCAAAATATATTATCTGAAATACATCACGATAAATTATATATTTTGACAGACAGCAATACAGAAAAGCTTTGTTTGCAATTTATTTCGGATATTACGGAAATTAAGAATGCAGGGAAGATTACCATACCATCGGGCGATGACAACAAAAACCTCGAAAGCCTGTCTTCCATCTGGAAACATCTATCCGAGAATGGAGCCACCCGCCATTCACTGATAATCAATCTGGGCGGTGGAATGATTACTGATATAGGAGGCTTTGCCGCAGCAAGTTTCAAACGAGGAATAAAATGCATAAACATTCCAACTACATTGCTCGGTGCTGTTGATGCGGCAGTAGGAGGCAAAACGGGTATTAATTTTAACGGTCTCAAAAATGAAATTGGAGCCTTTGCCGCAGCCGAAACAGTTCTTGTCAATTCAGATTTTTTCAAATCATTGGATCATGCTAATTTTCTGTCCGGATATGCAGAGATGCTGAAACATGGCCTGATATCTTCAGAGGAAAATTGGATTCAGCTATTATCATTCGACACAGATAATATTGACTATGAGAAACTTAGTAATTTGGTAGTAGAATCCATATCAATCAAGGAAAATATTGTGGAGCAAGATCCTTTTGAACGAAATATCCGCAAAGCACTTAATCTCGGTCACACAATTGGTCACGCCTTTGAAAGTATCTCATACAAAATAAACAAACCAATGCAGCACGGATATGCTGTTGCATGGGGATTGATTTGTGAACTATATTTATCATTCAATAAGTGTGGCTTCCCAAAGGATAAGCTACAGCAAGCGGTCTATTTTATTAGAGAAAATTATGGAACATTCTACCTTGGCTGCGATCAATACGAAGAAATGTATGAATTGATGAAGCATGATAAAAAAAATGAGTCTGCCGACAAAATAAATTTCACCCTACTGCATGGTATCGGTAATATAGCTCTGAATCAAACAGCTTCAAAAGAAGAGATTTTGGATTCAATTGATTTTCTACGGGAAAGTGCCGGATAAGAAACAATTCATTTGTTTCTTATTATCTCCGTTTTCGGGTCATATCTATTCGTAGAAATATAAAGAGTAAGATAGTGAATCCAAGCAATGACGACCCGCCATAGCTAATAAACGGCAATGGGATGCCAATAACCGGAGTGAGTCCGATCACCATGCCTATATTAATGGCCACATGAAACAGAAAAACGGAAGCTACGCAATAACCATAGACCCGCCCAAAACGACTTCGTTGCCGTTCGGATAAATATACCAGCCGTAATATTAACGCGAGAAATAATAAAATAACAAGTACAGAACCGATAAAACCATGTTCCTCTCCGATCGTACAGAATATAAAATCGGTATCTTGTTCGGGAACATATTTCAGTTTTGTTTGAGTACCGTTCAGAAAACCTTTACCAATAAAACCTCCTGATCCTATTGCTATTTTGGATTGGTTCACATTATATCCCGCCCCCATCAGATCGTCTTGCATGCCCAATGATACGAGTATTCGTTGTTGTTGATGAGACTGCATCATATCCGTAAAAACATAATCAACTGAACTCACGTATGCCACACTAAATACTACAAACAAGGCAATATACAGATAACTTCTGCTCCAATTTCGTTGAGCCAGCAATAATAGATATATGAATAAGATAGCTAAACCTCCGAGAGCTACCATATCCCATGGAACAGCTACAAATAAAGATACAATGTATGCAACACCATAGACTAAGCACATTCCTATGATAATATTCCTCACCACCGCTACATCTTTTTTGTAGCTGAAAACGAAACCTGTAGCGATCAACATTATTAATGTATATATGCCCAATATGCCTAATGCAAATGCCGAGAATTTCAATCCCAGAATAAAAAAGATAACTGCACAAATGCCCAAGACAAGAACTATTCCGGGAAGACCTTCCCTGTAAAGCATCAGAACAAAAGCCAGATATACCAATGCCGAACCTGTCTCTTTTTGCAGGAAGATCAAAACAATAGGTAATCCGATCATAGCAATGATGATAGACATATTCTTCAAAGTCATCAATTTGAAGTTATACCCATTGATAAAACGAGCTAAAGCAAGAGCAACCGCAAATTTAGCAAACTCGGCAGGCTGTAACCGTATTGAATTTGTTATCACCAGCCACGATCTCGATCCTTTGATATCGGGTGCTACAAATATGGTGACAAATAGTAAAACTATAAAAAAGGCATAGACGAAATATGCAAAGACGTCATAAACATTACTGTCCAATTTAAGCAAGACGAATGCAAACACCATAGATATACCTATCCAGATCAATTGCATGCCTGCACGACCCGACAAATCAAAAAGATCAATATCCTGATCGAATTGATAACTTGCAGCATATATACTTATCCATCCACAAAAAATCAAAGCCACATAAATGAGGATCACCATCCAATCCACACTTGCTTTTATATTATCATCTTGCTTCAGATACGCATTCATTTCTTTTTGTTCAATTATTGGTTAGTTACAGTTTCACTACCCTCTTCTACAGTCTCATTTTTTTCAGCGGCAGGTTTCAACCATCTGGTCGCAGCTTTTGAATGAACTACTGCATGGGCAATTCTGTCTTCTAATCCTTTATCACTAGCCGGAATTTCTCCCTTTAAATACTTTTGGATCATTAATCGCCCTATTGGCACACCGAATGTAGCTCCCCATTCTCCATTTTCAACAATCACAAAAATCGATACTTTTGGATTTTCTTTCGGAGCAAAACCCATAAAAATAGAGTGATCTTTACCATGCGAATTTTGTGCAGTACCTGTTTTTCCACAAACCTCAATGCTCGGCAGAAGGTTAGCACCCCGACATGTTCCACCGGTTACAGCTTTTGCCATTCCTTCCACAATGTTCATATAATGTCTGCTCTGCACACCTGTATATTTTTTTTGCACAAAAGAACTGTCCAATTTCGTATTCTGAATTTCTTTAACAATATGAGGTGTAATGTAATAACCTCTATTCGCAATAGTTGCAGCTAAATTGGCTACCTGCAAAGGCGTAGCAAGCACTTCTCCCTGTCCGATGGCTATAGAAATTACATTCTGCGGATACCAATTAGCTGTTTTGAAAGCCTTGCTATAAAAACCACTGTTAGGTATAAATCCACGCTTTTCATAAGGTAGATCAACACCAAGATTATAACCAAAACCCATATTCACAAGATGATCTTTCCATATGTCAAATGCCTCTAGGATATTTTTATATTTCTTCCGGTTACTGAGCATCGCATTCAGCCCATAACAAAAATAAGAATTACAGGAGGTTGCTATGGCAGCTTCAAGCGGTAGAGGACTAGCATGACCATGGCACTTGGGTCTGCCGCCACCGGGGGGATAACCATGAGCACAAGAATACATTGTTGATGGTGTTATTATTTCTTCTTCCAAAAATATAAGACCTTGTGTTGTTTTGAATGTAGACCCAGGCGGGTAAACTCCTTGAATGGCTCTATTCAACAGAGGTTTATCCGGATCATTGGCTAAAGTAAGATAATTTTGGCTAAACTCACGTCCAAGCAACATTGAAGGATCATATGTAGGTGATGTGACCATGCATAATATTTCTCCGGTAGAAGGTTCAATCATGATGATACTCCCTTTTTTATTTTGCATTAGGTACTCACCATAAGCCTGAAGTTCAATATCTATGGCTAATTTCAGATTTTTACCTGAAACTGGATCTTTGTCATGCTTGCCTCCTTCATAGCGTCCTTGAATACGTCCATGAGCATCTCTGAGAAGAATCTCTACACCTTTTTCACCTCGTAATATATTTTCATAAGAATTCTCTATGCCAGACTTTCCGATATAATCACCTCTGACATAATAGTCATCTTCCTCTATCTTCGATTTGCTTACTTCTGCAACATATCCCAACACCTGTGCTGCATTCTGGTAAGAATATTGACGCAAAGCCCTGTTTTGAATATAAAATCCATGAAACTTATATGATTTCTCCTGAAACAATCCATATTCCTGCAAGGTCAATTGAGTCATAAGTGTTTGCATCGTATATGATGAATACCCGGGATTTAACCGTCTGTCTTTCACATCAGCAAACCGTTTATCCAACTGTTCTTTTGTTATGCCCAAAATATTACAGAAATCGAGTGTATCGAAAGGCAGCACTTCTCTCGGAATATAGACAATATCGTATGTTGGCAGATTATATACCAGCAATTTATCTGTACGGTCATAAATTGTGCCTCTGGCAGGATATAAAGTCTTCTTAAAAAAAGCATTATCGTCTGCAAAGTTCTTATATTCGTTCTTCACGATTTGGAGATAGAAAAGACGAGCAATCAGCAACAGCACAATGACACATGCCGTTCCTCCAATTATATATTTTCTTTTTCCAAATGCTAACCGACTATCAATCACAATTTTTTCTTATTAAAAGACAGACCTTCTATCGCAAATACCAATAAAGAAGTTACTATTGTAGAACAAAGTATCTTTAAAATGAGATTATAAAAATTGAAGTATGAGAAAGATTCTATTGTCAGCAATAATACCAGATGGATAAATATGCACAGAACAGCATATCTTAGAAACGCTCCTCCAAGCACAGATATACTCGGAATATAGGTTTCATAATCGTTGCGTTGAAAGAATAAACCTTGAATCGGTTTTATAAAAAAAGCAATGAAAGTTGTAGCCGCAGCATTCATTCCAGGTGTATTACAAAACAAATCAATCGTAAATCCGAGCAAAAATCCCAGAAAAGTAATAAAATAGCGATTCAAACCAATCGGCAATTTAAATACAAAATAAATGTATAAAAAAGGTGTTGCATATCCCAAAAATGAAATATGATCTAGGATCAAAACCTGTAATAAAACAAGTATGACAAACAATAAAAAAAACTGTATGAATCTATTCTGCATTCTTCACCGGATTATCAGTCGTTTTTTCTAATTCTTTTCTTTCTTCACCTTTTCTATTCACAATAACCAAAACATTTGTCAATGATGTGAAGTCAGTTGCTAAGCGAACTTTCAACGTCAAAAAATTATCGTCGCTTTGTTTCATTGAATTTTCAACAACCCCAACAATTATATCTTTTGGAAAAAAATCTGAGAAGCCACTAGTCACAACAGTATCTCCAACTGCAAACTTACCATGTCTCGGAAAATCTTTGAGCATTGCATAACGATAATCACCTCCCTCCCAGATAAGTGATCCGGAGCTGTTCGAACCTTTAATCTTACAATTAAATACTGATTTGGAATTTAACAATGGCTGTATAATAGCAAAATTAGGAGATAAGTCTCTGACAAAGCCCACAATGCCAAGCGGCGAAACAACACCCATCTCTTTCTTCAAACCATCATTAGATCCTTTATCTATGGTAATGAAATTATCTATTTTATTTATGCTTGTATTGACAACCCTGGCAACAACAAAACCATAATCATTCGTTTTTATAGAATCGTATACAAAAGACCTTGTGGTTAGTGTATCAGATATCAACGTATTGATATAATTCTCCATGTCCCATATCTGCTCCTGTAGAACAGCATTTTTTGCCATCAAATCTTCATTATCTTTTTTCAGGCCAAAATAAGAACGGACATTTCCCGAAATAGAATAAACCCTTCCCACGATCTCGTTGGAAGAGTTTAAAAATAAACTGCGCTGGTACGAATTATATTGAAAAATAAAATAAAAACAGATCACTTCAAGAAGTATGAAGAAAAACCATGCTCCGTTTTTTATCAAAAATGCAATTAAATTGCGCATAATCAAAAACTATTTTTATTTCATATTATAAGGACAAAAACAAGATCGCTATCTTATTTAATTTTTCTCAATTCTTGTCCAGTATGTTATCGCATCAGAAAGTTAAACTTATCAATATTTTTTAGGGCAACACCTGTACCTTTTGCCACAGCATGCAAGGGATCTTCCGCAACATGAAATTCGATGCCAATTCTTTCGGAAAAACGTTTGCTCAATCCCCTGAGCAATGCACCGCCACCAGTAAGGTAGATGCCATTTTTTACAATATCGGCATACAACTCAGGAGGAGTTTGTTCCAATGCGCTCAATATTGCCGAATCCATTTTAGCAATAGATTTGTCCAGACAATGAGCTATTTCCTGATAAGTGACAGGAATATCCATCGGAAGAGATGTCATTCTATTTGGTCCGTGAACAATAAAAACATCAGGAGTTTCATTGTCAGGCAATTCAGTCAGTGCAGATCCTACAGCGATTTTTATGTTTTCGGCAGTCCGTTCTCCGACCTGTATATAGTGTTGGCGACCCATATATTCCTGAATATCTTCAGTGAGATCATCGCCTGCAATTTTTATTGATTTGTTTGAAACAATTCCACCAAGAGATATAACTGCAATCTCGGTTGTTCCACCACCTATATCGACAATCATATTACCTTCGGGAGCTTCAACATCTAATCCTATACCAATAGCTGCAGCCATTGGTTCAAAAATCATATATACATCGCGTCCACCGGCATGTTCCGCCGAATCTCGAATAGCACGAGTTTCAACCTCTGTACTGCCTGAAGGAATACAAATCACCATTCTCAAAGAAGGTGAAAAAAGGCGGCGTTTATTATTATTTATCATTTTAATCATTCCACGAATCATATGCTCAGCTGCTGTGAAGTCAGCTATCACACCATCTCTTAGTGGTCTGATCGTTCTTATATTTTCATGAGTCTTTCCATGCATCTGACGGGCTTTTTCTCCCACTGCAATTAATTTATCAGAACGTCTTTCCAATGCAACCACAGAAGGCTCATCCACAACTATCTTATCATTGCAAATGATAATTGTATTGGCTGTGCCCAAGTCCATTGCTATTTCTTGTGTAAATGAGAATAAACCCATAATTATTTTCTTTATTTTATGTTGATTCTAAAATTGTTTCTTAATGTTTAAAATGACGCACACCTGTCATCACCATAGATATGTTATGTTCGTTACAATAGTTCACAGACAATTCATCTTTAATTGAACCTCCGGGTTGAATCACGGCCGTTATTCCTGCATTCCCAGCTATCTCAACACAATCCGGAAATGGGAAAAAGGCATCCGAAGCCATCACGGCTTCATTTAGATCGAATCCAAAATTACCCGCTTTTGCTATTGCCTGATTCAATGCATCGACTCTCGAAGTCTGACCCGTACCCGATGCACAAAGTTGTTTGTTTTTTACTAGAATTATAGCATTAGATTTCGTATGTTTCACCAATTTGTTTGCAAATAACAAATCTTCTTCCTCCGATCCTTGCAATGTCCTCTTAGTCACTAATCTCAAATCACCAGCATTTTGTATACTCAAATCTTTGTCTTGCACAAGCACACCATTCAGAAGCGATCTGAATTGTTGAGAGTCTTCTACAACCGATTTTTGAACCAAGACGATACGGTTCTTTTTCTGTTCCAAAATTTCTAACGCTGCAACATCATACGCCGGGGCTATTATTATTTCAAAAAATATTTTATTTATCTCTGCCGCCGCTGCCGCATCAATCGTTTTATTTGAAATGACAATGCCTCCAAAGGCCGATACAGGATCTCCGGCTAAAGCTGCAGTCCAAGCTTCAGCAACCGATTCTCTCGAAGCAATGCCACAAGCATTGTTATGCTTCAATATAGCGACAGTTGTATCTGTGAATTCCCCGATTAAGGATACAGCAGATTCAATATCCAATAAGTTATTGTAAGAAATTTCTTTTCCATGCAATTGGTCGAAAATCGCATCAAAATCACCAAAGAACACACCTCTTTGGTGAGGATTCTCTCCATACCGGAGCAATTTTCCATTGTCTTGTGCATAACGGAAAGCTGACAATTGCCCCATATCCATATAATTGAATATGGCCGTATCATAAGCCGAAGAAACCGCAAATGCCTCTTTTGCAAACCATTTTCTATCGCCCAAATCCGAAACGGCCCCTTTCTCATTCAGTAGATCATATAGTGATTGGTATTGTTTCCGGGAGGCGACAATAATCACATCTTTGAAATTTTTGGCAGCTGCCCTTATAAGTGAAATTCCACCTATGTCTATTTTTTCAATAATATCGGCTTCATCCGCACCCGATGCAACAGTTTGCTGTAATGGATATATTTCGACAATTACTTAATCTTTAGAAGGAATTTCATATGATTTTTTTTGTTTCTGATCTTATTCATTGTCACGACTGTTCTAAATGCCGCCAAATTCCTTAGGGTGTAAAGTTTTTACCCTTCCTCCCAATATTGAAGGATAACCCGTTAAATCCTCGACCGGCTGACAAGGAAAACCAAGCGACTCTATGAACTGTTGTGTACCACCAGTGGATACAAATTTAACACCCAAACTATTAAGCACTTTTAATATATCATCCAAGCCATCTTTATGATAGACTGATACGAGTGCAGTTGTTATTTTTTTTGATGAAGTCATACAATATTATAATCTTTTCTTTACAGGCTCACAAAGATATGAAATCTATAATTATTTATATTACTTAGCAATAAAAAGATTTTGTTTAAAATTCTATAATATTTTCACCTTCTTGGAGGACAGAAATAAGTCTAATTATTACGAAAATTAAAGCCCTTCAGCATAGCATACACCGAAGGGCTCCTTTATATATATTTTTCCGGTTTTATGCCTCTTTCACCTCCCAGCCTAGAGCACTTGCACCAAGTATGGCTGCATCAGCATCTTTCATTTCCGACATAAGCAATTTCACCTTGTTTTTAAAGATATTCAACAAATTGGTTTCCATCGCTTTTTTGATCGGTTCAAAGATCAGATCGCCCGATTTTGCAAGACCACCAAAAAGGATGATCGCTTCAGGGCTAGAGAATGCAATAAAATCCGCAAAAGCCTCACCCAATATATTACCAGTGAATGCGAAAATTTCTTTTGCTAATTCATCACCTTTGAGAGCAGCATCAAATACGTCTTTTGAAGTTATTTCTTCAGGTTTTAATTCTCGCAACAAGCTTGCATCCTTACGTTCCGACAAAAATTCGCGTGCAGTACGTGCCACCCCGGTAGCCGATGCATATGTTTCCAAACAACCTTTCCGGCCACAACCACAAAGACGTCCATTTTGTCTGCGTATAACATGACCTAATTCTCCGGCAAAACCATCGTGTCCGTATACCAATTGTCCATTTACAACAATGCCGCTACCAACACCTGTACCAAGCGTGATAATAATAAAATCTTTCATTCCTCGCGCTGCACCATAAGTCATTTCTCCTACGGCAGCAGCATTCGCATCATTTGTTAATGCTACCGGAATGCCTAATCTGTCTGACAACATCTGTGCTAAGGGAATAACACCTTTCCATGGTAAGTTTGGAGGAAATTCGATACATCCTGAAAAGAAATTACCATTTGGAGCACCCACTCCAATACCTTTTATTTGAGAAATGCCACCAACCTGATCAATCATATTTTTGAGTGCTTGAGCCAGATTACTCGCATAATCGTTAACTTCAGGGAACGCCAGTGTCTTAATTGAACTTTGCGTAATAATATGACCTCTTTTATCTACAACTCCGAATACGGTATTAGTGCCACCTATATCAATACCAATAGCATAAGGTTTCTCCATGATTAGAAATATTATTTAATTCAACAAATTATTTGATTTTCTTTTTTTTCGGATACAAATATAATGATTCTCTAAAATAATAAATCACAAGAGATTGTATTATTTACAAATATTTTGCAAGTTTATAACATTTATTTTTTATTTCTATTTTTATAAACTTCAAGCACATCTTGGGCTGCGATGAATGAACTCATTTTTGAATTCAAAATCAAATTTTCACACTCTGCTAATTTTTTCTGAATGACGGGATCATTGTAAAAATTAAATTTAAGTTGTTCATTAATGGTCTCATACATCCAATATTTGGATTGAGTATTTCTTTTATGCTGAAAATATCCGTTTTTTTTCACAAAGCTGATATAATCGTCAATCATACTCCAGACTTCTTTTATTCCATATTCATAATATCCTGAATACGTCAACACCTTGGGACTCCATCCAGATTCCGGTAACGGAAAAAGGTGTAGCGCATTTTCAAAATGCGACTTAGCCAGATTTGCCTTTTCTATATTGTTTCCGTCAGCTTTATTTATAATAATGCCATCAGCCATTTCCATTATGCCTCGTTTAATCCCTTGAAGTTCATCGACTGTTCCGGCAAGCTGAATCAGTAGAAAAAAATCGACCATAGAATGCACTGCGGTCTCAGACTGTCCCACTCCAACAGTT
Organism: Dysgonomonas sp.; assembly: GCA_047974325.1. Classification (GTDB taxonomy): domain Bacteria; phylum Bacteroidota; class Bacteroidia; order Bacteroidales; family Dysgonomonadaceae; genus QVMP01. Next base: position 28 of record JBKECE010000195.1, on the reverse strand, counting down.
TCAATAATGATCCGGTCAAATCCGGCAG
>JBKECE010000150.1:0-1807 GCA_047974325.1 Dysgonomonas sp. | reverse complement strand
GTCCTATTGGGATTTACAATGGGAAGCATTGGAGAATCAGGTCGTGGTTTTGTGGAAGATCTAGCACAAATAACATCTGCAAATTATCTTAACGCTTTTGTTGGAGGAGTAATTTTTAATTAGTCAAACATTTTGTTAACAGCTGCTGTTGCGATCTCCGGTATGGCTGTTGCTTTTCCATTCGGAGGTGGTATTGCCTTAGTGCTTGGTGTATTTGTTAATTATTTTGGATAACCTAAAGGAAATCCATACATCCTGTTTGTTGGTGTGTTTCTGAGAGCTATTGCGATCGTTTTGAATGGTATAGCTGCTTCGAAAAATTCATCAAAAGACATCAAACAAAATAACAAAGGAATTATTCTGGCGCTTGTTGCAGGGGTTTTAATGTCATTCTTTTACCGCTTTGTTGCCAGCGCGATGGATTTGACCAATTTTATTTCACCCGAGGTGGGTAAAGCCACTCCGTATTCTGCTTTCTTCATTTTTGCTTCAGGTATCCTGATTAGCAATTTTATTATTAATACCATTGTCATGAAGAAACCTTTTGTTGGTGAACCAGTCTCTTATAAAGCGTATTTTAACGGTAATACCAAAACTCACTTGATTGGAGTTTTAGGTGGTATCATCTGGGGTATTGGTACAGCTTTTAGTTATATCGCTTCGGAAAAGGCGGGACCTGCAATTTCTTATGCGTTGGGACAGGGTGCGCCTATGATTGCCGCAATTTGGGGAATCTTTGTCTGGAAAGAATTTAAAGGTTCATCAAAATCCACCAACATACTCTTGTTACTAATGTTTATTCTATTTTTGGCAGGATTGGCTTTAATTGTTTTATCCGGAGCGCAATAAATCCGCTAATTTTTGAGCGGATTAACTTCTTTGCTATTATTATTTATATACGAGCAAGTAGTATTATCAATCTAATTTTTTTGAAATGAATTACATCAATTATAAAATATTATTTTTTATTCTCTTCGTTGTTGCATCTTGCAGTGGTGAGGAGCAATATGAACTGGAAATACCAGATATAAATAATGCTGTCGTACATGAATATTATAATGGACATGGACCTGAAAAATATGATGGAGTTCCTGTTTCAGATATATACGAGGTTTCTATAGTTAGGAGTGAAATCACTGAAAAAGTCATTGTGTTTCAAAACGCTTGTCCCGTATTCCAGTTAGGCTTCGAAGATATGACGGAAAACGATTTTTTCCCACTCGATATTTTCAAGAACAGAACGATCAATTGGGTGAATTTCTCTTTTGAAGGACAAGTTACAGTCGAGGTTAAGGTGATTTCAAGCAAAGTCTCTGTTGGCTCACTAACAAAAATTTATCCATCCAGACACGATATTACTTCAGCTACAACAGGTAATACAGTTACATTCACGATTACAAATCCCGGACAGTATTCTCTTGAGATTGGTGCTGATGGATATAAAAACGGCTTGATGATTTTTGCCAACCCAAAGGAAACTGACTTTCCGAATTTCAATTCACCACAAACCACAGTATTGGAAAATGCCACAAAATTTGATATTCAAAATATCCCTGCAACTGTAACCGAAATTGTATTTGAACCAGGAATTCACGACATTGGTGTGTACAATATCCCTGCAAATATCAAATCCATCTATCTTCATGATGGTGCGTGGGTTTATGGTAGTTTTATCATGAGTGGAAGGCCTGATGTGAAAATATTCGGACGCGGGGTATTGTCATCTGGTCGTCTGAAATACAGGGAATCTCATTGCATCGAAGCAATAAATGGCAGTGATAGAGTTCATTTGGAAGGTATTGTTGTT
>JBKECE010000201.1:0-5895 GCA_047974325.1 Dysgonomonas sp. | reverse complement strand
TATAAATGCCGGATGAGTAAATCTCCAAATATACTACTATGCCTTTTTTCTTAAAATAATTGAATGTGTGAATTAACGCCGGATGAATACGGTTCACACCCACTGAAGCATCTCCTTGTCCATACCCGGTTTCTTTGTATAACCATGTTGGATATATCAATACCGAAACTGTATATTTTTCCTGCAAAGGAGATAACTCTTTATAGATGTTTTCGATGGCATTATCCAACGCGTTTAAATCATCTTTGAATTTGGCTACCAGTTCTTCGCCCTTTATTCCCTCATCTATGAGAAACATCAGTTCTTTTTTGTCATTGGTAGTAGGTGGGTCGGGCAGTGGCGGAGTTTCGCCCTTCGGCTCTACCCCGGAATTGCCACAGGCTTCAAAAACAATGAACATAGCCAATAATATTACTATTTTATTCATGTGAATGGATTTAGATGATTAGCAAAAATACTCAATTACCGGTTTGTTTGTAGAAAAAAAGGATTGGTTTTTTTGAAATAATACAATCATTTTCTAAGATTGCTTCGATTCCGGATAGGATATTGTTAATTTCTTAGGATATTAACCCGACCGTTTTGTTTTTATTGTCAACACAAATCAATATGCTGATAGTGATATGTTTGAATGATGTTTGGTTGTATTACTAATATCTATCTCGTTAATAAAATGAAACAGCCATGTAAACTAAACTTGACAACCCAAGGGGATGATTAATGGCGTGTCCTCTTCCTGTTACAGACAGGCGTGTGCCCTAAATGAAAAATAATACATTTTAAACACATGAAATTTCTTAACAAGTTGCTGTTTTCCCATTTAGGTGTAGTAAGTGGTTTAAATTTTTTCCTTTCCCAAATTTATATCGGACTAAGCTCTCCCGCCGTACATTCAGGAAAGGAAAAAATTCTTCAATAATAATGTGATGAAATTAAGCAAATGATATTGTAAAAGATTCGTATCTGCTTTTTCCCCGAAGGATTAAAAAGCCCTAACAGCGCGAATAAAACCAAGACTGTCCTTTGTGCGATATGCTATTTTACCTTCGAAGAAGTAAAAATACCATGCATACTGGTTATAGTATTCAGTCGAAGACCAATAGTCGGCTTTTAATATTGGAGTAGTGTCAACGTTTCCATCGCTATCGAGTGCTTTTTGAACTTCTGTTAGGTTATTCCATATGTGTTTCAGTTGACCAAGACTTGGTAGGAACCAGTCGCTGTATACACCTGTTCCGTAGTCGATATTGGTGTAGTTCGCGCATAAATTAGCACCACTGTTTGTATGTCCTCCTTGTCCTGTAATGGCTGTTGTATTGTTTGTGCCGTCCCAATCGGTGCTTGCTCCAATATGGGTTAAAACATTGCTCCATACCTCATTGTCCACTCCATTTTTCAAATCTACCATGCTGACAACTAACCCGTGTTTACCGGTGTGATCCACCCAAAATACTACGCCGCCACCGTATAATTCACCTACATAGTGAGAACCGCTAATAGACTCGGCTGTTTTTGCGTGTAGGGCGTAGGGTACGCTCAGAAGCTGGCTTGTACCGATAATATTGTAGCTTGTGTTGCCGGATGGATCGGTTTCGGTTTTGATGAAATAAGGTCCATTTGCCCAGTTGATAGTAGAGAAATTACCACTTACGACTGTTCCGGCACCAATTTCAATACTTACCAAACCATTGATATTTGTTGTCGGGGTTTGGGTTTCCACATACACCGCTGTACCATTTGCAGAACCTTGCAAGATACTTATTTTCATTCCTACTGCTTGGTTTGCAACCAACGAGCTACTTGCGTTGCGTATTACTGCCTGATAGCTCATTTTTTCAGGTGATTGAGCAAATACACTTACCGTCAACAGAACGGTAATCAAAACTGTGAATACTTTTTTCATGTTTGTTTAATTTTTAATGATTTTAAATTTTTGGATTTCTTTGTTGTTTTGGATTACATTTACAAAATATGTAGCCGATGCAAAACTGCTCATAACAATATTTGTTTGCCGCCCTGTAATTATTCCATTTTTTAAAAGTTTTCCATTTGTATCGTACAACTGAAAGGTAAGATTTGTTAATTCAAATTCGTTTACTTCCAAGATAAGATGATCGGTAGTTGGGTTGGGATAGGCGGAAACCATAAGAGTTATCCCTTTAGCTTCTTCTATTGTCGTTACTCCCAAAATTTCATAGGGTTGCTGTATTCCTTGTGATACGGAACCATTCGTTTCAGTGTTGGTGGTGTAAACCACCTGACCAAGAGAATAATCTACAGTGCCTCCGCTACCAGTCGCATTGCCACCTGTCGCGTTAACGCTTGTTTGTGCTTGCATTCCTGTCAGTCCGAGACCTAACAAAAGCATGGCACTCACTTTTAGTCGTTTGTGTCGCATTTATAACCTCCTTTTTTTATTAGTAAATAGTGATTTGTTTATTGTTTTGTTAAAATTTTCAATTTACAGCAGTGTGCTTTCAAGTGAACGTCAAAATCTATATATACAATTCATTCCATTGTAAAGCATCAATTAACTTGATTTCGGAAAACAACGAAGTAGAATAATGACAGGTAAATAGGCATTGCTAAAGTTCCATAAATTCATGTTGAGAATAGATGTACGGGATTTTAAAAGTTAATTCGTTGCTGCCGGATAACTATACGCTGAAATAGGAGCCCAACTCATTTGCATCAGGTAGGTATCTACCACCATACGAAACATCGTTCCATTAGGCGTGGATCCTTTTTCACTAATCTGACCGGATCCCGCCCAAGAGTATTTTTTCTCAAGCGAGCAGGCAAACCCATCGAAAGTGTACGTCCAACCTCCAGCTCCACCGACAACAGAATACATCGTTCCATCAGCTCCTGCTTGTGCAGCCAGTCCAAAAAAGGCTTGTGTCCATCCGCTTCCATTTGTTTTTACGTCCATGTAGAAACGGTGTACGTTATTTGGAAACGCGTTGAATTTGATAAAATTCCAATTGGAAGTTACCCATTCATTACCCGATTTGTAAAGCAGGTTATTTACTTGGGAGTAAATTCCTTCCTCTTCCGGGGTTGATGGTACGTCCGTATCGCTTTTTACCGAATAAGATAGCGTTACCGGATCAAATGTGATGATGTAATAACCTGTACCTCCGGCGGTAACGAATGTCTCATTGCCTTCAAGCATGTTTTCGTTGTCTTTTTTACCCCAGGACCAAATTGGTACTGCTGTCGATTCTCTCGTCTCTGAGTTGACAGAGAATGTCCCACTCCAGAATCTGAACCCTTCATTTATAGCTTCTACAAAAGTCTTGTATACAAATAGATTTGTTCCTGTTTGATGTTTCATCGGCATTGAATATCCCATCATCCCTTTGGCTACAGTACCTTTGCCAAATATATACACGTTCTTGATAATGCTACTATTTCCAGTCCATTGAGATGATTCCCCTATGTCATTTGTAGCTGTTACCGTTATTTTCAGATCCTTGTCGTGTGCATCAGCAGAAGACGGAATATCCAATACATCTTCTAAGTTTACGCTCTGGGTATTCGGTGAGAACGTTTTCGAAGTTGTAATATCCGGTGATGCTATTTCTATTTTTACGGTGGATATCACGTGTGTTTTATCTGTGGTTACTTTGAAATGGAAAGGTAGTTTCCCTCCCGAAACCCCCGTTAATGGTGTTGTCATAAGATCGACTATCGCGGGTTTGCTACCTACGGATACGATTACCGGAATATCCTGCTCGACCAGGTTATTTTGTGCGTCATATGCTTTCAGGTTGAATGTATATGTTCCTTCTTCAGGAATATCTACAAACTCGGTTATTGTAATCGATTTATCTTTTACATTTGCGGGTTTGAAAGTCTTACTGTAAGAAATCGCTTCGCATGACAATACAGCCTCTTTGATTTTCTTATTGTCTGTTATTGTAACCTGGAACGGCACTTTCTCTAAAGGCGAAAATTTATTGTCGGGGATTACCGGCTTTTCTATATTTATTATCGGGTTTTCTTCATCTTTTAGAGTTGTAACGTTCACTTTGTATTCTACCGTTTTACCGGCATAATCATCTAAAAGAAAAGTAAGTTCTGTGTCCAGATTCGCATTGTCTGGAATATCAAAGGAGTAGCTGAAATTGTAAGTCTTTGGAGAACCCTTTATCTCTATTGTTTCTTCTGTACCCGAATCGCTTCCTGTCCACGATCCAATTTTCACTTTTATCCTTTTTAATCCATTTTCAGCGATTATTTTTAAGTCTATGGAACCATTGGAACCGCTTTCGAACACATATTCTACTTCATCTGAAGAACAAGTGAACCCTTCATAATGAACTATGTATGGATCTTCGTTGCACGATGACAGAGATGTAAAAAAAAGTATTGCTACTGTAATCAACAACTGATTTCTAAATTTTGTGTATTTCATGTGTTTAGAATTTTATTTTTACATTGAGGATACATGTCTGTCTGCAACAGGCTGAGAACACGCTATTAATCGTTCCCTCCCGTGTGTCATAGTTAGTTGAAATGACTGTTTCATATTATTTCGTTTGAAAATTATTTCCAATAAGGATTTTGTACTAAATTTTCGTTGACATTGAGTTCGTCTTGCGGTATGGGGAACAAGTAGAAAGATTTTTTAAATATTCGGTTCTCAAATACAGTTCTCTTATAAAAGGTGGTTTTACTATCACCTTTCGAATTCATTCCGTAGAAAGGTCCGTTATCTTCTATTTCGGCGATAAGGTAACGTCTGGTATCAAAGTAGCGATTTCCTTCCCAATTGAGTTCAATCATGCGTTCGCGTAAGATTGCTTCTTTCAGATCTTCTTGCGATGTCTTATTCGGGAAAGCTACTTCATAATTGGGTAATCCGGCACGATTACGCACCTTATTCAGGTATTTAAGAATATCAGCATTTCCCGGTGAATATTGGTTCAAGGCTTCGGCATAATTCAGGTATACTTCTGCCATACGGTATAATATAGGACGTTTTATCTGAGTTTTGCCCTGAATATCTTCGGCTGCAATGTATTTATACGGAGTGGCGCCGGTAGCCGGCGTGTAACCAGGTCCTCCGGATAACCCATTGAGGAAATAATCCACCGGTTTTACTATACCGTTCTCCTTAGCTTCTGAAGCTTCCCATTTTCGTCCGTTGAAAAATACAGATACATAAAAGCGTGCTTCTCTCTTCTGGTACATATTGTATACTTCATCGATTTTATAATCATCTACCAAGATAACTTTATTCACGGTTATATCAGATCTGTTGGTCGTAAATCCGGTCTCGGAATAATAGGGGTTGTCTGTTACGGGAAGTGATCCATTGTCCATGTAGAAAGCGTCGATAAGCTTTTGAGTCACACCTTGCATAGCGGCTCCTTTATATTGTTTCGGCTGTACGGTCTGGAGATACTGGTCAAAATCAGTCCAGTTAGTCCATACCATTAGCGAACGATCAAAAAGTACTTCTTCGTTGGTTGGTTTGGTAAATACTTCTCTGTAATTTTTATAAGCAGCTTCGAAACTATTGGGCGTGTTATCTTCTGTTTCACCCATTAGTTTATGATGAGACTGAGTAGTAATAAGCAACTTGGATGCTTCTGCCGCCTTTTTCCATTTATCTACGCTATACGATTGGGGGAAAAGCTTTTTCCCGTCTCGGTTTTGAATTCTCAGAAATTCGGGCAGTCCCGAATAGTTGTCCGGAGAATTAAACAGAGGACTTGCCGCGTACAATAATAAACGTGCTCGAACAGCCAAAGCTGCTGCCTGAGTAGGACGTGCAGCATAAGATTCATTTTGTGGTGTTTTTGGTAGGGCATTAGCCAGATTCAACAATTCTGTATCGAGCCATTCTACTACTTCATCCACGCTATTGCGCGATAATTTGAGTTC